>JAAYVR010000105.1 GCA_012517065.1 Verrucomicrobiota bacterium | reverse complement strand
TGGATGAGACATTTGTATTTCCGCCGGTGCGCATTGTTCAGAGCATCTACGGTGCGAAGCCGTAACCGGAAGAACCGTGTGCGGGAAAACCGCTCGCACGGGTCTGTGGGGGAGCCGGTGGGAGACCACCGGCTCTACCCATATCGGCATCCGAGGGGTTGAGCGATGAGATTTCCGGGCTCAGCGCCTGAAATGCGCACTGGCAAAGTTCGATGGCCCATACTAAAACGAACCTAACAATGTTCGCTGCAATTCAGACTATTACATGAAGGGCCAATTCATGAAGTTCCTCGAGCGCGGCGCCGTGCGGGTGGATTCGATCGCACCCCAAATCCGCTGGTTTGGTCATGTCGCCTTTCTTAAGCCCGATGGAGGTGTTGTTATGGTGTCGGCAAACGCAGCCGCCGAACCAAGCCGCATCGCCACCAAATCCGGAAGTTGGTCCTTCCATCCCACGCTACCACATAAGAGCGTCGCCACCTGCTTGTGGCGCTCAGCGCGGTAAAGATCAGCCAATATGCAACCTGTTATCCGTCCAGTCTCACGCAAAGCATCGCGTCGTTCATTTCTCCGTACAGCCATCGTTTTCTCCGCTTGCGCACATTTCGTCGAAGGAATGATTCTGGCAGAGTCGGCCGCAGTCGAAGCCCCGCTGATTGCCTACGTCGGTACATTCAGCTCGCCACTGCGCGATGTGCTGCCGACCCAGGTTGACCTGCCGCCCGGAAATGGCCGCGGCATTCACCTGTTTCAGGTGGACCGCGCCACGGGGGCGATGACAGCCTGTGGCGTGTACGAGTTGGGAACCAGCCCAAGCTGTCTGGTTTTGAACGCTGCTGGCACCCGTCTGTATTCCGCCAACGAGACAGACCGCGTCGGCGCAAGCAAAGAAGGCACTGTGAGCGCCTTCGCCATCAACCGGGCCAACGGACAGTTGAGTTTGCTTAACACCGTTCCGTCCGGCGGCGCTGGTCCCACTTACGTGAGCATTCACCCATCCGGCAAGTTCTTGTTCGTCGCGAATTACTTTGGTGGTTCTGTGGCGGTGCTGCCGATTTTGCCCGACGGCCGCTTGGGGACCGCCACCGACATCAAAACAGACGCGGGCACGGTGGGACCGCGAAAAGCCGTCAACGCGCCCCCCGGAAGCTTCGCGTTCAGCGGACACGACCGAACACATGCGCACATGATTCAGTCCGACCCTTCAGGCCGTTTCGTTTTGCACATCGATTTGGGGTTGGATTTGATCTTTGTTTGGAAGTTTGATGCACAGAACGGCTTGTTAATACCAAACGATCCACCCGCCGTCTCGCTGCCGCCGGGCGATGGGCCACGGCATTTTGTGTTCCATCCCAATGGACGTTGGTTTTACTCCATCCAGGAAGAGGGCTCAACCATCGTCTTGTTTGACTATAACGCCGAAACGGGCCGGCTGAGTTCGCGGCAGACAACCTCCAGCCTGCCGCATGGTTTTGCCGGAAGCAACTTCTGCTCTGAGATTTTGGTTTCCAATGACGGCCGGTTTATCTATGCGGGCAACCGTTTGCATGACAGCATTACTGTATTTTCGGTCGGTAGTGACGGGGAACTGGCATTCGTCGCAGAAGAATGGACCCGCGGGACTATCCACGGAGCTTCGGCTTTGATCCCACGGGGCGGTTTCTCTATTCCTGCAACCAGCGGGCCGACAACGTCACTGTGTTCCAAGTCGATCGCAACACCGGCCAACTTCATTTCACTGGCCATTACATCCCTGTCGGCAATCCATCCGTTATCGTGTTCCTCGACCTCGCCAAATAGCTCAGGGCATAGACCAATGTCCAAGTTCAGAGACTTCCGTGATGTTTAATGGCAAAACCTCTGTGCGGTGCCCCACGCGTTCACTTGAAGAAAACTCCTAGCTTTTTCAAATTGCGCTGAATTTGTTGAACGGTCTCTTCTGAGACGCGTGCGCCATAGATGTCAAGCACCCCGAGGTTTTCAAGGTTGCCATATTGCATGGCGAAGTCGGAAGCTTGTGGCCCTCGAAGCATCAATTCTTCAAGATCGCCAAATGCGGGCAAAACCATTGCGATTCTGTCGGAGGTGTTCGCGCATTCGCGCCGATTCCCTTGTGCGTCTTCGTCATACACAAGGTTAACCTGAAATACCCGTCCAAGAGGGTCTCGCTTGACGAAGCCGCCGTAGTCTTCGACAGCTTTCACGGCCTGGTCCAGGGAGAAGGCTGCCGGTGGAGTTTGTTCCCGACGCCCGAACAGCTCGGGCATAAGTGCTATCGGCAGGATCATGCCCACCAGCACCAAACCCATTGCGGCCAACGGCAAAATGGCGCTCGAAGGCTTGTTCTGGCGTGTGTGTCGGCCAGTTCGGTGCCGTAGCGGGTTTCGGCGGTATCAAGCTGCACCGGGACAAATTGGCGGTTGCCGCCTCGTTTGAGTGTGCGTGCCTTGTCCCATTCGTTGGCAAGAAACCTTTCCATGGCGGTCAAAAGAAAGGTCCGAAACCTGCCCCTGCTTCTATCTGCCCGCGCCAACCAGTGTCGTTCCAACAGACGGGCGAAAAACTCCTGCGTCAGGTCGCACGCGTCCTCCGGTGTGTACCCGCGTCTTCTGACGTAATTGTAAAGTGGAAACCAATATGTACGACACAGCTCTTCGAGCGCGCTACGGGACTGTGCAGTGTCTGCTTGGCGTGATGCTGCCAGCACGACTGACCAATGGAGGGTCACAAACGCGGCATTGGCAGGAACCTGCCCGGCGACCGATGTGGAATGATTGCCCGTTGTGTCGTTCGATGAGCTCATTTTCAGCGCCACAAGTGTTTTGGATACTTGCGCTGCAGTTCAGATTTGATTTTCGGATAATGCTCGTTCCAAAAGCTCTGAATGTCTTGCGTGATTTGCACCGGTCGCATGTTGGGTGCCAAAACGTGTATGACAATAGGTACCCGGCCAAGCGCTATCCTCGGAACAGCCGTCACATCGTAAATCTCCTGTATTCGCAACGCAATGTATGGTGGGCCGTCAGCAACATATACAACCTTTGGCGTGCGCCCGTTGCTCAATTGGACCCGCTCAGGCGCGTGCTTGTCCATGAGCGCTTGCTGGGCGGGTGACAGCCACGACTTCAACTCGCCTTTGACGTCGCGATTCTTGATTTCCTTGTACGACGCCGCGCCGTGGCAGATGTGCTCGAGGAGTGTTTGCCGATCCGCTTCAGTGAACTCCGGCAACCCAAGCTCGGGGCAATGCGTGTTCAGCAGCCTCAGCCGCAAAACCCATTGCTCGGCGCCGTGATCCCACCCGGGCAACGAAAGCCGACCAGCTGCAATCTCCGCCGCAAGCAAGCGCGCCGATTCATCGGCCGTGGGATCGCATTTGCGAGTTTCGACTGTCAAACCGCAAAAACAAACCGCTTCTTCGGCGACAACGCGCTTGCTCACCGGATCGTAACTGGCCCGATGCACCCGCTCAATTTCGTCCGGAAAAAGCTCGGTCAACCAGTCCGGTTCCACCGCAGTTGCAAGGGACAGAATCGTCTGAACCGATCCGTCTGATGATTGTATTTCTCGGACCTCGGCGGCGACGAAGAACCGACTGTGGTGCACAACGCTCTCGCGGGCAAGAACACCGCGCCTGCCGTGGACCAGTTCGCAGCGAAGCGTGCCTTGATCGACCCGCCTCGCCAATCGGTCCGGGAACGCCGTGAGGATGCACTTCTGGATTTCTTTGTCGTCCACGCGACTCGCTTCGGTATCGAGCCCTTCCTCGTGCGCAATCCGCATGAACTGATCGCGCAACGGCCCAACTTGGCGGGCGGCCACAGGGTCAATGCCCGCCCTCCGGCACGCTCCGGCGCTGAATCCGTTGCCCGCCGCGTAACTCCATGCACGCATGAGAATAAAAAAATCAGATTCGGCCCGCTCGCCAAAATATTCGTCTCGAAACTCGTTCACTTCCCGACCGGTGCGCCGAACCAACAGATCGCGTCCTTGCGTCAGGGCGGCGATCAAACACGCCTGTGGCACACAGCGTCGGTCATGAGCTGCCAGCAACATCCGGGCGTACCGAGGGTGCACAGGAAACACCAGCATTCTAAGTCCCAGCGGTGTGATTTCGATCGTGCCCATGGCGGGATCGACGGTTCGGATGGCGCCCAAATCGGTCAGCAGCTCGACAGCATGCAACAAAGCCTGCTCAGGCGGCGGGTCAAGCCATCGAAAACGGCGCGGATTTCTCACTCCCGCAGCGGCCAACGTCAACACAACCTCCGCCAAATCCAGTCGTTTTATCTCAGGCGTGTCGTGCGCAGGCCGCTCCCCGTGCGACGCAGCAGTCCACAACCGAATGCATCGGCCCGGGCTTGTGCGTCCTGCACGTCCGGCTCGTTGATCAGCAGATGCTCTGCTGATTTTCTCGATCAACAGGGTGTTTATCCCCCTGCGCGGGTCATGGCGCAGAACCCGCGCGAGCCCGCTGTCAATCACAAGCCGGACACCGTCGATGGTTATCGATGTTTCAGCTACGTTTGTGGCAACAACCACTTTCGGGCGGTCGTATCGCGCCACTGCAGCATCCTGATCCGCCGGTGGCAGTTCACCGTGCAACGGCAGAAGAACGTGTCCTCGGGCTTCAGGCAACCCGCGCAACGCTTCTATCGTTTGCTGGATTTCGTATGCCCCCGGCATGAAAACCAGTACGTCGCCTTCTCCGCCGCTGCGCGCGTATTCCGCAAACGCTTGAGACGCCATCTCCCAGACCGGAGGAGGATGCTGGGACCGGATGTTGACATATTCGACTTCCACCGGATAAACGCGGCCTTCCGATCGCAGCACTGCGCATGGCGCAAGGTAGTTCTCGAGCGACTTTTCCTCGAGCGTTGCTGACATTACGATGAGCACAAGGTCCGGTCTGACTTGTTCCTGCAGCACCAGCGCCTGCGCCAGCGTTATGTCACCGAACAAATGCCGTTCGTGAAACTCATCGAAGATGACAGCCTGAACACCCGACAACGCCGGGTCCCTCACCATCTGCCGCAGCAGAACACCTTCGGTGACAAACCGAATCCGCGTCCCAGCCGATGTGCAATCGTCAAACCTGATCTGATACCCAACAAGACCGCCAAGGTTCACCCCCATTTCTTTGGCCACCCGGCCAGCGAGCAAACGCGCAGCCAAACGACGCGGTTGCAGAGTTACAACCTGGCCTGCCCCAAGCAGTCCGTGCTTGAGCAGCATCTGAGGAACCTGGGTGGATTTGCCCGAACCGGTCGGCGCCTGCAACACAACGCGCCGAACCGACCGCAACGCACCCACAAGATGCTCTTCCAGCTCGTAAATTGGCAAAGCCCCGTTCATGCCCGGCCCCCAGATTTACACAAATCTCCTTGCCATTTTCAAACCAAGATCAACAAACTGCCAATGCTTTGAAAGCAACCGGACAAGTGCCGAGTGTTATTCACGAATCCCGCAGGCTCTTTCTGCGCGCACTCGTCTTTGGAGCAACCGCAAGCGTGGTGGCTGCAAAGTCAGTGGTCTCGGAAGATGCCAATTCTACACATCCCATGCGAACAATAATCAGCGAAGGCTTTGGCAGAATAATCATCTTGAGCTTCGACCGGGGCGAGAAACTCCTCGAAGGCATTCGCGAAAAACTCAAGCAGCTCGGCGTCAAGAACGCTGTGCTCGTCAGCGCAATCGGGACCTTTCAAAAGGCACGGTTCCACAGAATCATAACAACAGACACAAAACCAAGGGACGAAGTGATAGAGGTTGACGGGCCGATGGAATTGGCCGCAGTGGACGGTGTGGTTGCAGATGGGGAACCACATTTTCACATGGTTTTCCAGGATATGAACAGGGCCTACGCCGCACATCTCGAGGAAGGTTCAGTAGTCTGTTACCTCGCCGAGATTGTCTTGGCCGAGATTAAAGGTGTGGAATTGACCCGCGCCCGCAACGAACACGGAATAGCTCTATTGCAGAAGAGGCAGTAGTTCACACCGGTTGCTTGGGCCGCGGAGTGGGCGAGTGAGGCTTTGTTCACTCGCGTGTTATCCCGCTGAACATGCGGTAATGGACTTGCCGAGAGAACGACGGCGCTCATCTGATGCGTGCTCGGGGATCGGTTGGGTGCAGGGCACTTCTCAATCCACCTCAAGCTTGATTTGTGGAACTCCCTGATTTGGCTCACGAAGCATCTGTTCATCCCCTGGCAATGAAGCCCGCCTTGCACGGCCCTGCCGCACAAACTCCTGCAAAGCTCCCATCACTTCATGCTTCGAAATCGCAAGAGGAATTTGACAAGACACACACTGCGACGTTTTGCGCGACCAAGGCTGGCAACGGGTACAAGGTGGTTGTCAATGGTGTGTGGTTTTATGCTTCGAAGCGTCAGCTTATGGAGCTGGTCAGTGGCCGGCAGAAAGCGTGCACGTTTCGGACAATTGGCGATGATTAGGAGCCAGCGGGGTGATTGATTAGACGCCCCCGGATGTTGAGGCTGGGGGCGTGCTCCCAGCCGGCGAGAGACTGAGGAAAGCAGTTTGGTGTAGGTGTGGCTCGGCTCAGCGCCTTCGCCGCCTGCACACGGCCCTGCAACCACGTTGGAAGAGTTTTGGTTTGCCCGAGCAATATTGGCGGTGACAAGCGGTAATTTGAACGCTGCAAAATGGCCCGGAGTTGGCCACTCGCATTGACTGGCAGGAATGAGCTCTTGCACGCAGATTCACAAAGTTGAGCTGTCTCGGGTGAGAAAAATTGTCTTGACAAATCCTGAGGAATCTGATTCAAGCGTTGTATGAACTCGAGAGAGTCCTCCAATTCCGGCCAACAATTCCGGCCAACAATTCCGGCCAACAATTCCGGCCAACAATTCCGGCCAACAATTCCGGCCAACAAGATAGGCTGGAAGCTTTTGTTTGTTGCGCTGGTGTTTTCGGTAAACATTGCCCAGACGCAAAATTCCCCCGAGGCCCTGCGAAAGTTTCTTTTCCTTCGGTCGTCTGATAACACTTCAGCTCTTACGGAAGCCGATCTGGCCTTGGAAAGTCTCATGCAACATCACGCTGCCATTTGGGCGGCAGCAAATCTCGCCGGCAGCTCCGCATCAGAGCGCCGCGCGGCGCGTGAGGCAATGTTCAACGACCTTGAACAATTCATTGCTGATTACCCGGGGAGCCGATGGGAGTTGTCGATCCACATGAGCCTCGGCGCCTATTACCAAAAACAGGCGCGCTGGAGCCGGGCGCTGCCACACCTCACAGCGGCATGGAATCAATCGCAAGACCCGTCGGTTCCGCTGGGGCGACAATTCGCTGACGGCGCGCAAATCGCGTTGGCGACGGGGCTGCTCGAATTGGGCCGGATCGAGGCTCTCGACGAGCTCATGTTTCAGGCTGAAGGTCGCTGGCCGCGGTCACCAGCCCTTGGCGCAGTGTGGCGATCGATCCGCGAAGGGTGGATTCAAACACGGCAAGACCCTGCGCTGGCTTCGATGTTGTGCGGCGCACACGCTTTGAACGCTCTTGCCCGTAGCATGGCCACAAAGACGCTCTCCGCGGATTCGGTTTTGGCCGGTGCAACAGTCGCAGATGGGAAAGGGTTCACCCTGGCACGGTTGGAGGAGATTGGGCGCAAGCACGGTCTGGGGATCCAAGCTGCAGTGCGCGCTCCGGGTTCGGACTGGGTGTTGCCTGCCGTGGTGCATCTGAAGGAGAACCTCTGGCGGACAGTGGTTGGAAAGCAGGGAAGTGGCTTTTGGGTTCAAGACCCGACAAGGGGTCGGATATGGATGAGCGCCGAGGCGCTGGAAGAGGAGACAACGGGCTACTGTTTGGTCCCAAGCGGCGTTCTGCCTGTGGGCTGGCGGTCTGCCACCGCTGCGGAGGCTGCCAGTGTCGTGGGACGAAGCTACGGAAGACTCCCGGCAGATGCGTGGGATCATCAATGTCCGCCACCGCCGCCTTGCTGCACGCAGGATGGTGGAGGTCCCGGTGGCGGAGGTGGCGGAGGTGGCGGAGGTGGCGGAGGTGGGGGCGGGGCTGACGGTGGCGGCGGTAGCGGTTCAGAATCCAATGGAGGCTGTTGTGGTCCGCAAGGTCCGCTGTGCTTCTGCATGGTGGGACCATGTTTTTGTCCGGGCGGCATGCCGCGCTGGCGTGTATCAGAGCCATTCATCAACGTGTGGCTGGAAGACGAGCCATGGGGCTATGCGCCTGCGTGGGGACCAAAAGTCCGGTTGGGTCTGAACTACAAACTGCGTGATGCACGGCCCGGGGGCGAGATCGATCCCTGGGATGCCGGTCTGTGTGAGCTTGATCTTCTGCCGCCATATCCGCACGCGCTGGCCGGCAGTTCATTCGGTGTCGGCTGGGCGAGCACATGGTTCAGCTATCTGTACCATGAGGAGGGCGACCCTTATTATGGGATTCCGGATTGGATCGTCATAAGAACGCCCGAGCGTGGCTACATGGAGCTCAGGCTGGAACCCGACCAGGACAGCAGCGATCCCGACCACGACACTGGAGCTGTCCTGAAACGGTTGCGCGTCGGCCAAGAGCTCATCGGCTGGGAACTTCAGTACCCGAACGGCCACCGGTACCGGTACGCCCGAGCAGTGGAAGCATATGGGTACTGGGGCACGCATTACCTGCTGAGCTCCTACATCGAACCATCGGGTTCTGCTGTTCAGTTTGCTTACCAGGTCCAAGACTATTATTGCCCGGAGTACGGATGGTACCAGACCCGGGCAAAGCTTACACAACTGACTGATGCCACCGGCCTAACGAGCACGTTTGCCTATACCAACGCCTATTATCCGATGCTGGTAACCAGCATCACCGACCCGTATGGCCGAACAGCGCGGTTTTACTACGACGCCAACGGCTACCTGACCACTCTTGTTGACGTGGCTGGCATTGAAAGCAGCTTCCAGTACTCAGGCCAGGAACCGCCGCTCCGTCTTTGGCGCCTGACCACCCCGTACGGCTCGACAGATTTCCATATTACCGAGAACGAAGACCCGAGTGACGAACAGGCTTACACCCGTGGAGTCGTGGTTGTGTTGCCGGAAGGCCAGAAGGTTGCCGCCATGTACTACAAAGGCGCAGCAGGCACGGGCAACCCAAATTTCCCGGACTCGTTTGACGAGCAGGAGATACCTCAGGACCTGCCTGTCGAGAACGCTGCCGACATTTACGACCGGAACGTCGGCAACAGCCATTACTGGGCCGCCGCACAGGCAGCCGAGCTTTCGACAACAAATTTGGCGCTGCTCGCCGCCCGTGATTTCCTTTTAGCCCGGACCCGACACTGGCTCCTGGCCCAAGAACAGTCTCCACGATGGATTGGGAGCAGCTTCTCTTGGGAACAATCGCCAAGTCCTGATGGCACAAACGCAGGCGCAATCACATGGTACGGCCACGACAACAAACCTTCTCCGCACCAGGAAGGTTCCAGCATACAGCCCAGCGTCATCGCGCGCGTTATGCCTGATGGCTCGACATGGTACCAGTGGCATCAGCGCAATTTCTTCGGCCACACTACAAACCTCATCGAGCGCTGGATCGACATCAACGATACTGAACGGGTTCACAGCAACAAGTTCATTTATTCATCTGACGGGCTTGACCTTCTGGCCCACATCGGCCCCGATGGACTGGTTGCCAGTGGTTACGCCTACGACTCCAACCACCCGCACCTGCCGGTTGCCATCACAAACGCCATAGGCGAGATCAGGCGGTATTATTATGACTCCGACGCAAACGGGCACCGGCTTTTGGGCATCACGTATCCAAGCGGGCTTGCCTCAACGAATTACTACAGCGGCAACTGGCTTGCGTACACAGTTGATCTGTTTGGCACCAGTCCCTTCCGCACCAACAGTTACACTTGGCAGAATGGCCGGGTCCGAACACACACCGATCCGCGCGGCCTAACGCGCACTTTCACAACTGACAATCTGGGCCGGCTCACCAGGATCGATTTCCCAGACAGCACATACATCCAGTACGCCTATACCAACGGCGCCGGTGCAATGCTCCTTGACCGAACCGCAGCCCGAGACCGGCTCGGCAACTGGACCTATTACGAGTACAACGGCCTGCGGCAGCTCATCAGGCTCATCGATCCGCTCGGGCGTGAAACCCGGTACACGTACTGTAGCTGTGGAGGACCGGACTCGGTGACCCGTGCTTATGGAACGCCGGTGGCCGAGACCGTGCAATATCAGTACGATTACGCCGGTCGGCTGCTACTAACCATCCAGCCCGACGGCACTTCCATCACCAACACATACGATCCATTGGGCCGGCTTGCAATTGTCGGACGGCCCTACGGCACAACCACAAATTACTACGACAACCTGGACAGGCTGTATGCTGTCGAAAACGCTGCAGGCATTCTACTATGGGCCGCCTACGACCACCACGACCGAATGATCCTCAACACCGACGCAAACGGAGTAACGGTGACCAACAGTTACGATGCTCTCGGGCGATTGATCCGGCGCATCACGCTTGCCGACAACGGCACCGAATCATGGGGATACAGTCCCGGCCTAAGCAGTCCAACCAGTTACACAAACCAGATCGGGAACGTGACCTTGTGGGCATACGATGCCGCCGGGCGCAAGACAAACGAGGTCCAGGTTGGCGTATTCACAAACAGCTTTACATGGACACCTGGTGACGATCTGGCCAGTTTGTCCGACGGGAAGGGCAATACCACCACCTGGAAATACGACACCGAAGGCCGTGTGACTGAGAAATGGTATCAGGGTCAAACCACAGCCGATCTGCTTTACTGGTACAACGCCAACGGCTGGTTGACCTGCAGGTTCACTCGCACAGGGACAGGTTCGAACACGAACGGATACACAACCACGTACAACTACGATGCTGTGGGCAACCTCACACAGATCAACTATCCTGCCGGTACAGCATCAGTCACAAACCAGTATGATGTACTCGACCGGCTGACAAATCGGATTGACGGGTTGGGCCAGACCAAGTACACATATGCTGTACTCGGGAGTGGCATGCGCACATTCCGCGAAGACGGTCCGTGGGTCAGCGATGACGTGATCGTCACCAACTGGTACGGTCTGCGCTCAGCGCTGGCGATTGCGCAGCCGAGCGGTCAGTTTCTTGTGACAAACGCATGGGACAGTGCGGGCCGATGGGCAGTGGTCGGCGGAACTGCCGGTACGTTCACGTACAATTACGCTGCGCAGAGTGCGTCGTCTTTGCCGGTGTCGATCGGTCTGCCCGGTGGCGGCTACATCACAAACCAGTACGACAGTCTCGCGCGTGTGAGCCGGACCGAGCTGCGGACAAGCGGCGGGTCGATCCTCAACGCGTACGGGTATCAGTACAACCAAGCACACCAACGCACGCTGATTGGCAGGACCAACAGTGCCTTGTCCGCATACAATGGCTACATTTTGGCCGAGTACGATCCTGCGGGGCAATTGATCAAGGCATGGACGCACAAGCCCGATGGCACACCGGTGACAAGCCAGAAATGGAGTTACGGGTACGATCCTGCGCAGAATCTTGTCAAACGGACAAACAACACGACTGTTGAGACTTTCACTGTGAACGTGCTCAACCAGTTGACCCTGATCCCTGATTCGGTGCCCTCGTACGATCGGCGGGGAAATCTGGTCAGCAGGGTTGCGTCCGGGAACATTCCGTGGAAAGAGCTCTATTACAGCTACGATCACGAGAACCGGCTGACATGTGTGCAAACGGACACCTACTACACGCCCGAGTCGTACAGGTTCAAGGTGGAGTTCGTGTATGACGGGCTGAGTCGGCTGCGGATCAAGCGCAATTACATTTGGTCAGGCGGAGGATGGTATGGAAGCGGGGGTGAGACACGGTATTTGTACGATGGGCTGATGATTGTTCAGGAGCGTGATGGTGGGAACCTGCCGACAGTGGCGTACACCCGCGGGCGCGATTTGAGCGGGACGGTTGATGGGGCTGGCGGGATTGGGGGATTGTTGGCGCGGAGTCACGGATACAGCAGTGGGAGCTGGGCATATCACAACTTTTATCATTCCGACGGGAACGGGAACGTGACGGCCTTGGTGGACAGCAGCGGCACGTTGCAAGCCAGTTACATTTATGATCCGTACGGCCGATACCTGACCGGCAGTGGAACGTTGCTCACAGCGAACGTGATGCGATTTTCGAGCAAGCCATGGGTGTCGTTTTTGGGCACGTCGGCAACAAGCGGGCTGTATTATTATGGTTACAGGTTCTATGACCCGTACCTCCAGAGGTGGTTGAGTAGGGATCCCCTGAGAGAAGCTGGGTTTGAACTGGTTCGGCGATTGGCTCGAAAGAAGGCGCCGCTACTGGACTCCGTTCCTGCAGAACTGGCGGCGGGAAGGAATCTGTCTTGCTTTGTCGAAAATGATCCTATTGGCAAGGCTGATCGTAGCGGCTTGAGCACGTTGTTCATCGACGGGAAGTGCTGCAACAAAACGGACCACGACGAATATGCTCTTGTTGATGGCACGTGGGAACTTCTGACGCCTGGGGCGTGCACGAAGGAGGGTCTTTTCGTGGTCGATGACGACTGCGATGGCATGACCTGCAATGGGAAGTTTTACTGGATCAGCGATTTCGAGACTATCACATGCAAAAAGGAGGGTTGTAAGGGCAAAGATGATCGGGCTTGGACACCAGAAAGGCAAGGGCCCCGTGCACAGGCGCCTGGACCGCGCTATCCGGGTGATTTAGCACGTCATAGAGGGGGGCCGTTGGGAAATCCTCCCCCTTCTCCCGACTACCGCTGGAAATGGTGACGTGCAGTGAAAAGAATTTAAACAGGGGTGGCTATGCAAAAGATTCTGGCTTTGATGCTATTGTCCGCCACGCTGCTAATCCTCTGGTGCTTGTGGAACCTGCAGCCCTGGAGGCGCCAAGGTGACGAAGTCCATGTGGGAAGTTGGCGGTTTGGGGATTGTGAATTCCAAATATGGCAGCGCAAGACATGGACGGTCACCGAGCCATTCGCGACCGGGTTGTTCTTTCGGAAGGGAGCGGGACCTTGGCGGGCTTTCCTGTTAGACTTTGAGGACCTGTATCGCCCAAATTATGTGTTACGCAATCAATCGAACGGGGTTGCTGTGTTCAAGAATGGCAAACGGCGGTGGTTCTTGGACCTGGGCACCGAGCAAATGCGGCGGGAATCTGACGGCCAGGCTTTCGTTGGCGGGGCCATTCAGAATGCCCCACCTGGCAACTGGTGGGCACACAATTGATTGACCAATCGCGACATCCTGTAAATGTAAGCAGCAATACGCACGCAGTTGTTCCAAGCAACATGTATGTTTTGCTGGCTTGCCAGACGAATGCTGTAGATTCACGGAGCGTCGGTTTAGTAAATGAACGCAACATCCTTGGCAAGGCGGTGTGCATCCTTCCAACAGGCAAAATCGTGCAAGTACTAAAACAGCTTTTGTGAGGGCAAGAGTCGGATGCGGATCAAGCGCAATTACATTTGGCCTGGCGGAGGGTGGTACGGGAGCGGCGGTGAGACACGATACCTGTATGATGGGATGTTGATCGTTCAGGAGCGGGACGGCTCGAACATGCCGACGGTGACATACACCCGTGGTCGCGACCTGAGCGGGAGTCTGGACGGCGCTGGCGGGATTGGCGGATTGTTGGCGCGGAGTCACGGGTACAGCAGTGGGAGCTGGGCATATCACAACTTTTATCATGCCGACGGGAACGTGACGGCTTTGGCGGACAGTGGTGGGACATTGCAGGCCAGTTACATTTATGATCCGTACGGCCGATACCTGACCGGCACCGGAACGTTGCTCACTGCAAACGTGATGCGATTTTCGAGCAAGCCGTGGGTGTCGTTTTTGGGTACGTCGGCAACAAGCGGGCTGTACTACTACGGTTACAGGTTTTACGATCCGTATTTGCAGAGGTGGTTGAATCGGGACCCGATAAGCGAGGAAGCGGGTGTCAACCTCTATTGCATCGCGGAAAACGATGCCGTCGGGGAAATCGATCCGCACGGTCTGTATGGCAAGAAGGTACACGGGATTTACTCCGACGAGGACTGCGGCTGGCGTGCCTCATGGTGGCCGTGGTCCTATTGGCGGCATTTCCGTAAGCGGTTGGACGAAGTGGATGCCGAGCTGGAGAAAGCTGTGCGGGATTGCAACTTCCAGCGCTTCAAGAGTCGCATGCATCAAGGGCAGGACTGGTTCGCGCACCACCCGTACGCAAACCGGCCTTGGCCAATAGGCCACGCACCGGAGACGATTTGCGGGCGATGTCCTGACAAGCATCCAGACCAAACTGCCTTGGATGACATGAAGCGTTGGACCGAGAAATGGGAAGAGAAGTGGAAGCAGAATTGCGGCGAATTGCCAAAGCTCAAGCGCCCCTTGCGAAGGTGATGTCAGTAGCGTCTCGAAATGCACATCAGAGAGAAGTTAAGACACGGGTCTAAAGCCATGGCCATTCTGGCATTGACACCTGTTCTGGCTGGAGCAGGTGCCGGAGCCACAACCTCGGAGGCTCTGCACCAAACCGTTCAGTCGGTGGAAGTCAGCTTTTCTGCGGAGCCGATGACGTGGGAGATCGAGAAGCACTGGCTCCGGGGCAACGTGAAGCGTCCCTTCGCCTCTCTGACATCGCTTGACAAAGGAGGTCTGCTGGCAACCTACGTGGATGACAAGGGTGAACTCCAAGTATGGCAATTTACTAACGATCGGGCGAAAAGGCTAACTTGCGAGGTGCCCAATTCCCGGGGTAATTGGCAATGGATCAACAGGCTGCACTTCGCCCACGACCATCCCGTCCTTCTCCGAGCCAGGCCTGTTTTTGAGCAGGGTCGGGAACCGTGGAGACCAAGGTCCGTTGCCCTGGAAGTGATCGGAATCGATCTAGTGTCCGCAAACCTTACACCTCTGAAATCATACCAACTGCGCTTTCCACCGGAGTGGGCCCGCAGGGGGCTGGAAATCGAAGATGCTCTGCCCTGGGCCGACGGAGTTGACCGGTATTTTGTTGTAGGTCGCTACGTTGAGGTTTATCCCTTTACGAAGTGGGGATTCCCAGCGCCTGATCCCGAGAGCTTCGAGAAAACGTGCACCGGTTTTCTATTGGGAACAACAAACTCCGGTTTGGTAAGTGTCGAAATGCCTGGAAGGCACTGGGTGCATCGGATAGCATTTACTGCAGGGAGTTGCCGCCACATTGAGGCTGCATGGGTACGCCGATGGACGCGGGGAAAGTATATTCATAACGCTCTTTACTACAGTGCATTTCGATCTTCTGGAGAGTGGTCGGTGCCCCGCCTTGTCTGTCCCGGAGCGGGTTCGGACTGGTGCGAGTTCACGGACGTTTCGATTGCCCGGATTCAGGACGTCACATGTATCTTATGGAGTTGGGACGAAAAGGGCATTTACGTTGCTGAGCTGAGAGGTGACCAGAAGCCTTGGGTTTTGAAGCTAGCAGATTGGGACGGCTACGATTCACAGATGGCGGAAGGCGTGGGACTACTTGCCGACGCTCCAAATCTTGATCTTTACACTGATCCGAGGGGGACTGCCTATGCCATTTGGGCATTGAACAAGAGGCTTGAACGTCTGTATCCCGATGGGGCAACCCGACACAGGATTCAGACTGCATGCCGTATCAATGGCCAGTGGCAGGCGCCCATCACTGTCAGCGAAGGAGCGGGTATTGTCCGGTCTCCAACGATCGTGGTTGACAAGCATGGCTATGCGCACATTACCTACCTGCGCAGCGAGGGGGACACCTTCCGTTGCCTATACCGGCGTCTGCCGGCATTTCAGCATCCGGCCCGCTGACCGACAGAACCTTCTAACAGAAAAGCAGCGCTCTTCCTCGCCCGTGAGAACACGCCATGAAAATGTCCCCGCAACTGACTCAAGCTGGTCTGAATTGCAGCCCGCGGCGAGCATGCCCCACTTACAACACTGGTGTGCGAGCCAGTTCTTGACCGCGATCCAACACTACTGTCGGTGGACGGTGCCGCACCTGTGTTTGTCGAGACACATTCAGCGTGGCACTTTGCCAACGACCAGCGGCTTCATCTACAACGCCGCGGGCGATCTGCTGACGCTCACTGACGGCAAGGGCCAGACAACCGCCTGGGCCTACGACGCCGAGGGCCGCGTCGCCAGCAAATGGGACGCGCGCGGCACCCACATCCTCGCCTACCTCTACGACGCCAGCGGGCGCTTGAGCAGCCGCTGGAGCCTGGCCAAAGGCAACACCCTCTACAACTCCAATGCCGTCGGCAGCCTCACCAACATCGATTATCCCTCCAGCACAGACCTCCGGTTCGCCTACGACGCGCTCAACCGGCTCACGAACATGCTTGATGCCGCTGGGACAACCCGCTACATACACACCGTGCTGGGCAACGGCCAACAGACTGTCACGGAGGATGGTCCCTGGACTTCTGACGGCGTCGTGGTCACCAACCGCTACGGTCGCATTGCAGGGATTTGCGTCGCGCAACCATCCGGCCAATACGTCATAGCATACGCCTACGGCGCCAACGGCAACATGGTCTCCCGCGTGTATGACGCCAACGGACCCAAGACGTACTACTACACCTACGACTGTCAGGGGTGGCTGCGGATCAAACTGGACTGCGTGTGGAACGCGCAGTACTACTGGTGGAGCTTGGGCAGCGAACCGCGGTACCTCTGTGACGGGCTGCTGATTGTGCAGGAGCGCGACAGTGGCAACACGCCGACGGTGACCTACACCCGCGGGTGCGATTTGAGCGGGACGGTTGATGGCGCTGGTGGGATTGGCGGATTGTTGGCGCGGAGTCACGGATACAGCAGTGGGAGCTGGGCATATCACAACTTTTATCATGCCGACGGGAACGGGAATGTGACGGCGTTGGTGGACAGCATCGGCACGTTGCAGGCCAGTTACATCTACGACCCGTACGGCCGGTATCTTGCGCAGTCCGGTTCGCTGGCTTCGGGCAACGCGATGCGCTTTTCGAGCAAGCCGTGGGTGTCGTTCCTGGGTTCCTCCGCCACAACCGGTCTGTACTACTACGGCTACAGGTTCTATGACCCGTATTTGCAGAGGTGGTTGAACAGAGACCCTGTTGGAGAGCTTGGTGGAGTCAATATGTACACAACGGTTTTCAACTGTCCGCTCGGCTGGGCTGACCGATTTGGTGAGGGGATATGGAGAATCAGTGAAACAGACGTCGATCTGAGCCACCCGGACGTTACCGTCAAGGCAGAGGCATTCGCCCTTACCGAAGGTTTCGAAGTGCAGTACATTCCGGACCCCGGCGAATGTGACTGCGGTGAGATCGTTCTGTTTCAAACCATAAGCTCAACTGGGCCGGCGGGTCAACACGTTCACGTGGATGCAAATGACCCCAAACCAGGCCAACTCCCGCCCAAGATGACTCCGCAAGGCAAAACACCGTACTCGTATGTTGACTCACCCGGCGACGGCAACCCTTTGACAGTTTGGACATACAAATGCACCGCAGTGGCAGTATGTCGCCGCAACGGAAGTGATACCCTGCTCAGCACCTACTACTTCGAGTTTCACAACGAGAATCGCAAGATAGACAGTCGAAAGCCAGACTGGCGCAAGCACTACGAGCAGGCTATGAAGGACTGGAAAAAGAAGGGAGGAAAGACGCCTCAATGACCGCTTGTATGAGAACCCGGATTGCTGCAGACAGATTGATGCCCGTGATGTACGCGCTGCTCTCGTGTCTCTTTGTCATTGCGTATTCAGCGATTAAGCGTGAAGTCTTTCGTTTTCACCCGGTGCGCGAGCAAGTCATCACAATTTGTGAATTGATTACGGATTACAGCCCGTGGCTCTTGTTGGTCCCGTTGGCGGGCTTCTTGGTAGGCACATGGCTTGCCCGTAAGGAGCAGGTTGTGGCCCTTTGTCTGCTCTCCAACGCCCTAAATTTCTTTGCGGTTTGCTGGGTATTGATCTGTTTGCTTGCGTGGGAACTCCAGGAGATACCGCACATCTCTCTCAGAGGACTGCACTAACTGGAAGATCAGCATGCACAAGATCGATGCTGCACAACGTCCATCCTCGAGCAGAGAATTGGTGGAAATGTATTCGCAAGGCGATAGTCTCCGCCAAGCTTGGACTGTCCGTGCACCTTGTCCGCATAAGCCAGCCAGGAATCCCTTGGGGAAAGATAATCGCGCAGGTACCCCCCCCGCGTCAGACACCGCTGGCAAATTCTCCCCCCCTCGGACTCCGACAGGCGTTCGGATCAGTGCCAGTTCAATCCTCAGCGCCTACGGACATCAGTCCAAGTCCGCCTATCAACGAACGCGTATCGGCCGGAGCAACATTTTGGTTTGCAGCCACGGGTACAGTTCGGGAAACTGGACCTGCCAGAACTTTTATCATGCCGACGGGAACGGGAACGTGACGGCTTTGGCGGACAGTGGTGGGACATTGCAGGCCAGTTACATTTATGATCCGTACGGGCGGCATTTGGCAGGTGCGGGAGCGTTGTTGACGTCAAACGTGATGCGGTTTTCGAGCAAGCCGTGGGTGTCGTCCCTGAGTTCCTCCGCCACAACCGGTCTGTACTACTACGGCTACAGGTTCTATGACCCATATTCACAGAGGTGGTTGAACAGGGATCCTTTGCCTCGGGACGAAAGCGCTAACTTGTACTTTTACGTTGCGAACTCGCCGCTCTGGCTAGCGGACGCTCATGG
>JAAYVR010000104.1 GCA_012517065.1 Verrucomicrobiota bacterium | reverse complement strand
TTCAGGCATGAACGCCACTGACCGTGCTCGAGACCGTCGGTGTTCCTGGACCAATAACTCGAGGGCCGAAGGCCCGGCCACATACCAGCCTGGGCCAACGGCCCAGGTCACAGGACCAAGATCAGTATAAATAAGGGCTGAAAGCCCGGGTCATGCACTCCTTCGGACGATTAAGTATTTGAGAACGTTCAACGTACAACGCTCAACGTGCAACGTTCAGAGGTATTACTGCCCGATGAATGCTGGTTTCAAAGCCGCCTAAAGGCGGGACTTTGGCAGCCGCGGGCGGACAAAGGCATTCGTGTGGCGAACCCGCGGCCCAGTTGAACGTTGTGAGTTGAACGTTGTACGTTGAACGTTGAAAGTGTCGATAGCTTGGTCGGTTTGGTCTTCCGTTTGGGAACGTTCAACCTGAAAAATGCATGGTGAGAGGCAAAAACTCGCAAAAACCCCAGTAAAATCGCAATTGCTCACTCCGGTTTACTTACAAAATCCTACTTTTCGCCATCATCCGGTCCCGGAAACCGCATCGACTCGATTTTCTTGGCTGCCTCCAGAAACGCCTTCCGATGCCTATAATTTTTCGGCAACTGCAGAACGTTGCGGCTGCCGTGCTTGATCAGCCTGGCTGGCAGCAGAAGGAATTCTTCGCGTATCGTTTCCACTGTCGCCTCACGGTACTCCTGCGGTAAACACAGCCTCTTGAACCAATGCACCAAGTCGTACGCAAACACCAGCAACTGCATGAACGCTACATTGGCCACCCACTTATGCGTAGGAATTTTGCCCAGAGCAAAATGATACAGCAGCTCACGAATCGACCTCTCCACGTTGCCTCGTCCATGGTAGGCCCTCCAAACTCTTGCAGCCGCCAAATCAAGATTGGTCACATATGCAGAGTAACTGTACCTCCCGGATTTGAACAATGTCAGTTGCTGGGCCTCTTGAGGGTCCTCAGGCAAGGGCTGCCTCACTACGATGAACCGATGCGGCTTTCTCCACTTTTGAGGCTGATGCCAAAACTCAGACACCCCCCAGCCAAACTTCATCTCCTTGAATCCTGCACTGTTGGCCATCGACACATAGTCTTTTGCTCTCCGGCAAACAATCGTATAGCCACAGCCTGCTTGGTCCAAATCATTCACCAGCTTACCGGAGAAAAAACCGCAGTCGGCAAAAACACGCACGCGCGATCGCGCCACCGTCGATGGAATCTTGCGAAGGCAACATTGAACAAAACCCCTGGCACCTGTGTTGGACGCCGCGTCCCCAGGGCGCAACGATCCGTGCCAGAACTCTTGCCCGTGTGCTTCAAAGCAAAGGATCGGATGATACGATGGACGTCCCTTCTTGCGAGGATTGTACCCAATCCGAGCCCCCTGCTGCCTCCCGTACAAAGTCAGCACCACCGAATCAATGTGGAAAGTCAAAGTTGTGCGAGGACTTGGCAGGTCAAACATTAGTCTTCGAAGCTGATCATGCACTCTGGCAGTTCTGCGAACCAATCCAGTTGAGAGCCGGTGCAAGAAACGTCGGACTGATGTCTGGTCCGGGAAGCGCTTCAGGCCGAGGAGGGACAGAAAGAAACCGTCGTAGTGGAGAGTGTCGATCTTGGCGATGCGCGGCAGACCGGCGATCAATGCGTACAGAAGGATCAGAATCAGGTCTGCTGGATGGAAATCGACCCATGAGGGAGTGGGCCGGAGCATTCGTTGGAGTCGGCGGCGCAAACCGAGTTTGTTACAAAAACGCTGAATCAGGAACAAGCCGCCGAAGTGTGTGAGGGTCTGGTCTTCAAATGATAAGTCCAACGACTGCAAGCCTTTGCGCATATTATTAGGACTCAAAAAGTGCTTTTTTGTGCTTGGCCAATAACCGTCCAAAATGGACGGTTATTGGCCAAGGCCCAAAATGCGATTTTAGCTTGTAAAATCAAGGCGATTGCGCGGGTTCGGGAAAAAATCAATGCATTTCTCAGGTTCAACGTACAACGCTCAACGTGCAACGTTCAGAGGTATTACTGCTCGATGAATGCTTGTTTCCAAGCCGCCTAAAGCCGGGACTCTGGCGGCCGCGGGGGACAACGCCATTCGGTTGGCAAACCCGCGGCCCGGAGGCAACGACGTGTCTGTCCCCACGCGCATTCCATCAGGCTATGGCTTGTCGAAATGTGCAGAGTTCCTCTAATCAGATGCCTTCTGTGGGGAATTCAAACTGGCAAAATCCGGTGGCACCTTCACCCGCAAAGTCTTTACCAGAAAAGACAACTTGTCTGCCGCTTCATCTATGAGTTTTGTTGTCGGCTTACCAGCGCCGTGACCTGCCTTTGTTTCAATGCGGATCAGGACGGGCGCGCCGCCGCGGTGGCACTCCTGAAGGCGAGCGGCGAACTTGAAGCTGTGCGCAGGCACGACACGATCGTCGTGGTCCGCGGTGGTGATCAACGTCGCTGGATATCGCGTGCCGGGCTTCAAATTGTGGTAGGGCGAGTAAGCGTACAACGCGCGAAATTCTTCGGGGTTATCAGGCGACCCATAATCGCTTGTCCACGCCCAGCCGATGGTGAACTTGTGAAACCTGAGCATATCCATGACGCCGACTGCGGGCAGGCACGCGCCGAATAGGTCGGGGCGCTGTGTCATGCAAGCGCCAACCAGCAGTCCGCCGTTGCTGCCGCCCATGATTGCGAGGCGTTTGGGTTGCGTGTACCGGTTCTTTATCAGCCATTCAGCCGCAGCAATGAAATCGTCGAACACATTCTGTTTTTGCAGTTTTGTGCCGGCCTGATGCCAGTCCTCACCGTATTCACCGCCGCCTCTGAGATTGGCAACTGCATACACCCCGCCCATCTCCATCCATGTCAGATTCGCCACGCTGAACGACGGCGTGATGCTGATGTTGAACCCGCCGTAACCATACAGAAGCGTCGGACGACGTCCGTCGAGCTTCAATCCTTTGCGGTGCGTGACGAAAACCGGCACTTTGGTGCCGTCCTTGCTTGTGCAGAAGAACTGGCGGGTTTCGAAGTCGTCCGGGTTGAAAGCCACTTTTGCCTCGCGCCAAATCGAGATGGTGTTGCTTGCGAGGTCGTACCGGTAGATTCGGCCGGGCACTGTGAAACTTGAAAAGGCGAAGAATGTTTCCGTGTCCGACCGTTTTCCTCCGAACCCGGAGGCTGTGCCGATGCCTGGCAGTTCGATCTCCCGGTCGAAACGACCGTCCAGATGGAACTGCTTGACCTGGGTGTGGGCGTCTTTCAGGTAGGTCACGATGAACCTGTTACCGACGATGTTCACGCTTTCGATTGTTTCCGGCGCTTGCGGGATGATCTCGCGCCAGTTGGCGCGTTCGGGCTGGCGCGTGTCGATTGCAATGATCCTGCCCCGGG
The DNA here is from genome assembly GCA_012517065.1 of Verrucomicrobiota bacterium. Taxonomy (GTDB): domain Bacteria; phylum Verrucomicrobiota; class Verrucomicrobiia; order Limisphaerales; family J093; genus JAAYVR01. The sequence goes on along the minus strand of JAAYVR010000104.1, from coordinate 1,256 downwards.
ACGCGTCCAGGTCGGTGTGAAACCAGAACACCGGGCCATCGTTATCGATGAAGTTGTATGCCGCGTCGAAATCGTTGAGCAGCTCGACGACCTTGCTGTTCTCGGTTGTCAGGTCGAGATAGAAAACCCGCGTTTTTCTGTCTGTGCCCTGGGTGACGGTGATTATCAAGTACCGACCGTCGTCCGTGACACTCCCGTGGAATCCCCATTCCTTTTGGTCGGGCCGGTGATAGATCAGCTTGTCTTCACTCTGAGGTGTGCCAACCCGGTGGTAGTAGAGCTTCTGGTAATAGTTGACCTTGGTGAGCTTCTCTGTCTCGGAAGGCTCGTCGTATCGGCTATAAAAGAACCCGCGCCCGTCTTTGGTCCATGACGCGCCTGAGAACTTGACCCAGCGAACCCGATCGTCAAGGTCACGACCGGAATCGACATCGCGCACATGCCATTCCTGCCAATCAGAGCCGGCCGAAGCGAGACCGTAGGCCAAAAGGCGGCCATCATCGCTGACTGCATACCCGGTCAGTGCAACTGTTCCGTCAGGCGACAGAGTGTTCGGGTCGAGGAGCACCCTGTGTGGACGGCCAATTGCCTCTCCCACACACAGCACGTACTGGTTCTGCAACCCGTTGTTGTAAGAAAAGAAATACCGGTTGCCCTCGCGGCGCGGCGGAGTGAACTTCTCGTAATTCCAAAGCCGCTGTAACCGAGCACGGATGATCGGGCGTTCAGGAATCGACCCGAGGTATGCAAATGTCACCCGATTCTGTGCCTCGACCCACGCCGCTGTCGCTGGCGAGTTCTCGTCCTCGAGCCAGCGGTAAGGGTCCGGCACAGTCACTCCGTGATACACATCGACCTGGTTGGTCTTGGGCGTTACGGGATACTCAAGGCGGCGTCCCGATCGCGCCTTGGCGTCTTGCCGTCCGCTTGCGCAGCCGGCAAAAATGACAAGTGCCAATAATGCCACTGCAACTGCGCTAAAACCTGCTGTCCACATCATCGCTCCCGGAGATTTCATTCGTGAATGCATGCGGTCGAGTTTTTGGGCTGGATTGAACGATACACAGCACTGATTGGCAATGGCAAAGCAGTCCCAAAAACCTCGCGGCCGCCGCTCGAATTGACTCAAAAAGAATGTTACCGTGGGAGGGGTGAAAAGGGTTGAGGAAACCATTCGTTGACTCAAAAAGGGTGTTACCGAGCGATGGACACCAAAATGAGTCAACTGACACGTGAGGAAGTGCTGGCGAAGCGGC
>JAAYVR010000103.1 GCA_012517065.1 Verrucomicrobiota bacterium | reverse complement strand
CCCTTGGCCCAGGCTGGTATGGCGCCGGGCCTTCGGCCCTCGAGTTATTGGTCCACGAACACCAACGGTCTGGAACACAGTCAGGGGCGTTCATGGCTGAAACAATCAACTGCGCTGCTGTGCACAACGGGGCTGTCTTGGTCGGTCATCGAAGCGCCAACGGCGCGGTCCATACCAGCGTGGGGCGAAGCCCCACGACAAGGGCCATCTCGACATCACTTTCCACAATCCAAGGGCTGAAAGCCAGGACTATCCCAGCACCGTTTTCGCGTGTTTGGTGTATTTCGTGGTTGATGCAATGTCCGTCCAAGCCCACTCGGCCTGAATTCCGATCGGAATGAATCGTTCGGTGTCGTGGTCTGGTAAGGCGGCGAGACTTGCGGGCTGGGTGGAATAGTGTCATGCAATTGAGCGGATTTGGGAAGGTGCGACCGGTGGTTTGGTTGGTTGTAACCACGAAAAACGCGGAACACGCGAAAGGGTTTTGCGGATGACGCGATATGGGGACAGGCACGTTGTTTGGGCATAGAAACAAAGCGGCAGCAAGCTGCCGCACTCCAAACGCTTCGCGCCTGCCAACGCCCACTGCATCCACGGCCGCTAGAGTCCCGCCTTTAGGCGGAACAGTTTCATTAACCTGACCATTAGCACTGTTCAGTGAACTGCATGTGTTCCGCGTAAACGCGGAACTCTAGCGGCGATGGGTTGTTCGGCGCATCGGGCGATGCCACGCCTGCGGCCGTTAGAGTCCCGCCTTTAGGCGGAACAGTTACAGTTGGTTGGGAGTTACCCGGCAGCGCCGCGTCGAGTGTGGGCTTGATCAAAGTGGTTTTCCCGGCGATGGAATCGCAGGGCATATTTCCCAAGCCGGTGCGGCTTAACGTTCGGGGATGAAGAGCCGGGGGTGTTGCCCGTCAGGCGACTTTGGTTCCCGCTACGCCGGGCTGGGAAATGGGCGGGCTAGACAATCCTTGGCCCATGGTGTTTGGCCTTTGCTGCCAGTAGAATTCAACGCTGATTGCGGAATGACACTGCTTACGTGTTCCTTGGGAGCTTGTCGGAGCCACGCCATGTGGCTGATTTAGTACGGGCCTCACCCTCCTCCGCCGCCGCCACCACCTTCGGTCAATGAACTCCCGATTCGCGGAAGTACACAGATTGAGATCAGGCTGATGAACAATCCCAACCAACTGATGACACGTGCAGCTTTGACGTGATAGCGCCCGGGGTTGGACCATGAATCGGCATTTACGCGCGCGCGCCTTGCCAGAATCAATGCATGGATGGCGAACGGCAGCCCGACTACCGGCAAAAGACCGAAAAAGCTCGATACGAGAGAAAGCCTCGAGTTTTGCAAAACGCGCAGTTTTGTGCCCGGGTCCACCGCAACTGGCACGGGTGGCTCCTTACTGTGACCTTCAGGAATTGGCGCAAGCATCGTAGTTTGTTTAGTCTTTCAAGCCTTTTATTTCAAATGATTTATCCACTTATCCCAACTCCCAACTCAGCGTCGCCGGGGGCGACGAAGTCGCCCCGGGCAGCGCGGCATGGCGGATTGCCAAGCCTGCAACGCACGCCTTCATCTTGGCGCGACCGTTTGGTTGCGGCTGCGCCGCGCTGCGTTTGAATCGCATTCTTTCGTGACAACTGATTGGACAAACATGGGGCTGAACAATCACGGTTCAATCGGTCAGGATTTTACGCTGGGCGGACCTGGTGGGTTGGGCGAGTTGAGCTTGCGCACAAGAGCTTTTGCGTTCATCCTGTGCATGTGGAAACAGTCGGTGCCTTGCTGGTAATAGGGGTTATTCTACTGCTCTTGGAGACCGTGTTGCCGGGGATGGTCGCCGGGGTGGTTGGGTTTTTGTGCATAGTTGGGGGCGTTGTGCTTGCGTACACGCGGTTTGGTGCTTCTGTGGGGAATCGTGTGTTGTTTGGCGTGATTCTTGGGTTGGTGGTGATGGCGGTATTGTGGATTCGTTTTTTCCCACGGAGCCGCGTTGGCCAGATGTTGGTGACGCGGCAGACTGTTGGCGATCTTGGTGTGGAGCGGCCTGAATTGTTGGACCAGACAGGAAAAGCCTTGACGCCGTTGCGTCCGTCGGGCACGGCGGTTATTAACGGCCGTCGTGTTGACGTGGTGACGGAGGGGCCATGGATAGAAAGCGGGGCTACAGTCAAGGTTGTGGCAGTGGAAGGCATGCGCGTGGTGGTTCGGAAGGTATGATGTGGGAGCGACCGGCGCTTTTTGAAAGTGAGGTGAAAGAACATGAATGCTATGAACTCGATGTTGGCAGAAATCCCGGGAATGTTTTGGACAGCGTTCTGGGTGATATTGGCTGTAGTTGGGCTTGTACTGCTGATTCTGCTGTTCAATTTTTTCGGGATTTGGATACGCGCGTGGGTGTCAGGCGCATATGTTGGATTGATCGAGCTGGCTGCGATGCGGCTTCGCGGCGTTCCGGTGGGACTTGTGGTTGACAACTACATAAACGCGCGAAAGTCGGGGTTGGACATCACGGTTGACCAGCTTAACGTGCATTTTCTTGCGGGTGGCGACGTTCAGATGGTCGTACGGGCTTTGATCGCAGCGCAAAAGGCGAGCATTCATTTGAACTTCGATCGGGCATGTGCGATCGATCTGGCCACCAAAGGCACTGGCAAAACCGTGCTCGACGCCGTAAAAACTTCGGTTAACCCGCGGGTGATCGACTGTCCAAACCCGGCTTCAGGAAAACCGACGATTGATGGCGTTGCCAAGGACGGTATTGTTGTCAGGGCGCGCGCAAGAGTGACCGTGCGCACGAACCTGGACCGGTTCGTGGGCGGTGCAACCGAAGAGACAATCATCGCGCGCGTGGGCGAGGGAATAGTGACCACAATAGGGTCCTCCGAAAGTTACAAGGATGTTCTGGAGCAACCGGACAGGATTTCAAAGACGGTCCTTGACAAGGCTCTTGATGCCAACACCGCTTTCGAGATTCTCTCGATTGACATCGCTGACGTTGACATCGGCGAAAACGTTGGCGCAAAACTCCAGGCTGAACAAGCGGAAGCAAAGAAATTGGTCGCACAAGCCGAGGCCGAAATGCGCCGCGCAGCCGCTGTCGCTCTGGAACAGGAAATGGTTGCGCGAACACAGGAAATGCGGGCGCGCGTTGTGGAAGCCGAGGCCCAGATACCACTCGCCATTGCAGACGCTCTTCGCAGCGGGAATCTCGGGGTGATGGATTACTACAGATTGAGAAACATTCAGGCGGATACAACGATGCGCGAAAGCATCGCCGGCGGTTCAGCTCCTCAACCAGGCGCAGGACAGAAAACATCCGGATCGTAACAGCACAGAGGAGCCATAAGGATGACCTTGCTGACGATAATCGCATCGATAGAAGGCCTGCTGGTTTTCCTGGTCATCGTGTTGTTATCGGCGCTTTCCAACTGGCTCAAGCAGAAGAAAGAGCTCGAACAACAACGGCGACGAAACCTGCAGGGTCCTCCGATGGTGACCAGGCGTTCGCCGCAAGGTCAGCTGCCTCCCACGGTTCAACCGCCACAACCAGCGCCGCCACCCAAGCTTGACTGGGAAGAGCAATTGCGGCGGTTCCTCGAAGGCGATGTCGGCGCACCCGAACCTGAAGTTGTTCCCGAGCAAATGCCGACAGGTGCAGAGCCTTCGCAACAGACACCGGTTCCGCCGCCTCTGATCCCTCAAGCCGGGCCGACGAAGCCACAAGAACATGTTCAGCGGGCTCCTACAGAACAAGGCGCTCCGGCGCGTCCGGTGCAGGCGGCACCAACGCCTGTGTCTCCTGCCGCGCCGCCGCATTCCAAAGCCGAAGAGTCTTACACAGGCACCAGTGTGACCACTGAGCTTGCGAAACTTGAAGCCTCGGCGGCGGCGTACAAACGCGCTGCTGAACTTGCCGCGCAAACCGCAGCCAGACTCGAGGAAATCGCGCGGCTGCGTGGCGTAGGTGGATATGAGCGGTCGCGCGTGCCGACAGGCGGTGTGTCTCCGGAAGTGCAGCAGGTTCGTGAGATGCTTGGCAACCCGCGCAGTGCCAGTCAGGCGCTTATAGCCGCCGTAATTCTTGGTCCGCCGAGAGCCCTCAAAGAGACGCCGGGCGAGCTGTGGGCCGCACCTTGACAGGATGCGGCTGGTTTCCCAGAGCCCGCATATTTCCCAGCCCGGCGCAGCCGGAACCAAAGTTGCCTGACTGGCAACGCCCCCGGCTCTTGCACCCCCTCGGACCTTCAGCTACGCCGGGCTGGGAAATATCTGCTGCGACTACGTCGCAAGGAAGAGCGTGCTGATGCCAATGGCTTCTCACGCGCTGCTGCGGATGCAGTGGGCGTTGGTGGGCGCGAAGCGTTTGGAGTGCGGCAGCTTGCTGCCGCTTTGTTTCTATGCCCAAACAACGTGTCTGTCCCCGTATCCCATATTCCCCATCAGCCCGTTGACCGGTACTGCGACGCGTTTCGATCATGCAAATCGGGCCACCGAACATACACCGGCTGGGTGCGGCGAAGAATCGCCGCGCTCCTGCCGACGCGTTAGAATGAACACCGACGGTCGGGAGCGCGGCCGTCCTCGGCCGCATCAACGTGACGGCCGATTCTACGACCTGTTTCGATCATGCAAATCCTGCGCCCGAACGTTCACCGGCTGGGGGCGGGCAAGAATGCCCGCGCTCCTGCCGGCGCTTTGGAAGAAGCACCGACGGTCGGGAGCGCGGCCGTCCTCGGCCGCAATCAACGTGACGACTGACCCTACGACCCGTTTGGATCACGCAAATGCGGCGTCCGACCATTCACCGGCTGGGGGCGGGCAAGAATGCCCGCGCTTCTGCCGATGACGGTGTGGCGTCTATTGGATCAAGTCTTCGCGGGACTGAACTCGGCCTTGCATGCGCTTGATGACAGGCGTTGCGCGGCCAACTGCATTTGCGTCGGTTTGCCCGGGGAAACTTTTCATTTCGATGCGCACGGCTGCGATTGGGTCACCGTTCCTGTCGTGAAGCGGCATGGTGACCACGGCGCGGTCGCCTGATTTGCCTGCGAAAGCGGTGTTGCCCGAGACACATTCGCGTTCGTATTTGCCGGCGGGCCGGCCTATGTCCTTTTTATCGCTGCTGGCAATCACGTGCAGCTCGGGTTTGGCAGGTGTGGTTGAGAAGATTTTCACCGCGAGCAGTTTGGGGAACCGCTGCATAGCCTCGCGCACCAATGTTTCCGCGAGAGGCTCGCGCGGTTTGAAGCTGATTCGAAGATCGCGAAAGTAACTGACGGAATCCGACTTTGTCCAAAGTGCAATTTTGCCTTGGGAAAAGGAGTTATCGGTCAACTCGGGGATAAGTTCTTCTCCGTTCAGTTTGGTTCGGATGCGGTTTCCTTCGCATTGGATATAGATTTCGTGCCAGACGTTGGAAGCAATCTGGACTTGGGGGCCGATGGGGTTATCGCGAGCGCCGTCGAAAACCTTGTAAAATCGGAACGTGTTACCGAGGCTGCTTATTCTGAGGACGTAGAAGTTTTTTTCATCCTGTAATCGAAATGCGATGCCGGCCATTTGCTCCTTGGACCCGGCCACGGTCTTGACCTTGACGCTCAGCGTGAAGTCGGCGTATGTCTCGTCATCCAGAATCAACAGAGGAAAGCGCTCGTCGGTGGGATCGGTTGAGACCTGGGCGATGACGGGCACCTTGATTGAGCTTTGAGCCTGTGGTGTGAGCGGTTCAAGTGCGGTTGGGACGTCGTCCAGAACGATGCGCCATTCGCCGGGCTGGCCTGTTCCGGCAAGTGCGCTGCGGAAACAATCTGGAACAGCTCCGGGCTGGGCATCTGAGATATCTACGACCCGTTCAGCGCCGATACACAGCGTCGAGCATAGCAGGGCCAGAGACATCCACTGGCAGTGTTTCATGTGCACAAGGACACTAGCAAAACGAGCCAACCGCACAAGACCGTGGTTACTCCCAGATCATCTCGTTGACCGTGCGGCCTGCAGGGATGAACGGCAAAACGTGTTCGGTGTGCGGTGTGATCACGTCCAGCACGTACGGTTCGTCTGATTCGAGCATTCTTTGCATCGCGGGCCGGAGATCTTTCTTGTATATGACGCGTTCGCATTTGACATTGAACGCCTTGGCGATTTGCACGAAATCGGGATAGATTTGTTTTCGGTTGGAGGGATCTCCGATGTATGTGTTGCCGCGCGTGCCGCCGTAGAACCGGTCTTCCCATTGGACGACCATGCCCAGGTGTTGGTTGTTCAAGATCATGGCTTTGACAGGCACACCCTCGATGTGGGCCATTGCAAGCTCCTGAATGTTCATCAGGAACGAACCGTCGCCGTCGATGTCGATCACCTGCATGTCTGGGCGGGCGACTTTTGCGCCAATTGCTGCGGGGTATCCGAAGCCCATTGATCCAAGGCCGCCGCTGGTGACGAACTGGCGCGGATATTTGTAATTGTAGAATTGTGCGGCCCACATCTGGTGCTGTCCGACGCCCGTTGCAATCACAGCCTCACCGGCGGTCAGTTCGTAAAGAGTGGCGACGGCTTCTTGGGGCAGGATTACCTGGGTGGCATCGCCGTTCATGAAGTCGCGAACATGTTGCGATTTAAGGACCTCTTCGGTGACGCGGTACTTGAGCGGCCCCTTGGCTTTCAACTCGGCGATTCTGCTGTGCCATGCAGAGAAAGACTTAACCGGCGGGCGGTCCTCCAACATGCTGTTCAGCCTTTCAATAGCGTCCCGGATGTCGCCGATGATCGGGAGGTGAACCTTGCGATTCTTGTTCAGCTCGGAAGCGTCGATGTCGATGTGCACAATGGTTCCGTGCTCGCAGAACTTGTCCACCTTGCCGGTCACCCGGTCGTCAAACCGCACGCCGAAGGCCAACAACAGGTCGGCTTCAGCCACAGCCCAATTGGCATAGGCGGTGCCGTGCATACCGAGCCACTTTAGCGATAGAGGGTCGGTTTCAGGAAATGCGCCGATGCCCATCAGAGTGGTCGTTACAGGTATGCGGGTGAGCTCGACGAAACGCCGCAACTGGTCCGCCGCGCCGCTGCTGATGATCCCGCCGCCCACATACAGAACCGGTCGTTCAGCTTTCTCGATCAGCTTGATCACTTCCTCCAATTCCGCGTCACTGGCGCGCAAGTCAGGGTTGTAACCGCGCAAAGAGACGGTTTCTGGAAACACTGGAACGGTACGCTGTTGCTGGATGTTCTTTGGCAAATCAATGACCACCGGTCCGGGCCGGCCGGTTCTTGCAATGTAGAATGCTTCCTTGACGATCCGCGCCAGGCTGTTCACGTCGGTCACGAGATAACTATGTTTCACGATCGGCAGTGTGACTCCGAATATGTCGGTTTCCTGGAACGCGTTCTTGCCGATCATCGTTTGGACCACTTGACCTGTAATAGCCACAAGCGGCACCGAGTCCATGTAAGCGTTGGCTATGCCGGTGACGAGGTTTGTGGCCCCCGGCCCGCTGGTGGCCATGCAAACCCCAACTTTTCCGGAAGCACGTGCATATCCTTCAGCCGCGAAGACGCCGCCCTGTTCATGCCGGGGCAGGTAAACACGGATTTTGTTTGATTTAACAAGCGCTTGGTGGACTTCCATGCTGGCACCGCCGGGGTATGCGAAAATGACATCCACACCTTCCCGTTCAAGGGCGGCAACCAGGATTTGGCTGCCGAGCATCGTTGCGCCGGTGGCCTTGGCAGGCGCTGTGGCTGGCGCAGGTTCCGATTGTTTCTGTTGAATCCGCGCTGACTTCGTCTTTTGCATTTGTCTGTTCTCGCTGTGTTTTCGGGGCTGCTTCGACGGGGTTAACAAAAAAACCCACGACCGTCTCGGCAGCCGTGGGTTCCTGTTTTAGAGTGCTTTCAGGCACGACAAGTCCCCGCGGCGCCGCCGCGAACGACGACAGCGACCAGCAGCACCGATACTTGCCGTGCAACCAAATTCATAAAAACCGCCGACACCGTAGCGCAAACAGCAGGATCAGTCAAGGGGCGAATCGCGCTTGGAAATCGGCTGGCGCATCTTAGGTTTGCCAGGTCCAGCCGTTAATCCGTAAACCACGGGAGCTCTGCACCGCAATCGACTTGTTCGCCAATGCCGTCAAAGTTGTGCGATGAAAACCTGACTCACACACTCAGAATTCTCATTCGAGCGCTACTCTGGCGCCACACGTCGGGCAAATTCGGAACCGACGGACGCGTGTTGTGGGGCCATTGACAGCTTCGTCACCGAGTTCCGACAGTTCAGCATGCGTGCAGGTCGCGCCACAGGCTCGGCAGACGCCCTCGACCCAGGCATGGTTGGTTTTCCCGCACACCCGGCATACACAACCGACCCAATCATGGTCAGACTGGCGCAGCATGCCGCAACGCTTGCACCGGCAATGGTCCCAGTCGTGATCGCGATCGCGTACCGTGTCACAGCGCGTGCAACAACAACCCTCCCACTTGTGGCCAAAGAAACACCGCCCGGTTCGTGATCGGCCTGCCGGTGCCTTGTCCATCTCCGTGTCGTCCTTCACAGTACTATCCTCGGTGTTCTGCCGATCCAGTGCAAACCAATTCCCTCTCGATCGAGTTGTCGCTGGAGAAGCACAAAGCATTTGAAGTCGGGCAGCTTGCGCTTCTGCAAGAAGTGAAATCGCGACGACTGCAGTGGTGTTGCATCTTGTTTGCTTCTCGCGGGGGACCGCGGTGACTGTCATATGGCGACGTTAAGGCAATGGGAGGGGGAAACCCATGCGTCTGGGCGTTTGATGAAGTGTGCTGCAAAACGCGCAGTTGTCGAAGCAGGATGTGCTTGCTAACGTAGAAATGTCTGCGGCCCTCGTCTTTGGCGACCCTGAAAGCCTTGGCAAGTCGAGCGTTCAGGGGCGTAGGGGGTAAATAGCCGTTTGCCTTGATAACAGCAGCAAAGTATCTTGGAACCGCACTGCTGATTAACGGCAGATTCGGCAGTGCCTGTCTTTGGCGCAAGTTACGGTCATGGTTGCAATTGAAACAAAGAATGTGACGTCGAGCACGACAAGCAGCGCGCAAGAGCGGCATGTCAGTGACGACATCGTCGTGTCCGTGCGCGGGCTTACCAAGATTTTCAAGGATTTCTGGGGGCGCCCGAAAGCGCGGGCTGTGGACAACGTGAGCTTTGACGTTCGCCGCGGCGAGGTGTTTGGGCTGCTTGGGCCAAACGGTTCGGGCAAATCCACAACCGTGAAGATGATCCTCGGGCTCCTCTATCCGACCAAAGGGATCATTGAAGTATTCGGGCATTCGCCCAGGCACGTGGCAACAAAACAGCGCATTGGGTATCTTCCCGAGGAATCTTACTTGTACCGTTATCTGGATTCGGCCGAGACACTCGACTTTTTTGGCAACTTGTTTCATCTGCCAAACAAGGAGCGGCGTAAGAGAATCGAGCAACTGCTCGAGATGGTAGGCCTTGCCGAGGTCCGCCGACGCACCGTAGGCGAATTTTCAAAGGGCATGCAGCGCAGGATTGGCCTGGCACAGGCGTTGATCAACGATCCGGACCTTGTTTTGTTGGACGAGCCAACCTCGGGGCTTGACCCGATCGGTTGCCGGGAGGTCAAAGACCTGATTTTGGCACTCGCGCGCCGTGGCAAGACCGTCATTCTCAGCAGCCATCTCCTCGCCGATGTCGAAGACGTGTGTGATCGAGTCGTTATTTACTACGGCGGCCGCATCCAGGCCATCGGAACATTGAAAGAACTGCTTGCAACGCCCGATGCAATTCGAATCACCACGCCAATACTCTCACGGGAGACAATGAAACGCGTTCTGGACATCATACGGGAGGAAGTGGGCGACGGGAAGCTCGAGGTGGATACGCCAACGCAGAACCTCGAAAGCTACTTCCTCAGCGTGGTCGAACGCGCAAAACGAAGCGAGACAACCTCAGGCGCAACTTCCGGTCATCGTGTGGCTGAATACTTGCGAGGTGAAGCCGAAGGCCCGAGCGCTGCTGAGCGTGTGCTCGCGCGGTTGACCCTGCCCGAGAAGAAACCCGAGCCGCAGGTTGCTGTGGTGGCGCCGACGGAGAAAATCGATTCCGCCAAGCTCGAAGCGCTTGCTGAGGCCAAAAAGGAACCGGCGCCTTCGCCGCGGGTCGCAACGCCTCCGCCCGAAGACGTGTTGGAGCAGGCGGACAAAAAACTCTCCGATCTGCTCGGCGACAAGTCATGAGACTGGACAGATTCCAAAGAGCGGAAACCACGGTTTGACATGCAAGCTTTGCTCGCCATAGCACGTTTGACGTTCAAGGCCGCCTTTCGGTTCCGGCTTGTGCCCGTCCTTCTCACTCTTTTGCTTGGGGCGGTGCTGCTGTTGCCGGCAGTTATCAAGGACGACGGTACGGCGCGGGGGCTGACGCAAATTGTTTTGACATACAACCTCGGGCTTATCACTGCGGTGCTTGGGCTGACAACTCTCTGGCTGGCGTGCGGCACACTGGCGCGGGAAATCGAGGAATGCCAAATCCAGGTCGTGGCAGTCAAGCCCGTTGCTCGATGGCAAATCTGGCTTGGCAAGTGGCTGGGAATTCTTTTCTTGAACGCGCTCATGCTGGCAGTCTCGACCGGCGCGGTTTATGTCCAGCTCCAATGGCGCGCCAAGAAGCTCCCGCCCGAACAAAGAGAAGTGCTGAATCAGGAGATTTTTGTTGCTCGCGGTTCTTTGCGTGAGCCGATGCCATATCTCGAGCCGACGGTTGAACGGCTGATGGCCGAGCGAGTAAAGTCGAACGAAGCCCTCGCCAGAATGCCGCCCGCCGAGCTGCGGAAACTGTTGCGCGAACAGCTCAAAGCCAGACTGCAGGTTGTCCCGCCAGGCATGACCCGGAGATGGCAGGTGAATGTCGGTTTGGCCAAACAATTGTTGCGCGACAAGCCCATGTTTCTGCGAATCAAGTTTTTCGCCGCCGAAAAACCGGCGAGTGGGACGCTTACCGCCATCTGGGAGGCAGGCCCGCCAGAGTCACCGCGACGCGCAAGGGCTGTGCTCAGCCAGGCACCGGAAACGTTTCATGAGTTTTCAATCCCGGCGAATCTGTTCGACGACCAGGGCATCCTGACCGTCGAGTTCACGAACCCAAACGACACCGCGGTGTTGTTCCCGCTCGAAGACGGTTTTGAAGTCCTGTACCGTGAGGGCGGGTTCGCACTCAACTACTTCCGTGGCGTGGCAATAGTTTTCTGTTGGATGGCATTGCTGGCAGCTTTGGGCTTGGCCGCATCCAGTTTTCTGTCCTTTCCCGTGGCCGCATTTGTCTCTTTGGGACTGCTTGTTGTGGCGTTTTCGACGGGCACGATGAAGACAATCATCGAACAGGGAACAATACTGAGCGTTAACCCGGACACTGGCATGGCAGATGAACCGACGGTTTTCGACACTGCGACCGTTCTTGTATTCAAGGGTCTGCTGGGGGTGGTGAACATGGTTCGAGGTTTTTCACCCATCGATTCGCTCAGCACCGGTCGCAGCATATCATGGTGGCAATTGCTGCGTGCCATTTTGCAGATTGTTGTTGTGATGGGCGGTTTGTTTGCCGCGATCGGAATGAGCATTTTCACGAAACGCGAGCTGGCCACCGCAGGTCAACGTGGATGACGCCATGACAGGCTCGGGGTCAAAGTTGAAGAAGGTTGGGCTGGTCGCCCTTGCGGGCTTGCTATTGACGTCGGCTTTCTATTCAGAGAACTCGCTCAACAAACGGCGCGAAGCTCTCGGGTTAACGCGGCTCGAAGTGCCAAAGAACGCGCCGCCATTGGTGGCGTTCACGACGGTTGTCCTCGGCGGTTTCAGGGGGTTGATCGCCAATGCGCTGTGGGTCCGCGCCATGGAACTCCAGGACGAAGACAAGTACTTCGAGAAAGTGCAGCTTGCGGACTGGATCACCAAACTCACGCCGCACAACACCACCGTCTGGATAGTCCAGGCGTGGGACATGTCGTACAACATCTCGATCAAATTCAGCGATCCGTCGGACCGCTGGCGATGGGTGTACCGCGGCATCCAATTGCTCCGTGACGAAGCCCTCAAATACAACCCACGCGAGGTTCCCATCTACCGCGAGCTGGCGTGGCATTTCCAAAACAAGATGGGGCATAACCTTGACGACATGCATCTCTACTACAAGAGCATTTGGGCGGGTTGGATGCAGGAAGTGCTCGGCAGCGGCCACCCCAATTTCGACGAGTTAATCGATCCAAAGACACCCGAGACGGCTGTGCGTGCCCGGCGTTTGCGCGAGGAATTCAAAATGGACCCGGCCATTATGAAGGAAGTTGACCAGCAGTACGGGCCGCTCGAATGGCGGCTGCCCGAAGCGCACGCCATATACTGGGCTGTTGTCGGCAAACGTAACGCAAGAAAAAAGGAAGAACTAATCCAGCTCCGCCGCGTCATTTATCAGTCAATGGACCTTGCCTTCAAACGCGGTCGGCTCATCGAGAACAAGGGTGGCGAGGGATTTCGCTTCGGCGAAAACATCGATCTGGTCGAAAAAACAAACGCCGCTTACGAGGAGGCAATGGCCGAGGACCAGGAGATGCGCGATCACATTGCCCGTGCCCATAAGAATTTTTTGCTGAACGCCGTTAACTACCTTTACGTCCACAGCCGACCCCGTGAAGCCGAGCGCTGGTTCAAGATCGTCAAAGAAAAGTATCCGAAAGATTACCCGGAAAACATGACACTGGACGAGTACGTACTGAGCAGGTTCGGCGAAGACCTCGGCGAAACCGACATGAACCGGACTATCTCAAACATTTATGGTGCGCTTGAACAGTCGTACCTGAACCTCATCGACGGCGAAATCGACACTTACAACGGGTACCAGGCCCTCGCTCGCACAATCTGGTCTCGATACCAAAGCAAGATCGTCGGCGGCCCGTCGGAAAAGCGAGTCGGACTCAGGCCGCTTTCTGAAATGCGTGATGACGTTCTTCGACGGCTCCTTGATCCACAGACAGGCTTGCGACCCGAAGCCGCTGCCATATTGCGCAGCCAGCTCGGTGATGCGATCCCAGCGCCCCTGACCAACGCGCCCCCTTCCAGTCCGGCATCGCCCGCCCCAACAGCCCCCGGCACCAGCAGATAATGCGCCCGGAGGTATTATGACTCATTTGGCTCCGTCGGACATACGACGGTGCGTTCCAAATTGCGCGCGTCCTCACGCCCGCAAGCATCACGGTTTCTCAATAAAACCGTGGTAAAGTCCCATGTAGTAGGGCAGCAGGAAGACTGTGCCCGAGGCGAGTTCGTTGCCGTTCCCGCGGTAATCAAGCGTCCACGGGTCCGTGTTCCAGTGATTGAAGTGGCGATTTTCGACTGGCAACACCTTGCCGTTTGTGCGGTACCCCCGCAGACGCCGGTCGATGTCATACGGATCAATCGACTGGGGCGGGCGCAGGCGCACGATGTCGAGCCTATGACTGTTCTGGTGCGGCCAGTTGATCCTGTCCAATGGGAATCCGCGCAAAGTGCGCATCGCATCGTCAAGCCAGCCTTCCCATGGTGTTAGCGGGAATCGGCCAAACGGGTTTGCATGGGACTGTCCCGCACAATGCGCGGCGCAGATGAAATTGAACAGCGGATTCATTTCCGGCGCTTCGTTTGCCCAATAACTGAACAAGGAAAACCTGATTTGCGCTTTCAGGTTTTCGTCCTTCGCGTACCGCAGCAGGTTGTAGTAACACATGAAAGCCATTTCGTCGTCCGACTGATTGCCCGAGCCCGGACCAAACTGCACTTTGGGGTACATTGCGTTTTGGTGGTACCCGTGCTCATCGATCAGTTTCTTTGCGGCATCGGTGTACTTCGAGTCGCCTGTGACGTGTGCCGCGACTGTCAGATAGCTCAAAATACTGAGCGAGTTGAGGCCACGTTCGGGATACCATCGCGGATCGCGGTTCAAGTATTCAGGTGCATAGATTGCCCAGCGAGTCGGACGTCCATCATGGTCCACAAGCACCAGCCCATGTTCAAGCAGATGATCCGTCAGGTCACGAACCACTTCACGCACGCGTTCTTTCTCCAATTCAGTGTCGGCACAGAAATCATAATAGAGCGGGTAAAAGAAATAATGGCCGTCAAGCTCGTCACTGCTTGTGTCACTTTTCCAATACCATTGCCGGTCTTCGCTCAGGGGCCAACGCGGTTCGTACACTTTCCACAATGAATCATGCTTTTGCTGTTCTCGATCAGCCTCGAGCCGTCCCGTGTTGGGGTTTGGCAGTTCCGCAGACCGGATTGTGCGGGCGACGAAACCCTTTGGCGGAGAATGCGTGCCGCCCTGAGTGACCTTTTGGAGAAAACGAAGCGCTTCAAACGCTTTTCGCGCGCGTTCCTTGGCCTTTTGGTCGCCCGTGGCTGCGTAAGCGAAACACTCTCCCGCCCCGTACATTGCGGTCCACAGCCCGTCGTTATCGCTGTCTTGTGGGTCGGCCGTGGACCTGTCGCCTGGAACTCTCAGAGCTGCCTCAGCCACATAGCCGAAAGGCGTTCGTTTGATGTAGCGTTCTATTTCGTCTTCGTAAAAGGCGGCTTTCTTCGCCAGGGTGAAATCGACTCGCCGGTTGCAGCCAACCCCACCTGAAGTGGCAAACCAAACCGTGCCGTCACTGCTCACGGCGATGTCGTTGACGTTGTCGTCTGGAAGCCAACGCGGGCCCTGACGGTAATGGAAGTCATTTCCGTCGAACATTATCGCGCCGAGGGTTGTTCCGAACCAAACCTCGCCGCCAGCCCCAACCCGCACGCAGGTGAATTCGCTCCATGGAAGGCCGTCTTTGCCCTCGTAGAAGCGCCAGTCGGCAGTCTCTTTGCATGCAACGCCCGCTCCTATTCCAAACCATATGCGCTGCGCGGAGTCCAGTGCTACGCACGCCACATCCCGTGCGGCCCATCTTCTGCCCTGTTTGTCAGGCACGGCAACCCTGAACCACGCGTCATTTACAAACTCGTACAGGCCGCTTGTGCCGCCGGCAATAAGCCGGCCATCGTCTCCCACGGCAAGCCCGCGCAAGAAAAAGTTTCTTGGCAGTGGAACGCTGTGAATTTGTCTGCCGTCCACCCGCACAAGGTTTGTCTCTGTTCCGACCCATGCAGCGTTCCACTTGCACACCAACTGTCTGACGCTGCGCCATGCAAGTGGCACTTTCACAGGTGCTCCGTTGGTGCCGGGGAAAACAAACTCTGATTCAGAAGCTGGCGTTAGTTCCTTGACCTCATGCCATGTCTCGCCATCCATTACCAGCCACCTGCCATCGCAAAACGCGAAGACACGTCCACCGGGCCCGACATGCACGAACTGGACAGGTTTCTGCGGCAAACCATGCGCCGTTGTGTAGGACTTTGCGATCTCCTGCTTGAACTTTTGCGGCGCTTGCACAATGTCAGCGGCATTCGCCAAACAAGCGCCCAAAATGCATAACGCCCAAAACGACAATACCTTCGACAGCATGGCCCAAGACTAGATCAAATGGCAAATCACGCAATTCTGAAACCGGCTCGATACCAACCCCGATTTCAATCCCAGCCCTGCATTTCTCGACTGAGTCAGCGAAGCTCCCGCCTCAGACCCGTGCGAGCGGTCTTACCCTGCCTGCCGGCAGCCAGGCGCACACGGTTCTTCTGGTTACTGCTTGGTGCCGCCCATTTATCCGCCGTTGTTACGTGTACACGATTTCCGAGCTCTGTGTGTCAATCGTGATCCCTCACGACTGTCCCGCAGCCGTGTCTGCCGCTTCTCCACTCCTCGGCTCCAATCGAGCCCGTTCGCCGGATTATTGCCAAGAAATCAAATGGGGACAGGCACATGGTTTGCCAATCCCCAGCTCGTCAACGTACGGGCGCGGGATCAGGATGATCGAAACCGGTGTTGGATCGGGGGCGTCGGATTGATGCAGCCGAGGACGGCCGCGCATCCGAAACGGGATATGGGGACAGACACGTTGTTTGTGGATTCCCAGCCGTTCAAGTTCCGGCCGTCGGATTGTTGCGGCCGAGGACGGCCGCGCTCCCGACCGCCGGTGTTTCTTCTAACGCGCCGACAGGAGCGCGGCGATTCTTCGCCGCACCCACCGCAGTCAGAGTCCCGCCTTTAGGCGGCTGTGAAATGAGCGGCTTTCACCTATGCCGCTGGCCCAGGCAGGTATGGGGCCGGGCCTTCGGCCGTGGAATTACTGGTCCAGGAGCACCAACGGTCGTGAACAATAAAGCGGCAGCAAGCTGCCGCACTCCAAACGCTTCGCGCCTACCATCGCCCACTGCATCCAAACGCTTCGCGCTGATCAACGCCCACGGCACCCGCGGCAGCGCGTGAGAAACCATTGGGATCAGGGCGCTGTTCCTTGCGACGGAGTCGCAGGGCATGTTTCCCAACTCGGCGTAGTTGAAGGTTCGGGTGGTGCAAGAGCCGGGGCGCTGTCCGTTATGCGACTTTGGTTCCGGCTACACCAGGGTGGAAAATAGGCGGGCGGTAGATTCGAGTGCGCCCCTGAAAGTTTGCAACTGTAGAAAAAACAACCCGCCGGCAGGACTTCCAAGTTCTACCGGCGGGTACCAACCCAAGTAACCTAACCAACCAGGCAGCCGGTCACCCGACTGCACCACCTAGAAGTAGCGATTTTCGTGCCAACTTCTCGTTTTTGTGAATATGTCTCGGAAGAATTCGGGTTGCGCGGGGCGATTGATGGCGCGGCAAGACATGCTGTGGCGGGTGCGCATAAAAGTGTGTTGACGCATGTCTTTAATTATCAATGATTTGCAACTAGGATTCTGCGCAGCATCAATTCGCAGGTTACTCGGCGTACTTGACGCCGCATCCGTACGGTTGGGTTTCGGGAGTCGGCACTGGCTTTCCAACGAGCAAGGATTCGATTGCTGCTTTGACGAAATTTCGCGCAGTGCGTGGATCTCCACTACTTGCGGGGCGGTCGTCGATTGCGCCCTGATATACGAGCACGCCTTGTTGGTTGATGACGAACATGTGGGGCGTGGTTTTCATGCCGTAGAGCTTGCCGATTGTGCCGGAGTTGTCGTCGATCCAAGCCGTTGCTTTGATGCCGAAATCTGCGAACTCTTTTCGTGCGGCTTCGGGTTTGCGATATGACGGATGCTTGGCGTTGACTGAGTTAACGATGAGCCAGACGACGCCCTTGCTGACGGCGGACTGCTGGAGCCCCTGCATTGCGCCTGTCTTGTAGTGGTTGGCGCAGAACGGGCAATCGGAATTGTAAGCTTCTAGCACCACGATCTTGCCTTTGTAATCGCTGAGCTTGTGAGTTTTCCCGTTGATATCTGTGCCGGTGAAGTCCGGGGCGGGTTGACCTACTTTGGCATCGCCAAGCGCGAGGAAAGCGCAGCACAACCCTGCAACTGCTGACAACACTCTTGTTTTCATGTTTCTGTTTTTATCAAACGGGTTCGGCGATCCAGTGTCTTTCGCCGCGAGCCCGATCGATGATTAGATTAGCGCATGAGGTGCGGTATTCAAATTGTGGAGGTCATTTTCCGGCAGTTTCCAAGGCATCAAGCACAAGACCGGGCGTTAGAACGGTCGGCAGCACGATTGGCGGTTGATCAGCCCGCCGCGGGTACACGACAACGAGCGGGACACCGGCGCGCCCGTGCTTTTTGAGTTCGGCGGTGATCTCGGGATTTGGGTCTGTGTTATCTGCTTTGAAAGCGACGGCGTTGATGAGCCGCAGCTTTTCGCGGACCTCCGAGGTTTCAATTGCGAATCTCTCGTTTGACTTGCAGGTTAGACACCAGCGAGCGGTGAAATCCACCAGCACAGGGCGGCCTTCTGCGCGTGCTTTTTCGACTGCTTCCCTCGACCATGGCTGCCAGTCAATTCCGCCGCGTGTGTTTTGGCGGGCGGTTCCGGTCGCTGGGTGTTTGTTCAGATGCCGCCAATCCAGAGGCCCTTCAAGAATTGCTGCGCAACCGGCCAAGCAAAAGACAATTGCCACGCGCGGGGCGATTTTGCGTTGGCCGATGCTGCGTTGGACAAACTCGCCCCAAACCCATGCGGCAACTCCCACCAGCACAAGCAGCAAGCCCAGCCAGAGTATCCCGCCGTCGCCGAAAGACGGGGCGGTCAGGTCAAAAAGCCAAACTGCTGTGGCGAGCATCGGGAAGCCCATTGCGACCTTGAACCGTTCCATCCACGGGCCTGGTTTTGGAAGGAACTTCAACCACGCTGGCTGCCAGCTAAGAAGAACATATGGCGCAGCCAGGCCAATCGCCGCCGAGGCAAAGATCAGCAGAATCACGCTCGCAGACGACTGCGCAAAAGCGAATCCGAGGGCTGCAGTGAGGAACGGCGCTGTGCAGGGGGTTGCAAGAGCGGTTGCCAACACGCCGTTTAAGAAGGCACCGAATGGGCCTCCTTTTCTGGTCAGGTTTGACGCCGCGCCCGGGACCGTGGCGCCCAGGCCGACCTCGAAAAGCCCGAACAGGTTAAGAGCCACCAGTGTGACGACGAGCAACAGAGCGAATCGGAAGTAAGGGTTTTGCATTTGCATTCCCCAACTGGCGGCGCCACCGGCTCTTTGCACTGCAATAACAATGCCGGCCAACACGAGAAACGAGAACACAACGCCAAGGCCGTACAGCAAACCCATCTTTTTAACACGTCCGGGCGATTCTTTGCTCTGCTGGACGAACGCGAGTATTTTCAACGATATCACAGGGAGCACGCATGGCATGATGTTCAGAATCAACCCGCCCAAGAACGCCAATCCGAGCATTGCGATCAATGCGGCAACACCGGACGCAGCGTGCGCTGTGGTTGGCGCGGCGGTTGTCTGAGTCGCGGTTTGGGCGGCTTTTGCCGAAGATGCTGGTTTGAGCTCGACCTCGACTGCGACGGGCTTTTCAAGGCCTTTCCCTGGGCGCCACAGAATGCCACTTATGCTCTGGGGCAAACCGGCGCCATACAGTTTAACCTTTTTGAGAAGCCGGGTTTCGCCTTGAGCTGTGGTTTCCAATTGCACTGCGGGCAACACTTCGACTCCGTCGATCGGGTAAGCGATGAAATTGGCTGGCTGGATATTGGTGTTGGCGGCGACGACGATGGCGAGCTCGTTGATGTCGCCTGACGGGTTTTGATTCCAGTATGAGATTACCTGCAGATCGGGATATCTGCGGGGGATTTGTTTCAACCAATCGTTGATTTGATCGGCATGGGGAGAGGCGCGTTGTTCAGTGGCAATTTCGAGTCGAGCTTTGACAGTGCTTTCGCCCGGGACGCATTCCTCGTAACATTCAAGCCAGTCAACCTTTGCAGTGACTTCGTACTGGCCGGGAACGGCGTTGCTCGAGACGGTCAGCGGAACAATCAGCATTGTTTTGCCGTGATAGACGTAAGTCGTGAGCCCGCCGGCAACGTGTTCTTCTGGCGGCGGCCACATGATGTCGCCTGCGGTTATGAAGGAGGGCAGGGCCCAGTCGATTTTTGTTGCGGCTCCGGATTCACCCGGGTTGCGCCAATATGTGTGCCAGTTGGGCGCGCTTTCGAGCACAATGCCGGCGAAGACCGTGTCGCCCGGGCGTGCGGCGGCAGCGTTGAGTAGAAGGTTGACCGACGTGTTGGGTTGCGCTTGCGTTATCGAGGTGAGTGCAAACGCGACTGCAGCGACGGCTGCTGCGACAATCAGCGGGAGCCGCTTTTGTTCCGGTCGGTGGCGGCCGGTGGAAATGGTTGTTTGACAAAACATTCTCGCGAGCATTACGGCGGAATGGTAGCCCAACAACTGTGGGTTCGCCACCTCGATCGTGCTGCTGAAGAATCAGGACCGACACGTTGATCTTGATTTGGCAGTAATGAGTTGTCAAAGTTGGCCATGGCAAGCGAATCTCAATGGACAGATCTTGACGGCCGGTTTTATTTGCCGGCTGATGAGTTTTTCCCTGCGCATCCGCATTTGGCGTTGACGTACGACGACGTGACGCTGGCGACGCGGTATTCGGAGGTGCTGCCCAGTCAGACTGTTTTGGCAACAGAACTTGCGGAAGGGCTGCGGCTTAACGTCCCGATCATTTCGGCTGACATGGACACTGTCACAGAATGGCGCATGGCAACCGCAATGGCGCTGAACGGCGGACTGGGTCTGATCCACTATAACATGTCTGACGAGGACCAGCTTGTTGAGGTCAGCAGGGTGAAGAATCACATATTGGGATTGATCCAGGAACCGGTGAAGGTCACGCCGGATTTGCGAATCGGCGATGTGCTGAAAATGATTGAGCGCCACAAGTTCAATTTCAGCACGTTTCCGGTGGTGGATGCCCAGAACCGCCTTGTTGGTTTGTTGCCGGGGCACGTGGTCAAACAACGCTATGCGCAACGCAAAGTCGCCGAAGCCCTCACACCGCGTGCACAGGTTCAGACAATCCACGAACGTGAACTGGGCAACGACCCGATAAGCCGCGCTGACCGGTTTTTCACGGATCATCCGGGGATACACAAGCTGTTGGTTGTGGACAGCGAAGATCATTTGCGCGGTTTGTTTACGCTGAGTGACGTCGAAAAAATCACGCTCGAACGCAAATCGCAGTTCAAGGCCGCTCGCGATTCGCGTCTGAGATTGTTGTGTGGCGCTGCGGTGTCAGCGACTCGCAATGCGTTTGGCGAGCTGGACCGCAAGCGCATACTTGGGCAAGTTGGCGCGTTGGTTGAGCGCGGTGTCGATGTAGTGGCGGTATCGACTGCGCACGGCCACAGCAAGGGAGTTGGAGACGCGGTGCGAATGATCCGTGATGCATTTCCGTCTCTTCCGATCATTGCTGGAAACGTTACCACGGCTGCCGGGGTTGAATACCTTGCCGATTGCGGCGCGAACATCATCAAGGTGGGGCAGGGACCGGGGTCGATCTGCACGACGCGGATTGTTGCGGGGGTTGGCGTGCCGCAGTTGACAGCGCTTTATGTTACGTCGCGAGCTGCTGCGCGAAAACGAGTGACAATCCTTGCAGACGGTGGGATCACGAAGTCGGGCGACATTGTCAAAGCGTTGACGCTTGCGCATGCGGTTGTTTGTGGCGGGTTGCTTGCGGGGTGCGATGAAGCCCCGGGCAACATCGTGACCATCGAGGGAAAACGGTACAAGGAGTACAGGGGGATGGGCAGCCTTGCAGCAATGAAAGCGGGCTCTGCTGCCCGGTACGGGCATCAGTCGTCGCCTGCCCGAAAGATCGCAGCCGAGGGCGTTGAAGCGCTCAAGGAAGCGTCAGGTCCGCTTGATTCGGTCCTGATGCAACTCGTGGGGGGGATTCAATCCGGGATGGGTTACCTTGGCGCTGTCAACCTTAAAGAACTGAGGGCGAAAGCGCGGTTCATCCGAGTGAGTTCGGCTGGGCAACGCGAGGCGGGACCGCACGACATTGTTGAGATCAAAGTGGCCGGGTAGCGGAAGAAGGATTCGAGTCAGGCAGAATCTCGTAGAAGAGCCGTGGCCCCCGGTGCCACCGGGTAGAACGACGGATTCTGGTGAGGCGAAGGAATCCGGAGGAATCGAGCTTAACAGGGACAGGCACATTGTGCGCAAGTTGCGAAGACCAGTCAGGGTGGTGACGCGGGAGCGGTTTGGTGTGGTGACCGCCTGCGTTGGGTTGTTAGCTCTTGTCTTGTTCGTGGTGGGGAAGGCATGGGCGAGCGCATTTTTCCCGTCTGAACTGGTGGCGTGTGCGCGGACGAACGCGTCGCAGTACGCATGGGCATCGAACATTTCCGCGTCACTCGAGACGGCTGCAAGGCCGTGGGTGGAATTATCCGACGATGAATAGTGGGACCTCATGTTTGGTAACACAATTCGCCGCGCATGGCAGGTGTGGTCGGACGGTTATTGTCCGGCCTGCAAGAGGCCGGTTCCGATGTACGAGTGGATTGCAGATGCGCTTGGTCAGCCGTGGAAGATGCGATGTCCACATTGCAGGGAACTGTTTCCGAAGAACGATTTTCTGAAGTTCTATCGGTCTGGACTGAACGAGCAGAATGTTTTTGATCCAAAGCGTGCGGACAGATCCTTGCTGTTCAACTTGGAGCACCCGGACCCGGCGGATCCATTGCACAAGTTTGGTGTCGATGACGGCGAAGGGTATGTCGAGGGAGGAAAACGTTGGCGGTTTATCGGGGCTTATCTAATTTACGGCCAGTGGAAACAGGCGATTGTTGCGGGACGGGGTGATGCCGTTGAGTTGATCGAGTTGGATAATGTTCGATTATGGCCAAGGTAATTTTTTCAGGGACGGGCGCGGTACTCGTTTTTGCTATGCGGCAATCGGCGGCCATATGGCTCTGGCTGATTCTGGCAGGTGCAACTGCCGTGTCCGGCGGGGAAGGCGTTTGGCGTTTTGGAACTGCCCGGGCAAGATTACACCCGAGAAACTTTTCTGGATGGCGGGGTTTGCTGCTCGGACGAAACCTGCTGAGGGGACGTTGGACGATCTGTGGGCCAAGGTATTGGTGCTGGAAGACCAAGGAGGCGAGCTCTGTGTGCTTGTTACAGCAGATTTGCTGGGCGTGCCGAAATGGCTGTATGACGATCTATGTTCGGGACTCTAACGGCCGCGGGGGACAACGCCACTCGGTTGGCAAACCCGCGGCCCGGTTGAACGTTGTAAGTTGAAAGTTGTAAGTTGAAAGTTTTCACGGGTTTATCAGCTTGGTCGTCTTGTTGAGAACGTTTAACGTGCAACGCTCAACGTACAACGTTCAGAGGTGATACTGCTCGACGAATGCTTGTTTCAAAGCCGCCTAAAGGCGGGACTCTGGCAGCCGTGGGCGCGGCATCGCCCGAGGTGCAGTGCAACCCATCGCTGCCAGACTGTCGCGTTTACGCGGAAAACTAAGAGCTTTCCGGTCCTGATTGTGCTAGCGCGGCGCTTTGCACCTGAGCCAAGGGGCGACTCGCTGTGCTCCGACCCGACAACGTGTCTGTCCCCATGTGGCCTGGTTCGATCTCGCGGTTGATCGCGATGGTATCTCACGCGCTGCGGCGGATGCAGTGGGCGGTGGTAGGCGTGAAGCGTTTGGAGTGCTGCAGCTTGCTGCCGCTTTGTTGTTATGCGCAAAGAACGTGTCTGTCCCCAGACGACCCCTTGCTGAACACCCGGAAACGTTGGTGGGATGGGCCTATTGTGGAGCTTTGCCCCGGCCTTGTTATTCCTAACCACGAAACAAACTGAACACGCGAATTTCACTGAAATTGTCGAATAAGTCCAAATACTCCGGGTTTCCGTCGCGGTGGAAGGCCGACCCGGCGGGAATCCCGTCGAACTGCGGCCTGGCCTGACGGTCGAGCAGAACAACGCACTTGCCAGATTTGCGGGAGACGTATGCAATATGGCAGCCGTCAGGTGTCGCAGTGGTCTCGGTTTTTGCCTGGCTTCCATTATGCTTCCTACATGTTGCGGGCTGCCAGTGAGCGTATGTCTGAAATCACACAACTGCTGAGTGAGATGAAGGGCGGCAGCCAGCAAGCCGCCGAACAGTTGCTCTCGCTCGTATATGCCGAGCTGAAGCGAATTGCCGCCCAGAAAATGTCGGGTGAAGCGCCCGGGCAAACGCTGCAACCGACCGCGCTTGTCCACGAAGCATGGCTGAGGCTGGTGGGCAGCGGTGATGCTTCTTTTGAAAACCGGGCGCATTTCTTTGCGGCAGCTGCTGAGGCCATGCGGCGCATCCTGGTTGACTCGGCGCGGCGAAAGAGAGCGCTGCGACGCGGCGGCAGTGCAACACGCGAGGAGTTGTCTGAAGATCATCTTGTCCAGGGCGTCCTTCCTGATGAACTGTTGGCGGTTGACGAAGCACTCGAATTGCTGGCCGAGGAAGACCCCGTCGGAGCCAATCTGGTAAAACTGCGGTATTTCGTCGGAATGACCATGGAAGAAGCTGCCACAGCGATGGGCATGTCGTTGAGGAGTGCCGAACGCGCGTGGACATACGCGCGCGCATGGCTGAGAAGACAGATTGAAAGACAGCTTTCGGGGCGCGACTGACAGCAACAAACTGGCGGATTTTTGGGCGATCGTCCGCATGTCATGTTGGCCGGATGCCAAGAGACAATCATATAAACCGGGAACGCGAGATTTTCCTCGAGGCCCTCGAGTACTCTTCAAAGGAGGAGCGGGTGGTCTTTGTCGAGCGCGCGACGGCCGGTGACCCTGAGCTGAGGAAATCCGTTTTGGACCTGCTCGAGATCGATGAAGCGCAAGCCGTTCTCGAACACGGTCCTGTCGAGAGTCTTCGGCAATCCATGGAAGTCGCGGGCCGACTGGCATTTCGTGAGGAGCAGATAGGGGGTTTTGTCGGGCGTTACAAGCTTCTCGAGAAGATCGGTGAGGGTGGCTTTGGAATGGTTTATCGTGCCGAGCAACACGAGCCCGTTCGGCGAGAGGTCGCGGTCAAGGTGATCAAGCTGGGCATGGACACCAAGAGCGTCGTGGCCCGGTTCGAAGCGGAACGGCAGGCGCTGGCGCTCATGGATCATCCGAGCATTGCCCGCGTGCTGGACGGTGGGGCGACGTCAACCGGCCGTCCCTATTTTGTGATGGAGCTGGTTCGCGGCGTTCCGATCACAGACTATTGCCGGGCGAACAAACTTTCGCTCGAAGACCGCCTTGCTTTGTTCATCCAGCTCTGCCACGCCATCCAGCATGCTCACCAAAAAGGGGTTATTCACCGCGACTTAAAGCCGTCCAACGTTTTGGTTACGGTTCTGGATGGTAAACCGTTGCCAAAAGTCATTGATTTTGGAGTCGCCAAAGCAATCGAAGAACCGCTAACGGAAAAAACCGTTCTTACAAACTTTCACGCGTTCATTGGCACACCAGCCTACACCAGTCCCGAACAGGCAGAGATGACCGGCGCGGACGTGGACACGCGGAGTGACATCTATTCCCTTGGGGTCCTGCTCTATGAGTTGCTCACAGGCGTGACCCCGTTTGACGCGAAGGAGCTGGCTGAATCCGGGCTTGATGGGATGCGACGGGTGATCAAGGAAGTCGAGCCACCGAAACCTTCGACGCGCTTGCGCCGCGCGATTGTCAGTGCACGGGCCGATTGGCCGATCGCGACCGTGGACCGGGATTTGGACTGGATAGTAATGAAATGTCTGGAGAAGGACCGCACGCGCCGCTACGCAACTGCGCAGGAACTTGCGGCTGACATCCAGCGTTATCTCGATCACGAGCCGGTCATGGCTCGGCCTCAGAGCACGCTGTATCGCATGCAGAAAGCTTTGCGCCGGCATCGCGTCGCTTTTGCCGCGGGCACTGCAATCCTGGTCGCTGTCGTTCTTGGTACGACGGTCAGCGTCTGGCAGGCATTGCGCGCCACCAGAGCAGAGCGCATTGCAGAAGAGCGCCGGAAAAACGAGGAAATACTTCGTCACAACGCCGAACTTGAACGAGAACGCGCTCTCGAGAGCCAACGGAAAGCCGAGCTTAACGAGTACATCGCCGACATCAACCTGGCGCACCACTCGATCCTGGCCGGGAACATTGCCCGAGCAACCGAGCTCCTTGCCAGGCACCGCAACACCGGTTCGCAGCGTCTCGAGTGGCGGTACTTGTGGCACGCCGCCAAGGGGAATGACCATCAGGTTGTAGCGCGCGAGTCCTCGAGCGTCCAATCTCTGGCGGCCTCCTCCGAATTCATTGTCGTTGGCTTGCGAGACTCGGTCTGCATCTACGATGCGAAAACCGGCGGGCCGATAAAGACTCTGGTCAAGCCGGGTTTCTCCGTGGCGCTGTCATCGGCGGGCCTGCTTGCGACAGCGAGCAAGACCGCCGTGCGGGTCTGGCGAACGTCTGATTGGGCCGAAGTTTATTCCCTTGCCGAACATGCCGATCCGGTGGGTTTCTCGCCCGAAGGCCGGCATCTGGCAGCGACTTCCCCTGAGGGAATCCACGTTTTCGGTCCTGATGGAAACCTCGTGACTGCGATCCCGGACGGCATGCCGCCTTTTGCTTTCGGCCCCCGCGGCGATGTGATCGCAGTTGACACCCGGAATGGTATTGCTCTCAAAGATGTGGCAACGGCGAGAACCTTGTGCATCCTCGAGCATTCGGACGGAATGTTCATCGACCCAAGAATGCGGCACATGAACCTCCTTGCGTTTTCTCCGGACGGACATTATGTGGTCGCCGCTCGGAATGTCCTGAGGGACGGCAGCATCTTCGTTCTCGACGTATGGTCGGCTGCCACCGGTGAGAAAGTGGGAACCTTGCCGGTTGGCCGCGATACGGTTGAGCATGCGGGGTTGGTCTCGGGGGTGGCGTTTGCTCGCAGCGGCCAACTGCTGGTTTCGGGCAGCCACGATCACTCGATCAGATTGTGGGAGCTTGAGACCCGGCGGTGCATCGGAAGGCTGCACGGGAATCCTTCGGAGGTCTGGGCTGTGGCTTTTTCCTATGACGGCAGGACTGTGCTCAGCGGCGCCAAAGACGGAACGGTCAGGTTGTGGTCAACAAACACAACATCCAGAGAACGGCTCTACGAAGGCAACTGGACGCCCATCAGGTTTTCCAAAGACGGCCACACGCTCGCAGCCGTTGATGACCGGTCCACATTCGTGCTGCTGAACCTCAGAACAGGTGAGCCGGAGGACAGTCTGCCATTGGGCAAGGTCCCGTTCGGCCGGTGGACGGGCGTAGTCAGCGATGATTTCCGCGTGCTGGTTCATCCATTGCCCGAAGGCGGACTCCGTGTCTGGGACTTGAAAACCAAGGAATCATTCGACCTCGAAAGCCACGAAAAGCGCTCATTCTGGGCGGCCATTTCGCCCGACGGATCAGCAGTTCTGGCCGGAGGTGAACGAGACTCCGTGCATTGGTGGAATCTTCTGGCCCCTTCAGAAACCCCACTGCGAATCCAGGGCAAAGGCGCGCTCTTCTCTCGAAATGGCGCTGTCCTCGTTACGCTCCACGACGGCTCGATCAAGGTATGGAATCCCGCAACCCGGTCGTTGAAAGCGGAATTCCCGCTGGCCGCTGACTTCGGCTTTGCTACTCCAATCGCACTTTCAGATGACGGCGGTGTTCTCGCAGTTGGGTCCAACCCCATCGCAGAGGCCGAAAACGCAATTCGCTTATATGACATGAGGAACGGAGCGCTGCTCGGTGTCTGCAAAGGGCACACCCAGGGCGTAAGGTGGCTGGCGTTCTCGCCCGATGGCGAGACCCTCGCATCGGTCAGCGACGACAGCACGTTGCGCTTTTGGAACGTTCGCACGCAGCAGGAACTCCTTTCGATTCGCCGGCTCGCTGATCCAGTCAGAGAGATTCTGTTCTCGCCGGACGGCGACTGGCTAGCTGCCAGAACAAGCAGTGGCTTGCAATTGCTGGATGCATCACACGATCTCGATGCCAACAAGACCGCAGCTTCGGGCCCCAGTTCGCTCGGTCCGTGAGAATCCGTCCTCGGCTGAAGAGAGGTCCGTCAGGCGTGATTTCAAGCTGTGCAAGCCCGCTGGATTCTGCGACAGCCAAGGCGTGAGTGTAGCTTTAGCCCGCATATTTCATACCTGTTACGTTGCACGTTAATTTGAGGGGAAATTCTCATAATAATTTGTCGGATTCGGGTGCAGGTGATCATGATAATCAGGCAGGGTTTTGGGATGTTGTTATGGAGGATTGTTGGTGTGGATGTGTTCAGGATGTTTGATGGCCGAGTCTGTCCTTTATGCGGCGCAGTTGTTCCAAAGCATACAAGCGGATTCGCTCAGATTGTTCCTTGGAAGGGAGGCCAGACAACTGACTGTTACCGCGCAGTTTCGACACTTGAACCGCCGAACAGCAATCCGCAATTCTTTCTTTGTGTTCCCGCTTACGTAGCTTTGGTAGTAACCATGCGCTCCGAAGGAACCAACCCGGCGGCAGTTGGGACAACATTCCGGAGGTTTGACTTGCTTGTGAGCCTGTGTTGCCACGTACTGTTCCGGGGTCAGCGAGGTTGTGTATATTGTTTGGATGACGTTTTCATTGCCTCAGTTGGCCTCATTCGGAAACCATTTCTTCTGACAAGGGGCGCTGGGACATTTCTATCGTGTTAATTTGAAACCAACCGGCTTTCCATCTGAACGGCTTTCCATCTCAAAACATCCTGAGAAAAACGACCCTTTAATTCATAAACTTCCGTGCAGCGTTACACCTGCTCGGGGACAAGGTAACGGTTGGCTCTTTGCATTTGCGATAGGGATTTGTTAGCGGCAGCATCGGCTGCATGGACAGAGCCAGGAAACGAAGGCCAAGGTAAAGCACAAGTCCGACTGTGATCGATAACAGAATCCGAAAGCCCTTTGTAATCCAAGGATTGCTCACGTCCAAGCCTAGCCCGCAGGGCCGAAGCTGACCGTCTGGCCCGGGTTGTTGGTGCGGTTCGCAACAGCCGCCAAAACGGGTGCGGTGTTGACTTCGTTGACGGTGACCGTGAAGGCGTTGGTGGCCTTGATGGCGGGCGTGGGCTTCGGCGGGGTCAGCGGGTTGCTTGAAGTTGGAAGAATTCTTGCGGCTCGGGGCCGATTGGGAAGTCGGTTGTCAGCACGCCGCCGGTTCCGGGAAACGGCAAACCCTCGGGCAGCCACGCTGCCGGTTGCTGGTTGGTGGCCGACTGGAGTTGGTACCAAATGCCCGCCTGAGACGGCCAACTGAACAGCAGTTGCTCCCCCACCCGCGCGACCGTGAGGCTTGGGCAGGAGGTTTGCGGACAGACGCCATTGCTGCCGGCGTAGATCGCCGCGATTTCATCGGCTGCCAGCGCACGATCGAAAAGCATGACCTCGTCGAGTTGGCCCAGCCATCTTGAGCCGCCGGGCCGGTAGCCAATGGTCAGCCCGTTCGCGTTGAGTGTCGTGTTCAAGTCAACCGCGCGGAAGCCATCTGGTTGCCCGTTCAAGTAGAGGGTCACCGTCGTGCCGTCATAGGTTACGGCGGCGTGATACCACGTGTTGGCCGCCAGTGCGGTATTCCCGGCGAGGTCACGATTGTAGGCAAAGAAGTACAGCCTGCCCGGGGCGTTGGCCGATGTAATCAATCCGAACAT
Source organism: Verrucomicrobiota bacterium (assembly GCA_012517065.1). GTDB lineage: Bacteria > Verrucomicrobiota > Verrucomicrobiia > Limisphaerales > J093 > JAAYVR01. The sequence continues at coordinate 11,569 of JAAYVR010000103.1, read as the reverse complement.
CTGGCCGTTGCCATCCGAGCCGTACTGGAACAGTGCGGACTCCGTATCGGAAGAGAGATTGCGCGGCGTCTTGAACCACAACGCCGGTGTGCGCGGCGCGTTGCCCAGCGGCAGTCCGGCGGGCGTCGCCACCTGGGCAAAAGCGCTGCTCCCATTGAGATCGAACGCCTGAGCCACCATACCGTCTGCGTACTTCAGCCCACCCATTGCCGCGGCATCGTTCAGCCCTGTGGCGTCCTCGGGGGTGCCGTTGCCGGACCACCAACTGACCAGACCCGCAGGCTGTGGCACGCAGTTCGGCGGCGTGATGCGCCAGATCAGGTCTGAATTAAACTCGCTCACATAGAGCGCGCCATCCGGACCGAACTGGAGGTCCTGCACGTTGCTAAAACCCGAGCCAACGCGGTTCGTGGCATTTGCCCTGCAGGTCCACGCGCACCAAATCGCCGTTTGCTGCCACCGCATACAAATCCGTTCCCCAAGCGCCCCGCGGCCCGCTAGCCAGAGGCGAAACGGTCTTGAGCGTCGCGAAGTTGCCGTTCAGCAGTGTGCCGTCGGCGTTGCCAAATTCTGTGACCGGCGAGCCGCCCGGAGCGATACGATGCACCTTTACCGCCGCGCCATAAACCGTCCCCGGAGCCGCTGGCGTCGCGGCCGGCGTACAGCGTGCCATCCGGCGCAAACGACAACCGCACGGGATCCGGCACGACGGCGTAAACCGATGTGGTGAAGTACGTAACGATCGGTTGAGCGTGGGCCGCGAACGGCAGCGTCAGCGGGATCGCAAGGAGGACCAGGCGTCCGGTCTTCATGATCTGTTCGGAATGCAAGGCATATTGGTTGCCATGTTCAATTCGGATCAGACCCGGAATCAAGGATGCAGGAGCCGGAAGAATCGGCTCGCGTGCGAGGCTGGCAACGTCAGGCTCTTGTTGAGCCCGTCGTCGGCAATCCCGAACCCTTCATGACCGCTCGGCAGCCAGTTCGCGGCGTTCACGTCCGGCTTCTGCTGCAACGACCAACCGGGTGACGCCGCCGGCCACGCCACGCGCACGCTGTTGGCTTGGCGCTCGATGGTCAGTGTCGGTCGAGAATTCGCAGGGGCAAAGGCCGTGGTGTTGAGCAGCACCGTCACGGTGCCATCACGAAAGCTCGGGCAGGCCAGGTCCATTCTGCCATCGCTGTTCAGGTCCGCGGCGAACACATTTGGAATCCGCCCCAAGGCGACGGTTGTGTCGTGGCCAAAGACCCCACTGCCGTTGTTCGTGAACACCCGCAGCGAGTTGGCTTCCGTGCTGGCACAGATCAGGTCCGCCGCGCCGTCGCCATTGAAATCCGCCGCCGCCACGGTCGAGGGGTAATTGCCGACGCCGAGGGTGGCGTTGAAGCCAAAGCCGCCGCTACCGTTGTTCGTAAGCACCGTCATCGTGGCCGCGCCCCAATTCACGCTGACCAAATCCACTCGGGCATCGCCGTTCAAATCCGCCGCCGAAATCGCATTGGGGAAATGCCCAACCGGGAGCGTGGCATTGAAGCCAAAGCCACCACCGCCGTTGTTCGTTAATACGGTCAGCGAATCGTCAGCCTTGTTCGCGGTGATCAAATCCGGCTGGCCATCCCCATTGACATCGGACGCCGCAATGAACACCGGTTGGTTGCCCACCGGCAGTGTCGCGAGACTCGCGAAAACGCCGCTCCCCTGATTCAGCAGCACGGACACCGAGTTTGCGCCGGCGTTTACACACGCCAGATCCAACGCGAGGTCGCCGTTGACATCCGTGGCCACGAGGCCGTGCGGTTGGCTGCCCACCGGCAGGGTGGCTTTGAACCCGAAGCCGCCATTGCCATTGTTGGTCAGCACGGTCAGCGAGTTGTCCGTCTCATTCGCGCTGATCAAGTCCGGCCGGCCATCGCCGTTCACATCCGCCGCAACGACGGCGGTCGGGCCACGGCCGATCGTCAGGGACGCATTCGAGCCAAACGCGCCGCTGCGGTTGTTGGTCAACACGGTGAGCGTGGTGTTCCATCCGCCCGGTTCACCGGGCAGTGCCCAGCGGAAACCGTAATTCGCGCTGATCAAGTCCAGCCGGCCATCGCCGTTCACATCCGCGAAAGCCACGCAATCGGGTCCGCTGTCTTCATCGCCCACGGCGAAGGTGTTGGTGGTGAAAGTGACCGGAGGCGGCGGCACGAATTCGTAGATTTCAATCTCTTTCACCTGCGGACCGTTGCCGTCCGATTCACACCAGAAGCGCAGTTGCGCGGTGGCGAAGTTCACGTCGGCTGAGTACCATTGCTCTTGCGGCGTGGCGATCAGCGGCGTGACAGCCTGCCAGGTGTCGTTGCTCGGGATCTCGACTCGGAAGCGGTCGAGATAGCCATACGCGGTGTCGCCAGCGATGTAACGGTCCGGGAAGACTTGCACGTAGGCAATGTGGCGGGGCGTGCCGAAGTCCACGGCCAGCCAGGCCTGCCTCACACCACCCGCAGCACACCAGCCTGTGTTCTGCGACATGACGCCGTCAAACGCCCTGATGGGCGTGTAATCGGCATAGACGCTTGAGGCAGATAGCATCCCTGCCGTGACAGTGACTTTCTGCGTGGTTTGGGCGCTCGCGCCTGCCAGGGGCAGCGTCAACGCGAGGGCGAGGAGGGGGTGTTTGAGCTTCATACGGCTTTGTCCTGTTGCTGCGGGAAGGTGCAGAACTTGTGAGTGCCAGTTGACCGCGGCGGCCTACCATCCGACACGCATCCGATAGAACCGGCTTGGCTCGCCGGTGCTCGGATCGGTGTAACGATCCACCGCGCCGCTGCCGGTGAAGGGACCGGCGAGGTTCGTCCAGACCACGCCCGGCACGAGGGCGGGCACGCTTTGCACCCAGTAGAAAGCGCCGGCGATGGATGGCCAGGCGATTTCCACGCCGTTGGCCGCGGGCTGAATCGCGGGCGGCGGTCCGGGCGGCGTGGCGAAGTCCAGCGCGTAGATCACGTGCCCGCCCAATTCGCTTGAAGTGTGCGTCGTGCCAACCAGCGTGGCCGCGCCGGTCGTCGGCGACACGCGATACAACTTCCGCGCCGAAGCCTCCGAGCTGTAAAAGAAGCCGTCGTCCGGGTTGTAGGCCAGTCCGTAAAGCGCTCCGATCCCGGTCGAACCGACGAGAGTGGCCTGGCCAGTCTCCAGGTTGATCGTGTAGAGGTAGGTCAGGTTGGTGACCATCGGGTCAATGTCCAGCGCGTAGAGTGTGTTGCCGATGAAACCCAGTGCATCGAGATCGTCCCGGGCCGTGCCGGTGATGGTGTTGACGATGGTGGCTTCGGCGGTCTGGGGGTTCACGGTCACGATGACCGGCGCGGCGGTGCCGGACAGATTGGTGCGCACGCTGGCATAGAGCACGCCGGTCACCGGATTGAACGCCAGCGCCTTCGTGCTCTGAATAAGCTTGTCCGTGGTCTGGAGGGTGCCGATGACCGCCTGATCGCCGTTCGCCGGGTTCAGGCGAAAGAGCTGCGGCAGGGTGCTGTTCGGGGCCAGTATGCTGTAGAGCCACTGCGATTTCGGGTCGGTGGCCAAGCCGTAGATCAGGTTGTTCGGATCGCCGGGCACGTTCGTGTTGACGCAGACGAAGGCCGCCTGGGCGTTCGTCGGGTTGATGACGCCCACGTACTTGCTCGCCGCGCAGTAGAGGCCTTTGCCCAAGCCCGCGACCGCCGGCGTTAGCGCATTGTGCCGAAAGCTGTACCACTCGGCGACCCCGTAGGCTTGCGATGAGCCATCGCCAAACCAGAGCCGCGGGTACGCGGCATACCAAGAGGGGCTGTAGTCATTGGTTCCGGACAAGACCAGGACGCCATCCTGATAAACCTTGAAAGGACTTCCGGCGTGTGTGCCCTGGAATTCGATGCGGTACGTATGCGGGGCACTTGAGGTGTCCACGGGGGCACTCGGACCTTTCCCGCCGTTGGGAAGCCAGAGGCAGATTTCCCCGTCCAGGATGTTCAGGCCGTTGCCGACGTAGTTCGTGGTTTCCCACGAGATGCAGCAGTGGCTGTGCCCGGCCAGGCGTCTCGCCCCGGACACGTAACGCACGCGGGCTTCGATGACGTAGTTGGTGGGAATCGTCAAGGTGGCGTGGTCTTGGAGCCAATAGGCGGCCTTGTTGTGGTCGCCCCCGCCCGAAGTGTCCACCAGGAGGCAGTTGTTGGTGAAGGTGAGGTAAACCGGGGTGGACACCCCGTTGACGATCCCTGGATTCCAGTTGGGCCAGACTCGGTCAGGCAAGACCCCCGAGTCCGCGCGCCAGACGGCGTCCACGGCGAGGGTGGCATCGGGCCGCAGGAGCCGCAGCGAGAGGGCAACGGCGGTAACAAGGAACGGGATTCGTTTCATACGGGTTTCGAGTTTTGTTTCAACGGAGTTGAGGGATATGTCTTGCGGTGATTGAGGGAGTGGGAGCCTGGTGCAACTGCGGCAGTCGAGGTCAGGTTCTGGACAAACGCCGAGCCGTGCGGTTCACCTCCCACCGCCGTGATGTGGACAGGCGCGGAGTTCACACTTGCGCCATCGGCGGGCTGTGAGATTCCCACTGACGGTGCGGCCTCACTCTTGGCAGCTACCAGACCGAGGGCCGCCGCCATCACCAGGCCTGGCCAACAGGCCCGGGAGCACAGACGCCTTGAGGGCGGAGGTTGTGCGGGAGAGGTGATTGGTTTTGGGCAAACTTTGGAATAACGGGATTGAGACTGGCTGCTCATAGGCTTCTAGCGCTGTGCGGAATGGGGAAGACGATTCCGAAGCCGCCGACGATCAGCCATCGCGATCTGGCTCCCGCCATTCAATTGTTCACGCTGCCCACCGCCCACCGTGAAGCAGCGATTCTGCTGCTTCGATCCTAACGCTGGGCGCGTTTAGGAGGAAAATTAGCATAAACTTGAACCGAGGAGCCAACCGGTTCTTGCCAAGCTGCACCCCTATTTTGGTGTCGCAGCACTGGCAACTTGAACAGTGACGGGACCAACACAAGCTGAACGCTCCCGGTGCGGCGCGATGGCACAACTCAAGAACCCGCTTTCAGAGGGCATCAGACAAAGCGCGCATGGCCGCCAGAATCTGCTCCCGCGTCAGTGCTGAACCCATCTGGTTATTTGCGTTCATGGGGTTGAGGTTAGCGAAAGCGAGAGAATCCTTCCATCCTTGTTCTCGCCGCGTAATCCATACGATATCTGGACGGTGATGTGATCGGACTTCTCGTCGTTTCAGCGGTGCGATTCCGCATATGGCGTGCGGAAATATCGTGTCTGTCCCTCTATTTGGGGGTAAAACCGCACAACACGCTCCGGGAGTCAAACGGGGCTGGGGTGTTAGCGAGGCTCTGCGGTCCATGCTCTCTCTTATGGCCGCCGATGGTCTTTTTTCAGGTGAATTGGTCTCGGAAATCCGCGGTGAGTCTCCGACGCGCGCAAGGGACCGGACTTGTAACGTTAGCCCAAGCTGGCATGGGTGCGGCTCTGGCCATTCGACAAACATGGCGGGTTTTGACCGAGTTCTGCGCATGATAGGTCGTATGGACGCCGGAATGACCGTCGAATGACAGAACGAGCCCAAACACGAGAAACAGGATTTCACGGTGGGAAAGGGCCAGCGGCACGGAGTAGAGCCATGCGCTTGCGCCGTGCCCTGACGGTCTTTGTCGGAGCGCTTCTGTTCTTGGTCCTTTTCTGGGGAGCAGTCGCGCTGCAGCGGGTTTCCCTGAGCGGCTCAGCTTTCAACCAAATCCTGGACGCCGACCGCATCTACAACCTTACCAACGTCTGGACCATTCATCTGAAGTTCGAACCAGACCAGTGGGAAGCCATGGAGCCCAAAGGCGGCAGCAATCCATTCTTTGGCGGCCCGCAAGGCGGTCGGCCCGGAGGCGGCAGAGGCGCAAACGGTGACAGGTCGCTTGCTCCGGTTTTCATGAGCCACGGCGATTCCGACAGAGATGGGCGCATTTCACAGCACGAGTTCGCAGGGCTGGCAGAACGCTGGTTCAAGGCTTGGGACACCAACCAATCGGGCAAGCTCGATGAAAGCCAAATCCGGGCTGGTCTCGGTAAAATCCGAAACCCGGCGCCGGAAGGCATTTCAGCCATGTTGCTCGCCCCGGAAGGAAAACGGAACGGCATCGGGGCCGCCCTGGGGTTCGAGTTTGAGTATGTGCATGCGGATTTGGAGTTCGAGGGCCGATTGTTGTACGATGTGGGCGTGCGATACAAAGGGAACGGGACATTCATGGAGTCGCGCAATTCCTTGAAACGCTCCTTGAAAGTTCAGCTTAACAAGTACGTCAAAGGCCAGAGCCTTGATGGCGTCACAACATTGAACCTCCAGAACAACGTCACCGATGTCAGCATGATGAATGAGGTGCTGGCTTATCGCTTGTACCGCGACGCAGGTGTTCCCGCGCCACGGACCGCTTATGCGAGGGTGTTTGTGACCGTGCCGGGGAAGCATGATCGGCAATACCTCGGTCTTTACTCGATGAGCGAGGCTGTGGACAAGAAGTTTGCGGAACGACACTTCGGCACCAAACGCGGTGCGCTCTTCAAGCCCGTAACCCCTTCGCTGTTCACCGACCTCGGCGCTGATTGGAGTGCGTATAACCAAATCTACGATCCCAAAGGCGCCCTGTATGATGAGCAGAAAAAGGCTGTTATGGAATTGTCTCGCTTTGTGACCCACGCCGACGACGCGACTTTCGCTGCGCACATCGGCGAGTTCATCGACCTGCCGGAGTTCGCTCGGTTCATGGCCGTGATGGTTTATCTCTCTGACCTTGACGGGATTCTTGGGCCGGGCCAGAACCTTTACCTGTATCTCCACCCAAAGACTCAACAGTTCCAGTTCATACCATGGGACCAAGATCATTCATGGGGGCAATTCGACCGCGCCAGCCAGGAACAGCGCGACAAGTTGAGCATCCACCGTCCATGGCAGGGAGATAACTATTTCCTCGAACGCATGTTCAAAGTCGAAGCGTTCAAGCGGCCCTACATCGAACGGCTGACCGAGTTCAGCAGGACACTCTTCCGGCCGGAGCGATTCGCTCAACAGGTTGATGAAGTTGCCGCTGCAATTCGCCTGGCCGTACAAGAAGAATCCGCGGAAAAACTGGCGCGCTTTGACAAGGTTGTGGCTGGGGAAACCCTGCAACGCGGCGGTTTCGGACCTTTCGGCGGCCAGACCAAGCCCATCAAACCGTTTACTGTGGCGCGCACAGAATCCATTCGCGACCAGCTCGCCGGGAAATCGGAGGGCATGATTGCAGGAGCTGGATTCCCGGGCGGCTTTGGCGGCGGAAGCAGCCTTGGAAACATGTTCGGGCGATCTCTCTGCCAGACACTAGACAGGGACAAGGACTCATTTGTAACGCTGGATGAATTCACCGACGGTTTCGCCAAATTGTTCGAGAAATGGGATGGTGACAAGAACGGCCATCTCACGTTGGTTGATGTGCGGGCGGGCATCGAAAAACACCTGCCGCCGGCGGCGCAACGTTTCCCGCCTTTCGGTGGAGGTCCGGACGGACGCGGCGGTAGCCGTGGCGGTCCAGGCGACCCTGGCGGTTTCGCGGGTGACCCAAACCGCTTCGGTGGCGGTCTGTCCGGAGACCGAAGGCCTGTTCCGACCCAGCAGAACTCGCAGTCCAACAATCAAGGGTCATTGCAACAGCCTCCGGTCAATTAGCAACTTTGACTCCGTGGTTGTGATCTAACCAATGTTAAACGTGACGATGCGGTATGAATAGAAAACAACTGATGCGTCATAGACTGTCAATCATCGGCGCCATTTGTTCGTCAATCCTTACGTTCAGCGCTTTCGGGGGTGATTGGCCGCAGTATCTCGGCCCTCACAGGAACAGCACGTCCGACCAGAAAGGCATCTTGCGCACTTGGCCGGCGAATGGACCAGAGGTGCTCTGGACTGCTCCTGTCAGCCGAGGTTTTGGGGGACCAGTGGTCAAAGATGGGAGAGTGTACATCCTCGATAGGGACGACAAGGTAGGTGACAACCTCCGCTGCCTTGACCTTGCGTCAGGCAAGGAGCTTTGGCATTTCGCTTACGACGCTCCGGGGACGGTGATGTTCCCTGGCTCGCGAAGCGTGCCAACAGTGGACGGCAATCGCGTGTACTCTTGCGGCCACAACGGCGATCTGTATTGCATTGACATCGACACCCACAAGCCGATTTGGAACAAGAATATCTGGACAGATTTTGGCGGGTCACCGCCTGGCGCATCGACACAGCAAATACCGCTGGCGGCGAGGTTTCCATTCTGGGCCATCACACAGTGTCCCTTGGTGTACGGCGATTTGGTCATAGTCGCTTCGCAGGCTCCGGAAGCCGGAGTCGTTGCGTACGACAAGCTGACCGGAAACGTTAAATGGAAAACGCCGTCGCTTGGGTATGTCGGCTATGTCAGCCCTACCATCGTCAAGATAGATGGGCAGGACCATGTGGTGATGGTCACTCCGTCCACTAATCCTTTCATGCGCTCGAGGCCGGACGAATTCAAGTTTGGCAGTATTGTTGGGATAGCTCCGCTTACAGGAGAAATCCTGTGGAAATACGAGAAGTGGGAATGCCACATCTCGGTTGCACCTGCGGTGGATGTCGGAGAAAACAAGGTGCTCGTCGTCGGTGGATATGAGCTCGGCGCAACCATGATCAAGGTCGAAAAGCAGGCCGATGGCCACTACAACACAACTGAGCTGTTCACAACCAAGGAATTTGGGGATCACACCAAGCCGCCCATCCAATACAAGGGGCATTTCTATGCGCAATACGGGACAAACAGCCGCCGCGACGGCTTGGTGTGCATGACAATGGACGGCAAGATACTCTGGAAGACCAAGCGCTCCCCCGACTTCAACAAAGGGAGCATGATCCTCGCAGACGACCTCATTTTGGCCACTGACGGCGCCCAGACTCTCTATCTAATCGAGCCGGATCCATCGGGATTCAAGCCGATCGCGTCGGCAAAGGTCCTCGCAGAAGGTGGGACCGGCTCAGAAAACGATCCGATGGCCTCACGAATCGGAGGCACAACCCAGAACTGGGCGCCGATTGCACTGGCCGATGGCAAGCTCCTTGTCCGGGACCAAACCACGTTGAAATGCCTCTTGGTAACGGGCGTTAGGAACTAATACTGGTCGATTCTTATGAACCTCGAAAAACCTGTGCGTTATCCAACAACACTACTCGTCGTTCTTGGCACGGCAGTCTTGCTGGCTCGTGCGCCGGCTGACGACTGGCCACAGTGGCAGGGACCCGACCGGAACGCCATCTCGAAGGAGACCGGTCTGCTCAAGGAATGGCCCAAGGAAGGTCCGTCGCTCGCATGGAAAGCCAACGGCCTCGGCGGCGGCTACAGCGGCCCTTCCGTCGCCGCCGGACGCATATTCGGCATGAGCAACCGCGGCGAGGACGAAGTCGTCTGGGCGCTGTCTGAATCAGACGGCAAGGAACTTTGGGTGACCCGCCTCGGCCCTGCGTTCAAACAATCGTGGCCACAAGGAAAAGAAGGACCGGGCTGTACACCGACGGTCGATGGTGACCGGCTCTATGTCTTGGGGTTGGGCGGCGAGCTCGCGTGTCTGCAGGTCAAGGACGGCAAGATTCTATGGCAACGCAATCTTACGCGCGATTTTGGCGGGCGCGTGCCAATGTGGAGCTACCGCGAGTCGCCGTTGATTGACGGTGACAAACTCATCTGTACGCCCGGTGGCGAAGAGGCAACCATCTTGGCACTAAACAAGCTGACCGGTGACCCGATCTGGAAATGCCAGGTGCAAGAAGGTTCCGGCAGTGGCGGCGGTGGACCTGCCGGTCCCGGTGGCCGCCGCGGCGGTTTCGGTGGTGGTCCGCCTTCAGGGGCGGGTTACGCCTCGGCGATCGCAATCGACTTCGAAGGACAGCGGCAGTACGTGCAACTCACAGCAAAGGCACTTGTCGGTGTGTCAGCGTCTGACGGCAAATTGCTTTGGCGATACGCTCGGCCTGCCAACGGCATGGGGATTAACTGTTCAACGCCAATCTACATCGACGGCCACGTGTTCGCTGCGTCCGCGTATGGTGCCGGCGGTGGTTTGGCAAGGCTGATCAAGGACGCAAGCGGTGAAATCAAGGCCGAAGAGGTGTGGTTCTCGAGGAAAATGCAGAACCATCACGGCGGCATGATCGTTTTCGACGGCTGCCTCTATGGCGCCAACGGCGGCAACGAAGGCGGCGCGCTCGTCTGCCTCGACTTCAAGACCGGCGATGTCCTATGGGACATGCGCGACGACGCAGAACGCCGCGCGCCAAAGGGTTCGCTGGTCATGGCCGATAACCGGCTCTATTACCGCACAGAGAAGGGCACGATGCTCCTGATCGAGCCAAACCGAAAGGAGTACATCGAACGAGGTCGGTTCGAGCAGCCCGACCGCACACAGCAGCCAGCTTGGACACATCCCGTCATTGCCAATGGCAAGCTGTACCTGCGGGACCAGGATCTGTTGTTCTGCTATGACATAAGAGCAAAATGATAGGGGCGGGTGTAAAGTCGATTTTCGGACATTTTCCATCAGCCAAAACAAGTGAGGTAGTGCGACATCAAATCCGTTGCGGCTGTAACGAACGGAGCCGAGGTCCAAACACGGTGTGGCCTTTGGCAGTGAGTCGGATAAAGTGACAAGCACGTTGTTGGCGCATTCCGGCTGGTGAATGTTCGGGCGCCGCATTTGCGTGATCTAAACGGGGCATAGGGTCGGTCGTCGGGTTGATGCGGCCGAGGACGGCCGCGCTCCCGACCGTCGGTGTTTGCTCCAACGCGCCGGCAGGAGCGCGGCGATTCTTCGCCGCACCCAGCCGGTTTGAGTTCGGTGGCCCGATTTGGGGGATGAAAACGGGTCGCATGACCGGTCATCGGGCTGATGGTGAACATGGGATATGGGGACAGGCACCGAGTTTGTGAATGCAAACAAAGCGGCAGCAAGCTGCCGCACTCCAAACGCTTCGCGCCTACCACCGCCCACTGCATCCGCGGCTCCGGGGTAGAAACCATCGGGATCAGCGGCGAGGGCGAATGGGCCCGTATGGGGACAGACACGGTGTTTGGGCATCCCCAGCCGGTGAATGTTCGGGCGCAGGATTTGCATGATTGAAACAGGTCGTAGGATGGGTTGTCGGGTTGATGCGGCCGAGGACGGCCGCGCTCCCGACCATCGGTGTTTCTTCTAACGCGCCGGCAGGAGCGCGGGCATTCTTGCCCGCCCCCAGCCGGTGAACATTCGTGCTCAGGATTTGCATGATCGAAACAGGTCGTAGGATCGGTTGTCGGGTTGATGCGGCCGAGGACGGCCGCGCTCCCGACCGTCGGTGTTTGTTCTAACGCGCTGGCAGGAGCGCGGGCATTCTTGCCCGCCCCCGACCGGTGAATGTTCGGGTGGCTGGTTTCCGTGATTGAAACTGGTACACGATCGGTTGTCAGGTTGGTGCGGCCGAGGACGGCCGCGTTCCCGACCGTCGGTGTTTCTTCTAACGCGTTGG
>JAAYVR010000102.1 GCA_012517065.1 Verrucomicrobiota bacterium | reverse complement strand
GCCGCTTCGCCAGCACTTCCTCACGTGTCAGTTGACTCATTTTGGTGTCCATCGCTCGGTAACACCCTTTTTGAGTCAACGAATGGTTTCCTCAACCCTTTTCACCCCTCCCACGGTAACATTCTTTTTGAGTCAATTCGATCCTGTCACTCCGGCAAATTTGTGCTTGACAGCCGTGGGGGGGGGTAGCGTACAAGCGAAACTGTAATTGTTGATCCGGCCAACGCCGCATTGAGACTGGCTGCCCGGCCCGACCCAATAGCCCGCTGCGCCGGACCACACAAACCGGAAGCGGTTGCCATGAATAGATCACAGGTGGTTGGAGGATTGTGTGCTTTTTTGGTGCTGGCACCCCTCAGTGCAGGTCCCGGCTCTGAACCCACGCTTGTCGCAGGTCCGATTGTTGCCAACTCCGGTCCTCATCACCGCACAATCCAACAGGTCTGGCAGTTCGTTGACATCCAGGGTCAGCCCGCAGTCTCGACCAACTCGCACATCGAGCTTGCCACCGGGCTCAATTACCTCGACACCACAACCGGCCAGTGGATTCCTGCCAAAGCTGAATTCGAACTCACCCGCTCAGGTTATTTCATCGCAAGACACACACAGCATCAGGTGATCCTTTCTCCGGACCCGAGGGAGGAACCAACGGTGGATTTTATGACTCCAGACGGTGTGCGACTGCGTTCCAGAATTCTCGGCCTGGCAGTGGTTGATCCAAAGACCGGCACAAGCGCACTGTTGGCCGAGCTCAAAGAGACCAGACCCGACTGGATTGCGCCGGGCGAGGTGATTTATCGCGATGCGTTCGACACCGTTGCAGCCGACCTCCGCTACAGCATCGGCCTGGACAGGTTCGAACAAGACATCATATTGCGCCAGCAGATTCCGCCTGAACTGGTGGCTGATGTGGGGATCGATCCCCGCTCAGCCCGGGTGCTCCTGATGACCGAGTTTTTCGATCCGCCGCTACCAGAAAAGACAGTTCGCAGTTTATCGTTGGCCGACCAGACGGTTCTCACAGACGAGGAACTTGCCTTCGGCCTCATGCGCATTGGCTTGGGAAGTGTGTTTCGGACCGATGAATCTGGCCCTGGATTGAAGGTTCCGGTCGGCAAGAGCTGGGAACAGCTCGAAGGGCGGCAGTTCCTGATCGAGTCTGTGCCGTACGTCAAACTGGGCGAACTATTGGACGGTTTGCCGGTGCCCGATCAGGCCCGGCTTGATTCCATCAGGGACAAACTCCGCAAGACTGCAAAGACCGAGCGGTCTGACAATGGCAGGAACGCGCGCACAGCGTCAGTTCGCTCATTGCCTCTGCTGGAGAGGAAATCGACCACGGCACAAGCTCGGGCAGAAACGCCCGGTTTCAAGGACGGCAAAATGGCGGTGGTTGGCCCAACGCAGACTTGGAATTCGATCAACCGGCTGGCCAGCCTGCCGGCTCGACAGCCTGGTGTTGTGTTTGACTACATCACACTCAACGGTTCACAAACCAATTACACTTTCAAAGCTGATACCACCTACCATGTGATTGGTGCAGTGGGTTTGTACCAGACAACCACGCTGGAAGGCGGCGCAGTGGTCAAGTTCACTAATTCGGCCTCGGCACAGATCAGCATCCACGGGCCGATCGAGTGCAAGACTGACCTGTACCGGCCGGTGGTTTTTACGTGCAAGGACGACAACACAGTCGGAGAAAAACTCAATACAAACACCCCCTCCGGCTATTACGGCAACGGGCTGCGCCTTTGCACCAGCGGCCAGGCTTTGAGCAATCTGAGGTTTGCGTTTGCCGACAAGGCCCTGACACTGGATTACGGCGGTGGGACACTGAGCCTGACCAACGTGCAGTTTGTCAACTGTCAGACTGCCTGCGAGCACGAGGAGGCAACCCTGCAAGTGCGCAACGGGTTGATCCACCGGGTCAGTTATGTGTCGGGCGGATACTGCGCAGACTTCCGGGGCGAGCATCTGACCGTGCACCAGTGCGGTCGGTTCTTGTTTGATGGGTACTTGTATTTAACCAACTGCCTGGTGACGGCCCTGACCAACGGCTGGGGCTCGGGCATTCTGACAACCAACAAGGTCGTGTTCAGCACCTCTGAAATCCCGAACCTGTTTGCGCAAGTGGGGGCCGGATACCACTATCTGGCAAACAACAGTCCGTATCGGGATTATGGCACCACAAACATCAGTTCCGGTCTGACAGCCCAGTTGCAGTCCATGACCACCTACCCGCCCGTTGAATTGACCGACCTGGTCACAACCGCCACACGACTTGATCCGCAAGCTGCCCGCGACACCGACCTGCCCGACCTTGGGTATCATTATCCGCCCATCGACTACGCCGTCTGCACGCTCACGGTGACCAACTACGGCAGCTTGACACTGGGACCGGGGGTTGCACTCGCCAGCTTCGGCGATCACGGCCTGCGGCTTGAGAACTACGGATCGCTTGGGGCTGAAGGGATGCCCAAAGCACCGGTCCGACTGTTCCGGTACAACGTCGTTCAGGAACAGCCCATCGACTGGGGAAACACTGCCTATGAACCGACGATTCTGACAGGCCCATGCCATGATACTTTGGGCGGCGATGCCCCCCCACTGGCGAGCTTGCGTTTTGTCGAGTTCAGCGGTTTGGGCGGGTATGGCAATCACCTGTACAGCGCCAACGGCTGGTTCTTGTTCAGGCAACTGGCCTTGCAGGACTGCACCCTGTGGGGCGGCAAAGCGCAGTTTTCGGGCAATACCTCCTCCATCATCGGTCTGACCAACAACCTGTTTGTTCGAACCGCCAACAAGTACTACGCATGGCCCCAACTGAGCGCCTACAACAACCTCTTCTGGGGCGGAAGCAATCGGTTTGATCGGTATTCGGGCGGCGGAACCTGGACATTCCGCGACAATGCCTTTCACGACACCGGTCTGGCCAACGTCAACGCCAGCGTGGTCAACGACCACAATGGCTATCTGGGCGTTGGGCAGACTCAGATTGGCGGCACCACCAGCAGCAACGTAGTGGTGAGCACATTCACTTACACCAACAGTTTCCTGGGCAGTTTCTACCACTACTCGACGAACCTGGTGAATGCGGGAAGCCGGACCGCCAGCGCGGCAGGTTTGTATCATTACACCGTACGAGCCGACCAGACCAAGGAGACCACCAGCACCGTCGATATCGGATTCCATTACGTTGCGACCGACGCCAGCGGCAATCCCCAGGACTGCGACGGCGACGGCCTGCCCGATTACTTCGAGGACCGCAACGGAAACGGAACAGTCGATTCCGGAGAAACCAATTGGCAGAGCTCCGAGAACGGCACGACCGGCACAGCCGGCCTGCAGGTGTTCACGCGCTTGGAGTAAGCATTTTTGCCCATTGGAAAGGATTCAATGCCCATGAATAAAGATTGTTTGCTTCGCCGGGTGCATACGCCGCTTGCTCAAACGCAGGGGCCCAAGCGCTCAATTCGCTACATCAAATGCGGTTTGACCGTTTTCGGGATGATTGCTCTGCTGCTGAAATGCGTCGCAGTTGCACAGCAGGGTTGTGGTCTCAGTGTGACTGTTCAAACCAAGACCCGCTGGGCCAACAAGAGCAAATGTGGCATTCTCGGGGGCTGCGCCGATGTTTCTCCCCTGAAGTGCTTCATGAGGCGCGATATTCATTGCGAAAGCAGTTGGATTTGGTATGGCCCCCCTCAAGACGTGCTTCAAGCCAATACTCAGCAGACCTACACATACTCCGAGCCGTATTGCAACGGTGTCCTTACATGCAGCGGCACAGCGTCGCACACGCTTGGCGGAACTAATCTCTGTGCAGACCAAGTCCTCTCAGATTGCAGTTGGGCCGATGGTTGCGGGCTTTTGGTTCTTGAAATGCTTGATGACGTCCTCGACGATGCACAATACCAAGTGACTCAATGCGATGCGTACACGGGAAAATCCGAGTACCATTACTCAGACGAGTCCCAGCAAATCGATTCGGTTATCACCGACGCTTGGTCCAATGAGTACACCGACGAAATGCTCCGCGCCGCTATCATTGCTGCCATGCCCAGCTTCCCGAGCGAGTGGACGGCGGATAGCCATGCCCGCGCTTCTTTCCAAATGGACGACTTGCATTATCAGGGCAGCGGCAACCAAATGCTCTACCGACTCAAGATTACCGGGACCGAAGCCGGTGTTACTTACAAGCTCGCCTGGCAGGAAGTCACGGTCTATCCCGACGGAACCAGCAAGGCCGTTTCTCTGGAAGAATACGTGACGGCCAACGGACCCGAAGTCTTCAGTTCGGTTTATCAGGTTGATCCGCCCCCCTGGCAATGCAATTGCCCCAGTGGCGGGACTGCCACCACAACGGTCGAGAACATTGCGCCACCGGAGATTGTCAGTTCGACGGCCGGAGGTGGCGGAGGCGGCGGAGGCGGCGGAACCGGGTCTGCAGAACCTGGCAGCGGCGGTGTTTGTGGGAGTGATTCTGCCAGCGGTGCCAAGTCGGGGCCCGTCACGTGTGTCAGAGCCCCGTGCAACCCCAAACAGGACCCCTGCAATGGCGTCTCGCTGACAGTCAGCATGGGTGCCGCCAGCCTTGGAATGCCAGCGGGCAATTTGTACTTGTCCGAGCAGGTCCCCTCCGTCAATCTGGCACAGCCCGGGCTTCTCCGCTTCAGCGGCACAAGCGCCGACGTCGAAGTGATCAAGCTCGATGATGTGCTTCGCCAACTCAAAGCTCCCCAAGCATTAGCCGACATCCAGACAATCAACCAGTTCAAGTACGAAATCCGTTTTTATCGGCTGACTGATGTGGGGCCAAAGGTGGGCGATACATACCAGATTCTCAATCCCACAAACTGGTTCACCAAGTGGACGATCGAAAACCCTGACGCCTCAACCAACACATACAACCGGCTTGGTATCACACAGTCCCGCCAGGGCGAATCAAAAACCTGGATGTACACATTCGATCCGCAGACCGTTTGCTGGTCGCTCAATCATCCTGGCAACTTGCGGCAGGACCGCTGGCAGATTGTGCATGATGCCTCTACCCGCCAGTACATCGCCTCCGTCCGCATTCCCAATGGGTCTGATGTGCTCAAATCTACAAGCAAGTACCGAATGTTCGACTGGGGCGAAGGCCTGGTAGAACAAACAGTCGGCGATGGCAGCAACCAGCGAACAACAACGTTTCACTATTACGATAATCCTGGTTTCGTTCCCAACGGCACCTCCCTGCCACTGAAACTGGTTATACCCCACGACGGCCCCTGGCAACGATACGATTCTTATGACCAGCAGGGCCGGCCCTTGGTTGTGGTGTCGCAATTTCTTAATGCGCCCACCAATACAAACGACAGTTACTGTTATCGCACTGACTATGACTACACACCCATTTCGGGCACCGGAGATGACGGCTCGCAGCCCCATATACCCCGCACCACTGTCCAATACCTCTTGGGCCATGAAATCGGACGCTCTTATACGATCATCAAGCCCGGTGAGATACGGCATATCCAGTGCCAGACACCCGGCGCTGCTTGGAACGCGTCTGACAATCTGGTGACAGTGCGTACCTTCTACACCAGCGGAACTTTCACCAATTACCCGCGCACCACCGACAATCCGGATGGCACACGCCAAGTGTTCTTTTACAACCGCTCTGGTTCGGGCACAAACGCAACTCAAACCACCGTCGTGCTCGCCGGTCAGAAAGACTCCGCAAACGCAACAAACATCCTTTCCGGCACAGTCACGACCACTGTCGTCGGCCATTTGGGCCAAACTCTGTCCAGAACTGTGCAAGACAAAAGCTCAGCGCTCATTTTGGCCCAGGAAACCTACCAGTATCTTGATGAATTCTATCACTCCTACACGGTAACACGCTTGAACGGCACCGCTGAGACTTACCAATACGGCTGCTGCGGCTTGGACATTTGGACCGACACCGACGGCCGCCAAAACCAATACCTCTACGACACAATGGGCAGGCAAATCGGGTCTGCGGTCCTGTCGTTTAACCCCTTACTGATGACCACTAACCAGCTCGACGCCGCAGGCCAGGTCCTGCGGACAGTGCGCACCGGAGGCGCCCTGACCATCGTCACAGCCCAGTTTGCTTACAACAACGCTGGAGAAACCATCGCAGAAACCAACGCTCTCGGCGGCGTGACAACGTACACCGAGTCCACTGACGCCCAGGGCCAGCGCATCCGGACCACAACCTACCCCGACGGCGGAACCCGTATCGAGCTCTACTACCTCGATGGCCAACTTGCCAAGCTCACCGGCACCGCTGTCAACCCAGTCCGCTACGAGTACGGCGTCGAGCAGGACAACAACACCTGGCGCATCTTCAGGAAAGAAATTAAGCTCGACGCCAACTACGCCGATACTTCCGAGTGGACAAAGACATACGCCGACATGCTCGGCAGGGATTACAAGACCGTCTTTGCCGCCGCATCGACGCCCTATCCCTACCGCCAGTCATTCTACAACAACCCGGGCCAGTTGTGGAAGGAACGCGATCCCGATGGCGTGGTCACACTTTACGGTTACAACCCCAAAGGTGAATTGGCTTACAGAGTCATCGACGTCAACACCAACAACACGATCGACTTCAACGGCACAGACCGGATCACCTGGACCACAAATGATGTCACCACTTACTCCGGATATAACGTCACGCGGACACGGACCATCGTTTACACTACCAACAACTCGACAGAGACCATCACCAACGCGATGACGCTGACATCCACAAGCGGCCTGAAGACTTGGAGCATCGTGTATCGCGACGGTTCAACCCCGGTCACAACCACCACCGAAACCGTCTATGGCGCCAACGGCACGCGCACGGTCACAACCACAAACCCGGACGGTTCATCTGTCGTCAGGACATTCTCCTACGGCCGGCTTCAGTCCGAGGTGAGGAAAGATTCTTCAGGCAATACGATCGGCAGCACAACGTACTCGTATGATGCCCACGGCCGCGTGTCGGCCACAACCGACGCCCGAAACGGCACAACGTATTACGCTTACAACAACGCCGATCAAGTCACCTCGACCACCGCTCCGAGCCTGGGCACAGGCGAACCGCAACAGGTGACGCTGACATTCTACGACACACTCGGTCGAGTCACAGGCACTCAATTGCCCGACGGCAGCACAACGACCAACTTCTACTATCAGAGCGGGCTTCTCCAGAAAACCAGCGGCTCGCGCATCTACCCGGTCGAATACACCTACGATGCCCAGGGCCGAATGCGCACGATGAAGACCTGGCAGGACTTCGCCGGCAACACTGGCACCGCCACCACCCGTTGGAACTACGATCCGTACCGCGGCTGGCTCAAATCCAAGGATTATCCTGATGCAAGCTCGGGCCAGCCGCCCGCACAGGAAGGGACCGGGGGACCGGTGTACACATACACGTCCGCAGGCCGCCTGGCGACGCGGGTCTGGAAACGCGGCGTCACCACCACGTACAGTTACAACAACGCCGGTGATCTCCAGACGATTGATTACTCCGACAGCACGCCCGATGTCTCGTACACTTACGACCGCCGGGGCAGACGGCTCACAGCGATCTGCAACGGTATCACCACCACTTTGACGTACAACGACGCCAACCAGCCCTTGACTGAAAGTTACAGCGGAGGGACATTGGCGGGGTTGTCGATGAACTGGACTTACGACAACAAGCTGCGGCTTTCGACCGTGACGGCCAAGAACGGCGCCACCGCGCTTCAGAGCGCCGCTTACAGCTACGACGCCGCAGGCCGACTGCAAACGGTCACCGACAGTCCTTATTCGGCGACATACACGTATCATCCCAACTCGACGCTCATAAACACGATCACGTTCGCCAACAACGGGGCAATCCGGCTAGTAGCTTCACGGGTGTATGACAAGCTCAACCGACTCACGTTGATTAGCTCTGCGGCTTCTGGTGCATCGGCTCCCAGCATGCCGGTCAGTTTCGCGTACCAGTACAACGCTGCCAATCAGCGGACGCGGATGAACTTGGCCGATGGATCATTCTGGGAGTATCGCTACGATGCTCTGGGCCAGGTGGTATCGGGCAAGCGGTACTGGCCGGATGGCACGGCGGTTGCAGGTCAACAGTTTGAGTACAGGTTTGATGACATTGGCAACCGGAAGACCACCGCGGTGGGCGGGAACGAGAGCGGCTCTGGCCTCCGCGGCGCCACGTACACGGCCAATCGTTTGAACCAGTACAGCAGCCGGACTGTCCCAGCGTATGTGGACATATTGGGCATTGCGAATCCGACCGCTGGTGTGACGGTCAATGGGAACACGGCACAGTACCGCCGTGGCGAGTATTTCCATCATGCCCTGAATGTGCCCAACAGCACGGCACAATACCCGACGGTGACGGTGGTGAGCCAATACGGCGGCGGTCAGACCGAGACCGGCAAAGTCTATGTTCCGCCTGCGACTGAATCGTTCACGCACGATGCGGATGGGAATTTGACCAGTGATGGTCGTTGGACGTACAGTTGGGACGCTGAGAACCGATTG
>JAAYVR010000101.1 GCA_012517065.1 Verrucomicrobiota bacterium | reverse complement strand
GGGACAGGCACAGTGTTTGTGCACGAAAGCAAAGCGGCAGCAAGCTGCCGCACTCCAAACGCTTCGCGCCTGCCAACGCCCACTGCATGCGCGGCAGCGCGTGAGAAACCATTGGGATCAGCGGCGCGATCGAATGGGGCCGTATGGGGACAGGCACAGTGTTTGTGCACGAAAGCACCAACGGTCTGGAACACAGTGAGGGGCGTTCGTGCCCGAAACAATCAACTACGCTGCCATGCACGATACGGTTGTCTTGCTCGGTCATCGAAGCGCCAACGGCGCGGTCCATACCTGCGTGGGGTGAAGGCCCACGACGAGGGCTGCGGGCGAATCGAGTTGGCGATTGGCAGAAGAATGATGGCGGGGTGGATGTGCGGTGCAGTGGCAAACAATGGTGTGTTCGAGGCGCAATTTGTTCGGGAACCATATTTTCGCCCAAGATTCTGCTGCCGTCCATGTTTGTGGGCCGAGTGTTTCTGCGCCTCGGCATTGCCATCTAAACAACCGGCTATTGCGGCGCACGCGGGAGCAGCATCGCATCCTCTGAACTCACAATTTGAAATCCGCCCTCAATCTGGGAGCATTATTGGACCGTCGGGCGAGAGTCGAAAGCGCTTTGCGCGGATGGCGCTGTTTTGGCCTTCTTCATAATACACAATGAGGACCGTGCCATCCTTGAGCTGGACGGTGGAGGGATACGCCCCGATTGTGGAATCGATCTCGTATGGTCCGAGCCATGTGCGGGCTTCGTCGCGGCTAATGTGGAGTGCTGTGTTTGGCAGGCGGTGTGAAAGCAGGATTTCGCCGGTGGCGAGCCTGGTGAAATGCGGGCAATGGCCGCGGAAACCGATGTCACGGACTGGTCCCCACGTCAATCCGAGGTCAAGGCTTGTTGCGAAATGCATGTTGGTTTTGTCGCCGCGCAATGCTGCGTAGAGAATGCCGTCCTTGAGCAGGACGAAATCTGTTTCGGCGTCCAATCGCACGCCGCTGTCTTTGCCGATGGGAATTGGATTGCTCCATGTCCGGCCTTTGTCTGTGGAGCGGATGACTCCGCCGTAGGCTGTTTGGCCGTCTTCGTGGTAAACACCGAGTATCAAGAGGCCATTCGGCAGTTCGCGGACCGGCGCCGAGCTGGGCCAGCCGGGGGCGAGCACACGCGCTTCGGAATCCCATGTTTGACCGCCGTCGCGGGAAGTGACGAGGCATGTCGAACAGCGCGTTGGTGCTGCCGGGCTATCCTGATTGGGCGGCTCGTAAGTGAAGAAAGTGCACATCACTGTTCCATCAGAAACCTGGGCCACGTGCGGGTCTCTATCATCTACGGGGCTGTCGAAGAGGACCGCGGGCGAACTCCAGGTTCGGCCCTCGTCGGCTGATCGCACCATGCATATTCGGCCGCCTTTGGGGAAATCGGTGTTGGGCAGCGAGACATGGGCATAGCCGGCGTAAAAAACGCACAGCAGATCGCCGTTTAGAAGGCGGCAGACATCAGGGAAAGCCTGGTATGTCCCTGCGGACTGTCCGCGGGAAATGACCTTTGGTGGCGGTGTGGTTGTTTGGGCTTGAAGAGCGACGGTGACGGTTAGGGTTATAAAGAACGTGGTTAGGGAGGCGGCGATTGTGCGCACCGATTTGGATTGAATGGGCATATGTGGTAGTTTGAGTCAGATTGCCGTTGGTTTGCTCAAGACTTCCCGGGTTTTCTGGATCAACTCCGATGCTGAGAAAGGCTTATTGAGGAAGGCTATGCCTGGTTCAAGGACGCCGTTTTGCACTATAGCATTTTCTGTATAACCTGACATGAAGAGTGTTTTCAACCCTGG
Source organism: Verrucomicrobiota bacterium (assembly GCA_012517065.1). Taxonomy (GTDB): domain Bacteria; phylum Verrucomicrobiota; class Verrucomicrobiia; order Limisphaerales; family J093; genus JAAYVR01. The sequence continues at coordinate 3,559 of JAAYVR010000101.1, read as the reverse complement.
AAACATTTGAATGAGTCTCTGCTCGAGTTCCTTGCCGTTCATGCCTGGGAGCACCACGTCAGTGATAAGAAGGTGAAGTGGCCCATTGTGTTCTTTCAGCAAATCAAGTGCTTCGGATGCGGTTCTTGCCGTGAGAACAGAATATCCAGATTCCGAAAGGATGCCTTTACAGGTCTCGAGAATCTGGGGTTCGTCTTCGACGATTATGACGGTTTCATTTCCGTGCGGGAGGTGATAATGCTTCGGTTGTGGCGGTGTTTTTGGCTCGCCGTGAGCTCTGGGCAGATAGATTTTGAACGTTGTGCCTTTGCCGAGCTCGCTGTACACGTTTATGAACCCTCCGTTTTGCTTGACAATCCCGTGCACTATGGACAGTCCGAGCCCTGATCCCTTGCCTTTTTCCTTTGTTGTGAAGAATGGTTCAAACAAGTGTGACATGGTTTGTTTGTCCATTCCGCAACCGGTGTCTGAGATGGCCAACAGCACATGCTCACCGGGTATGCATTCGGCGTGGGCGGCGGCATAAGCTTCGTCCAAGACCACATTGGTTGTTTCGATGGTTAATTTTCCGGGACCTTCGATTGCGTCTCTTGCATTGACCACGAGGTTGGCCACCAATTGATCGACCTGTGCGGGATCGATTTTGACGTGCCAGAGGTTTTGGCCCGGCACCCATGCCAGCTCGATGTCTTCGCCTATCAAGCGGGAGAGCATGTTCAGGGTGCCTTGTATGGCCTCGTTCATGTCGAGGACAATCGGCCGAATGGTTTGTTTGCGGGCGAAGGTGACCAATTGCCTCGTCAAAGCTGCGGCTCTGGTGGCTGCCTTTTCGATTTCCGAGAGGTAGTGCAGGATGGGAGAGTCTGCGGGGATGTCCTGCGACGCCAGTGACACATAAGAGAGAATAACTTGGAGCATGTTGTTGAAATCGTGGGCTACGCCGCCGGCCAATCGTCCGACTGACTCCATTTTTTGGGCCTGATGCAACTGGAGTTGGAGCTTGTTTCGTTCCTCTTCGGCATGTTTTCTGGCGCTGATGTCACGAGCAATGAATTGCACGGCGGGTTTGCCCCCGAACATGATCGGCGTGGATACAACCTCGACCGGGACATGACTTCCGTCGGCGCGCAAGTACCTGACTTCGGCCGGGTACATCCCTGTTTCTCCTGAAAGGCGCCTGCGGACACGATCAAGAGCGTCCTTGAGATCATCCGGGTGAATCAACTGTTCGACTTTGAGGCCGAGCATTTGCTCTTTGCTTTGGTAGCCCAAAGCCCGCACTGCGCTCGAATTGATGAACACGAGTTTGCCTTCCTGGAATATGCCGATTCCATCCGGCGATTCCTCGACCAGCATCCGATAACGCTGCTCGCTTTCTCGGATTCCGTTTTCCGCGCGTTTTCGTTCGGTGATGTTTGTTGTGATATGCACGACTCCGACGACGCGGCCGGAGCGGTCTCGTATGGGATCGCAAGTCACTTCGAACCATTTCTCTCCGACCTCCATTTCTCGAGTGGCGCGGCGGCCGCTCTTTATGCATTCCTCGAACGGGCAATTTGGATGTGGGTTTTGCGTGCCATGCACTGTTTCAAAGCACCGAGTCCCAACGAGTTTTTCAGCTCCCCAGCCAAACAGTGCTTTGGTTGTCTTGTTGGCGCGCAACACCTTGTGATTGAGGTCCATGATCCATATGGAATCGTTTGCGGCCTCGAAGGTGGCTTCCCAATCTCGGGCTATGCGGGCGGCTTCCTGCTGAGCCTGGGCTTTTTCGGTGACGTCCAACAAGGTGCCCATTACTGCAGGAGCCCCTTGCCAGTCAATGCGCCCACCGTAGCTTTCAACCACGACCGTTTTGCCGTCTTTACGAATGCCCTGCCACGTGTGCTGGACGGTTTGGACCACCCCTTCCATTCGGTTGGTGATTGATTGACTCACGCGATGCCGATCCTGTTCGGAAACAAGGTCGAGAGGGTTGACTCTGGAAACCAGCTCTTCTCTGGTGTAACCAAATATCTCGGCCAACGTTTGATTGACGTACAGGAACCGGTTTCCGCGGATCACGTAGATACCGACCAGCGAATGTTCAGCAAGCAGCCTGAAATGCGAATCGCTTGCAGCAAGGTTTGTCATATCTTGGCTACTTCATTGGAATCAAGGGTGCAATAGCTAGCGTGCTCGACTTGGCGGTGTTGCAAGCAGTTGCAGGTCGCGACGCAGGTTCTCTTTGCTGAGAATGCGGAGGGGCAGCGGTACCAAACGACCCGCCGGTTCTCATGGTCTTGCTGTAATAAGCTAGTATGCTCATTGCGAGCGACAAGTTAAGTGCTGACTCTGCGATGTTTGCGGCACTGTCAGGTTAACCAACACTTGGCGTGCACCAACGCAAGCACAAGCCAAAGTGTAGTGCGAAATCGACCGGCGTCAATTGGGGACTGAACCAAGACTCCGGCGCTGGATTGTTCCTCGCTTTGGGCGATGCCGCTCTATGCTGGCATGAGCAGTGCAATTGGCCAGCCGCCGATTTCGTGGAGCGACGAATCTCACCGGAATGACGGTTTGGGTGCGATTGGTCGGTTGGCCGGTGCGATTTCCGGGTTCGAGACTGCGACCGGCTCGGTCTGGTGTTCCTGACGACAATCAGCATCTGACATCGATTTTGGCCAAATGTGAAATCCGCCGTGTCCAGCGGCGCCAAGTTCAATGTCCCATGTTCCCCAGATGCCCTTGCCTTCGCGAAAACCTCGGTAATAGACATTGTGGGATCCGGGGTAGGTTTTTACCCAGCGACACTCGCCTTCGGCGGCATCGTAGCTGCCTCTTACGAGAAAGCGGCCGACATCGTCGATCCCGTCGCCGACTATGCTCCCCTCGTGGAACTCGAGGTTAAGGTCCATCCGATGTTTGTCGGATGGCGAGTAAGTGTAGAACCCTGTCCACGGCCCTGACGGATACAGCGCCTCGCCCATGGTCGCTTTATAGTCCACGTGACAGCCAATGTCAAAGCGCAATGAGAACATCAGCCAGGCTGCGCCTCAGATCGACCGGGCATGGGGTGGCATAATGCCCAACTGGTACGCGCAGTTTTCGGCGCAGGGGCCGCCTCGCTCAAAGTGGCCGCTCCGCCGCCACTTAGTTCCTTGGCAACCGAATGCGGGGCAACTGAATTGATTCAGTACATGCCGCCTGCCGCCCACGCACATCCAGCAACGACGCAAATAGAGTGACAGACTCGTTGTCTGGGTGTGGGCACAAATAGAGGGACAGGCTCGTTGTTTGGGTTTTGCCGCCTGGCTGCGGCGTGGCCCGCAAATTGACCCTTGTTTCAATCGGCGGCTGCCGAAGTCTGCGGTGGAACCCCTCGGATGCCGATATGGGGACAGACACGTTGTTCCAGTCGGTGAACATTCGGGCGCAGGATTTGCATGATCGAAACACGTCGTAGGATCGGTTGTCACGTTGATGCGGCCGAGGACGGCCGCGCTCCCGACCGTCGGTGTTTCTTCTAACGCGCCGGCAGGAGCGCGGGCATTCTTGCCCGCCCCCAGCCGGTGAATGTTCG
>JAAYVR010000100.1 GCA_012517065.1 Verrucomicrobiota bacterium | reverse complement strand
GGGACAGGCACGGAGTTTGTGAATGCAAACAAGGCGGCAGCAAGCTGCCGCACTCCAAGCGCTTCGCGCCTGCCAACGCCCACTGCATCCGCGGCAGAGCGGTAGAAACCATCGGGATTATCGGCCAGATCGAATGAGGCCATATGGGGACAGACACGTTGTTTTCGGTGCCATGCCGATATGGGGACAGGCACGTTGTTTGAGCATGAAGACAAAGCGGCAGCAAGCTGCCGCACTCCAAGCGCTTCGCGCCTGCCAACGCCCACTGCATCCGCGGCAGCGCGTTAGGAACCATTGGGATAAGCGCGCTCTTCCTTGCGACGAGGGACGGAGTCGCATCGGATATTTCGTAGCCCGGCGTGGTTGACAGCACACGTCAGGGGGCGGGGAAACCGGGGGACTGCCCGTCAGACCCTTTGGCCTCTGGCCACGGAAGAAATGCTCCGGCGGGTCTTGGCCGGCACACGGGTTCACAACCAAGACCCGCCACTTGCGCATCCAGGCAAGAGTGTCTTCCAAAGCGCAAATACTCACCACCGCAGCCGCCAACGTTGGCCGCCGGCACCCCCCCGCCGCACGGCAACCAGGCCGACAAATCCCCCAGCGCCAGTCAGCTACGGAGCTACCGCTCGATAAAACCTCCGAGCATCGCTGGTGTATAATTCGTCGTTGTACTCAACCGTCCCGGTTTCGTTCTTGCGCACGGCGAGCTTGGCCCAATTCACCAAGTCGGTCGAAGTCTCGAATACGTACAGCAAGTTCGTCTGCCCCGTCAGCGTCAACTTGGCCGGCGCACCCGCTACCTTTGACACGCCCAGTTGAGGACGTGGTGTGCCTTGTGGAATGTCCTGATGTTCGGTGATGGTCAGAATCTGGTTCGCTGCCACGTCATACAGTTCCTGAACAATGCCCGAGGGCCACTCGATCCGAGCCACTTCAACCTTCGTTGCATCGCCCAGACCGAAGTTGGGATGCAGATCGTTCTGGCACCATTGGCCGCCGGAGATTTCGCGCAGTTGCCAGAAGGTCTTGCCGCCGATGGTGGCCCGAACCCGCACCTTGGCGCCAATGGCCGAGCGGTTTGATGCAGTCCCATTGAGCTTGAACTTGATCCAGTGGTTCGTGTTCCCGTTGGCCGACCCGACATTATGGTAGAGCGCGTTCTGGCCGGTGGTGTGAATGACAAACAGATCGGGGAACCCGTCGTTGTCGTAGTCACCCCATGCTCCCTTAATCCATGTGCTGGCTGTCTTGGTTATAACGTCGGCCGCCACGCTGAACGTGCCGTCGCCGTTGTTCCGATACAGGACGTTGGTTTGGTCACCTGATTGTCCGTGGAACACGATCATGTCCAGGTAACCGTCGTTGTCATAATCAGTCCAAATTGGTATGGATGCTCCTCCTATTGACCACGTTGTGACCAGCTCGAAGTCACCGCTACGGTTGTTGTGGACGAGAATCACCACCCCTCCTGAACCAATGGCAAGGTCCAGAAACCCGTCATTGTCATAATCACCCCATGCCTGATTGGCCAAGTCAGTTTTGGCCAAGGCAGATTGGCTCTGTGCCAGAATACGAGTGAAATTACCGTTGCCGTCGTTCCGATAGAAAAACGGCTTGTCATGCCAATTTGCAACAAACAAGTCCAGATCGCCGTCGTTGTCGTAGTCGCCCCATTCCGCCTCGTTGGAAAGGGCGTTGGTGACTTCGTCGGCCACGATGACACCTTCGGTCACCATGGTGAAAGTGCCGCCAGGGTTGCCATGGAAGAGCAAGTTAGTGCTCTGTCCTGTCCAACTTGGCACCGCTGCAACTGCGAAGAAATCGAGCCATCCGTCATTGTCATAGTCCCCCAGAGTGCCATAGCCGCTGCGCACCGGCTTGGTGAGGTCTCCGGCATCCGCCGAGATGAAAGTCCCGTCAGCCTGATATAAGTAAACGCGGTTGGTGACGGAAGGTGAGGAGACCGTTGGAACAAAGGACTCGGACAACAGATCAAGGGCCCCATCATTGTTGATGTCGGCCCAGGCACACCCCGCGGAAGGGTCTTTGTCGCTGGCGATCGGTCCTACTTCAGGGGCGAACTTGCGGGTGAACGTCCCGTCACCGTTGTTGTGGTAAAGAAAGTTCGTGTAAGCGGAATGGCCATCGCTGGCGGTATTGGCGACGTACAGGTCCACGTAACCATCGCCGTCATAGTCGCCCCATGCCGCAGACCACGAGTAGCAAGTCACATTGGTGATGCCAATGGCTCTCAAGTTCACTTGCTCGAACTGTGGAATGGTCACGCTCAGCCGTGCGACCTGGCTTGTGGCCGAACTGGCAGTCGCATCGGTAGCGACGGCGAAGTAGCGGCCAGAATCGGTGACCTGGGCATTAGCGATCCTGAGTATCCGATTGGTCGCCGACGAATTCTTTTCGGGGTCGATGGCGACATCCTGAAAGTACCATTGATACGCAACAGGGCTCACATAAGAACCCGGCTTGAGGTTAACCGTGAACGAGACATTAGTACCCACGTTGGCCACTTGGTCTGCAGGATGTTGGGCGAACTCTATGGCCGCGCACTGCAGCGCCGTGGCCATAGTCACAATCGCAAACAGCAAGCACTTGGTTGCTGCAGCGTTAGGAGCCGTCAGGCGGGACTTGGCGCTCTGTTCAGCTCGGCCCACACGCCCAAAGCTGAGCCTGGTCCGGCCGGGGCCAAGGAGTCCGCTGTTCACCGTCGTTTCTTTCTTGTTCATATGCATTTGTCCTTTCTTGGTTATCAGGCGGTAGCCGCCTGGGTGTTTTTTGGATGCTGCCAGTGTAAGTGCAATACCCCCTTTGGCCTCATAAGCCCCTGCACAGGAGTCTATTGCATGGGGCCGGCTCCCCTCGGAACCCGCCTGCCACCGGCGATGACTGATGCTATCCATCCAATGGTAGATGAAGCGAAACTTGAAAAGCGCTGCAAAAAAAATGAAGAAATCTTCCGACCACGGATTTCGCCGGTTTCACGGAGAAGACAGCGGCGAACCAAGACGACTGAACCTCCGCGAGGCGCTCACGGCTCCGCGGTGAGGGCGACCAAGAACGGAGCGGCGCGAGCCATGCGAGAGACGAAATCGATGCTCTCGATCTGGATGTCCGGGCGTGGATTGTCCCACGTGCTGATGAAGAGTCGAAGGATAGGCAAGGTAGGGGCTTGCTGCCCTTCCCACGCCACGATTGGCGGATTGCGGTGCTGAGG
>JAAYVR010000099.1 GCA_012517065.1 Verrucomicrobiota bacterium | reverse complement strand
GCTGCACTGATGTTGAAGATCAGGCACATAACAGACGGAGTGGCGTTGGGGAGCAGGGCGTTTGTTGAGGAGGTGTTCAAGAGGCATCGGCCCCTGTTTGGTCCGAAGCGGAAGAGTGGAGCGAGGAAGATTCCGGGGATGTTGTTGGGAGAGGTCTATGTGTTGCGTGACTTGAAGGTGAGAGCGATCGAGTAAGGGGGCAGGGAGGAGTAAGTCGAGGAAAAGGGGACAGGGGCGTTTTCAGAGATCGGAGTTGTGGTAGGCCGAAGGCCTGGTGAAGGTGATCGGCGATGGGGGATTATTTTCGCATGTTGTCATTGCCGAGTTGTTCAGCTTGGTGATCAGGGTGAGATACGCAGTGGAAGGGGCGTTTGTGTCGGCTGAACAGGCGTTGTCGCGTCATATCTGGAGTTTCCGAGGACTGTTGTGATGGGTTGGCGGGGGTTTTGGTGGGGGAGGATCAAATAGAGTGACAGACACGATATTGTGGCGGCCGGGTTGGACCGGGCTGGGCAGGCATTCTGGCGTCGTGCGTGGAGTCTCCGAGGGCCATTGTGAGGCTTGGCGGGGTTTTTGCGTTGGCGGAGCAAATAGAGTGACAGACACGATGTTAGGCATGCTTGGGTGGTTTGAGACGGAGTCTCACTGGAAACAGTTGGTGCAATTACTGTTTCTTGACGGGGTCGGTGTTTTCCAAACACACTCGGGTTCATGTACAAGATGATTGGCGGTGACGGCGTGCAGTACGGGCCGGTAACCGCGGACCAGCTGAGGGAATGGATTGCAGAGCATCGGGCCAACAGACACACGTTGGTTCAGCTCGAAGGCGGCATGGAGTGGGTGCCATTGGGGCGGTTGAGTGAATTTGCCGACGCGCTGGTCGCTGCGGAAAAGACATGGGAGCACGACGCCGAGGCCCGTGCTGTGGCTGACGAGAGAGCAGGGGAGATACCTGTTCAATATACGGGCGCGCGGTTGCCGGTCATGGACTGCCTTGGGCAGGGTTGGGCGTTGTTGGGTCGGAATTTTGGGCTGACTGTGGGAGGTGCTGCGCTTTTGTGGTTAATGCTCACGGTGATGGCGTTTGGGACCTGCGTTGGAGGCGTCATTGGTCTAGCTGTTTCGGGGCCATTGTACGGCGGGCTGACAGTCATGTACTTGAAAGTGATCAGGGGACAGGAAGCGTCGCTGAAAGACCTTTTTTCGTTGTTTGGCGACGCATTTGTTCCTTTGATGCTGGTGTGGGTTGTGAGCTGGGTGGTGAGCGAATTGGGGTTGATGCTATGCATTTTGCCAGGGGTGTTGTTGAAGATTATCTGGGTGTTTGGTTTGCCGTTGGTTGCGGACATGAGGATGCCGTTTTGGTCTGCACTGGAGTTAAGCAGGCAGACTGTTATGCGGCAGTTTTTGCCTGTCGTTGGGCTGCTACTGTTGGCTTATTTGCCGTTGTTGGTGTTTGAGACGTATGCGATTTACAAGATTGGTGTGTTTGTTTCGGCGAACTTTGCCGGGTTCGGCTTTGATTTTGCGTCTGCGGAGTTTCGGGAGAAGATGGATGCCTTTTTGAAATTGGCGTCAGCAATTGGCATCCAGGAACAACTTGTTTTGCTATTGAACCTGCCGTTTGCAACGGCTTCTGTGCTATATGCCTACGAACACTTCTTCAAGAGAACAGCGGGACAAGTCGGTTGACAAACCGACGGCGTGGGCGTGCACGTTGGCTAACTTGCTGGCGGCGCCTGGGCTGGGATCGATAGCTGCGGGCCGGAAAATCGGGTACGTCCAAATGACGTTGGCCGTGATTGGACTGATACTGAGTGCGGTTGGGGTGGTATTAGTTTGGCGTGAATGGTCGCGCGGCGGGTTTTCAGAAGGATTGCCGACGGCGTTTTGGATAGCTGTGTTGGGCGTGGCGCTGTTTATGATGGCGTGGTTCTGGGCTTTATTTACAAGCCTGCGGTTGCACGGAGAAACAAAGCACAGCGACGCAGCGCGGCCGAGGGACAACTGACATTGACAAGTCGATGCTGAAGAAAACCACATACACTTTCGAGCTCGACGCCAATAAGGCTGCCGAACTCGAGTCGTGGCTGAGGTCCAACGGGTACGATTTCAGTACTGCGCCCCACGCGAAGTTCGCCGCGCAGAAGGGGAAAGTGAGCGTAGTGTTCTACGAGAGCGGGAAACTGGTTGTACAGGGCGCAGAAGCATCGGATTTTGTTGAATTCGTGCTCGAGCCAGTGATTTTGAAGGAGGCGCGGCTGGGGTACGAAGCGTTTTTGAATCCGGAGCTGATGTTGCCGAGGATTGGCGTTGATGAGAGCGGGAAAGGGGACCTTTTGGGGCCGCTGTGCGTTGCTGCGGTGTACGTGAATGAATCCGTAATTCGTGCGTGGGAGGATGCCGATATCAGGGATTCGAAGCGTGTGAGCAGCGACCAGCGGGTGGCTGAGCTTGCCCGGGTGATACGTTCGACGCCGGGGTGCAAGTTCAATTTGGTACAGATTGGGAATGTGGCATACAACCGCCTTCACGGTGAGATGGGCAATGTGAATGACATTCTTGCGTGGGGCCACGCTCGGGCAATTGAAAATCTGTTGGAACGAAGCAGTTTGAATCCGCCGCCGGCGCGGATAATCAGCGATCAATTTGCTTCGAACAAGGCTACCTTGGGAAGAGCAATAATGACGCTGGGCAGGCAGGTTGAGCTTGTTCAGCGTCACAAGGCTGAGTCGGACCTTGCAGTTGCGGCGGCGTCGATACTTGCCCGGGATGCTTTTGTTTCTGCGCTCAGGCGAATGGAGAAAGAGTATGGTTTGGAGTTTCCCAAGGGCGCGTCCGGGGCGTCCGAGGAAGCTTTGCGGAAGTTCGTGGAGAAGTACGGTGTAGAACGGGCTGGGGAGGTGGCCAAGATGCATTTTCAAAATGCGCGGCGCATTGTTGCTTCGGCGCAGGGATAATGAAGCTTGGCGACGTTTCGCCTCAGACCGACCAGGCATGCAGTGCCATGATGCCCAGTTGGTACTCACCGCTGTCGGTGCCTTGGTCGCCTTGCCAACCCGGGAACCTCACCGGACTGAAGGCACGTGTTCATCGTGGGTAAGAAAGATGACGTTTCCTGGCTTGGGTACTCTTGAAGGCTGGGCTGGGGAGGTTTGAGGCTGGACAGGATCGAGGCCTCAATTATCATGTGGTGCAGCTTGAGAGACGAGGGTTAAGAACACAGGAGCGACACATGCAGACTGCGTTACCTTCCGAGTTCAAAAAGGGCATGGTGATCATGCTCGATGGTGCACCGCAGATTATTGAGGATTTCCATGTGACAGGCACTGCTCAGACGAGGCACAAGCTCCACACGCGGTTGCGGAATCTGAAGACAGGCCGGGTGGCAGACCGCCAGTTCACAGACAACGAACGCGTGCCGGTAGCCGCGCTGGAGCATCGAACTGTGCAATACTCATACAAGCAGGGCGACACCTGCGTTTTCCTCGATGCCGAGTCGTTTGAAGAACTGGAACTGACGGCCGATCAGATTGGCGATCGTCACTGGTTTTTGAAGGAAAACGAGGAGTACAGGGCAATCTTTCTCGAGGGGAAACTGATGGATATTGTGCTGCCGCCACAGGTTACCCTGAGAATTGAAGACACTGCGCCGCCAATTCGCGGCGGGTCGGACTCGACATGGAAACCGGCAAGACTTGAGACAGGTCTTGAAATCATGGTTCCGCTGTTTCTGGACAAGGGGGAAAGAGTTCGGGTTGACACTGCGACGCGCAAGTACGTCGGCAAAGACACAAGCGGCAAGGAACAATAGCAACTTGGGTTGTCCGGTTTAAGGTTGCGGGCAGAGTGGACCGGGGCGAAAGTCGGCGGCGGTGTGGTCCTGCCAGCGCAGTACGCGCAGTCGCCAAACCGCGTCGATCACTGTTGTGAAAAAGCATGAGAACAGAGCTTTGCCTGATGTGATGCGCGACTCTTTGGGTGGGCGGTCGCGCGCCATGGCGAGGCGACCTCTGCCGGAGCTGCTTGCGCCTGCTGGGAACTGGGCGTGCGCGCGTGCGGCGGTTTTAAACGGGGCAGACGCAGTGTACTTCGCGCTTGGGAAATTCAACGCCAGGATACGTGCAGAGAACTTTGCGGCTGAAGATTTGCCGCGGCTGATGGAATACCTGCACAAGCACGGTGTTCTGGGGTATGGATGCCTGAACACCATTGTGTTTGAGGATGAACTTGCCGAGGCGGAAACGTGTCTGCGCACGATGATCTCTGCGGGGGTTGACGGTGTTTTGGTGCAGGATGTTGGGGTGGCGCGGCTGGTGCGGCAGGTGTCCACGGATTTTCCAATTCACGCATCGACGCAGATGACCATAACGAGCGCCGCTGGCGTTGAGTTCGCGAAGGAGTTGGGATGCAGTTTGGTAGTGCTGGCGCGCGAATGCAGCGTCGATGAAATCGAGGCGATTCGACTGGTAACGCGTGATTTTGTGCCGCCGATTTCGCTCGAGGTGTTTGTGCACGGCGCGCTTTGTATTTCCTATTCAGGCCAGTGTTTTGCCAGCAGGGCTCTTGGTGGACGGTCTGCGAACCGGGGTGATTGTGCGCAGGTTTGCCGGTTGCCTTATACGCTCATTTGTGATGGGCGAGAAGTTGCTGTTGGTGATGGGAAGTATTTGTTGAGCGCTCAAGATTTGGCTGCGCTTGAGCTTTTGCCAGACCTTGTGCGAACGGGGGTGGCCTCGCTTAAGATTGAAGGCCGATTGAAATCGCCCGAGTACGTTGCGGCAATTACGCGGATTTATCGCAACGCGTTGGACGCGCTCGCCTTGGACGAAGACAGTGGATGTTGTGATGGGCGGCGCTGTTCGTTCCGGCATGACGAAGGGGTACGCTATGAAATGGGGATGGCGTTTTCACGAGGTTTGTGTGCCGGGTGGTTGAAGGGCGTCGATCACCGGACGGTTGTGCATGGCCGGTTCGGAAAACACCGCGGTGTATGCGTTGGGAAAGTGGTCCGTGTGCGGGGGCGGCGTGTGGTCGTGCGAGCTGAGATTGGCATCAAGCCGGGTGATGGATTGGTTTTTGGCAGCGGAACGCATGGCGACGACGAATCAGGCGGCAGGGTTTACAGCGTGCGGGTTCTCGATGAGGCTGCTTCCGGACCGAGAGCCTCGGGAGAGAGCGATCCTGCAGGGCGTGATTCCTCGGGTTTCAAGGTGCTCGAGCTGGGCTTTGGCAACGGGCCAGCAGACCTCTCGAAAATCAAACCAGGGGCGGAGGTTTGGAAAACCAGCGATCCGGAGCTTGAGCAACGGTGGCGCGCTTTAGCTGAAGGAGGCAAGGGGCAATACAAGCGGCCCATCTGGTTTGAAGTCTGCGGATCAGCCGGTGGACAGATGGAACTGACAGCCAGAGATGCGCATGGCAACGAAGCAAGGGCAGTATCTGTTGTTCCTCTCTCTCCAGCGAGAAGCTCGCCGCTCACAGAGGGAATGTTGGTGGAACAATTGGGCCGCCTTGGCGGGACACAATTCAGATTGGGCGGACTGAAGTGTCAGTTGTCCGCGGGTGTCATGTTGCCTGTGAGTGAACTGAACCGGCTCCGGCGCGAAGTCGTTGCCGAACTTGAGCGGGTTCGAGCTCGTCCGAAGCAGTGGCAGTTGTCGTCGGCGAACAAGACCGCAGGGTTACTCAGTGGCGCCAGGCCAGCGCGTTTTCCGATCGGCGCGGTATCGGAGTTGGCCGTGTTGGTTCGCGACCTCACTCAATTCAAGGCGGCGATGGAAGCCGGGGTGCGCGTTGTGTATTGCGAGTTCGAAAGCCTGGATGATTACCGGACAGCGGTGGAGCAGAGGGGGCTTTACGAGCGTGGGCGGGCGGGACAGCTTGGCCAGCGTGATCTGGCGGGTGATGAATCCGCGACGGCACATGGCTCCGGTTTCGCTGTGTTTGCGGTTCCTCCGCGGATTTGCAAGGAGGGCGAGAAAGAAGTCTTGGAGACCATTCGTGCCTGTGGCGCGGATGGTTACCTTGTGCGGAACTACGATCACTTGAAATTCTTCAAGGGAGAACGCTGCGTGGGGGACTTTTCGCTTAACGTTGGGAACTCGCTGGCTGCCGAGTATTTCAAGAACAGATTTGGCCTTGAGAGAGTGACAGCGTCGTACGACATGGACGTCAAACAGTTGGAATTGCTGTTGCGGGTTGTTCCGGCCGAATGGATTGAGGTTACGGTTTATCAGCACATTCCGATGCTGCACATGGCGCACTGCATCTTTTGCGCGTTCATCTCACAGGGGAGCAATCGCAAGGACTGTGGTCGGCCTTGTCGGCAACACAGGGTGCGATTACGCGATCGGGTTGGCGAGGAACATCCTGTGCGGGTGGATGTTTGTTGTCGGAATACTGTGTTTCAGGGGCGCCCCAAATCGGCTGCTGAACATGTAAGGAGATTGATTGGTCTCGGCGCACGTCATTTCCGGCTCGAGTTGTTGGACGAGGATCGCGATGAGACGCTCCGGCTGATCCGGAAGTACTCTGCTTTGCTGTTACCGGACCAGGGCGAACGGGATGCTCTTAGCCCGGCGGCATCAAGACGTTAACACCGCGGCGTTGGAGGTACTCTTTGACTTCGCGTATGCGAAGTGTGCGGAAATGGAACACAGACGCTGCGAGAAGGATTTGTGCGCCTGCATTAACTGCTTCGTAAAAATGCTCCAGTTTGCCCGCGCCCCCTGAAGCGACAACAGGCACTTTGACCGCCTGTGCGACTGCTCTGGTGAATTCGATGTCGTAGCCGTTCTGAGTACCGTCGCCGTCCATGCTTGTGGGCAGTATGGTTCCGGCGCCGAGGGATTCACAGCGTTTGGCCCACTCGATTGCGTCTTGGCCGACCGGTTTTGTGCCGCCAGCGACGACAAGTTCGAATCCGGAAGGCATCGTCTTGTTGCGCCGTGCGTCGATGGCAACAGTGATTCGCTCGGAACCGAACCGGCTTGCGGCTTCGCGCACCAAGTCGGGGTTTTTGACTGCTGCGCTGTTCATTGAAACCTTGCTTGCGCCCGCATCGAGGACCAATTCAATGTCTTCGAGGGATCCGATGCCTCCGCCGACTGTCAGTGGAATATCAATGACTGCTGCGACGTTTTTCACCCATTCGAGGCGGGTTTTGCGATTCTCGAGCGTGGCGGCGATGTCGAGCATCGCGAGTTCGTCGGCGCCTTCGTTTTGGTAGAATGCGGCGTTTGTGACCGGGTCTCCCGCGTCACGCAGGTCAACGAAATGGACGCCTTTGACTACGCGCCCGCCTTTCATGTCGAGGCACGGCATGATTTTGATGGTGCTCATGTTGTGCAAATCACTATTGGTTGTGATTGATGCGGTGTGAAAGGGTATATGAGGAGATCGGCGGGACAAGCAGAATCTATGTTGCCATCAGGAATCCGGGACCAATGTGTTGGTCCTGGATTCTCGATACAGCAAGTCGGTTCGGTGTGTGGCGCATTTAGGATGCGGCTATGTGTTGAGAGAGATGCGATTGGTCAATTCGTGTCCACGGGAGGAGTGGCTGTGGAGTCAGGCTGGAGGGGGGATTTCACCGGCCGACACCCCACATGCAGCCATACGTTCGATTGGGTGAGATTTCCGGGTTAAATGTACTTCTGCAACAGGGGCATCAAATCCCGCTTGGTTTTAGCAGGCCAGAGGCGTTTGTCGGTGAGAATGGCTCTTTCGAGGGAGCGATGACAACTGCAATTCGGTTCTTGTGGGATTCTCTGGACTGCGGTGCGAATGATTGTCTGGGCTTGTTTGGAATTGCGTTTGAGATATTCGACCACCATCTCGATTGTGACGTGTTCTTCATCTTCTTTCCAGCAGTCGTAATCGGTCACCATCGCAAGTGTGGCGTAAGCGATTTCGGCTTCACGTGCGCATTTTGCCTCGCCGAGGTTTGTCATGCCGATCACTGAAAAGCCGCTGTTGTGGTTGGCGATTGATTCTGCTTTTGTGCTGAATGCGGGGCCTTCCATGTTGACGTAAGTTCCGCCGTCATGGACGCGCGCGCCGGCGTCACGGCCTGCGTCGAGGAGTATCTGCCGAAGTTCGTGGCAAATCGGGTGGGCGAACGAAATGTGTGCGACGATCCCGCGACCGAAAAACGTGTGTTCAGCCGACTTCTTGGTGCGGTCAACGAATTGATCGATCAAGACAATGTCACACGGCCGATACTTTGCCTGGAGCGAACCGACGGCGCTGACGCTGATGATCCATGCGACATTGAGTTTTTTTAGACCCCAGATGTTGGCCCGGTGATTGAGCTCGCTCGGGAGCACGCGATGACCGCGCCCGTGTCTGGGCAGGAACACCACTTCGCGCCCTTCAAGCGTGCCGAGCAAGTAACTGTCCGAGGTTGGTCCGAAAGGGGTTTTGACCTGCACCCAGCGTTTTTGGGTTAGCCCCTCCATTTCGTAGAGGCCGGTTCCGCCGATTATTCCAATTCTGTGCTTGTTGGTTGCTGTTTTCATGTGCTGTGAAGGCTATGGCCAACTCTGAGTGTTGGAGAATCTTTGTGATGTGATCGCCGGTCTGTGCTCAGCGTTTCCCTTCGGAGTCGAACTCGAACTTGACCTTTCCTTTGTCCTCGAGGACCAATCGCGCCTTGAATGTCTTGCCGTACCTGGACACGAAACCCTCGAGCAGGTCGGTGCTTCCCTCCTCGAGGAGCTTCTTGACCTGATCGCGGCTGATCGGCTGTTGTAGAATTGTTTTGCCGGTGCGGAATGTGCATCGGCGTGTTTTCTCTTGAGTGCGTTCGCAGACGTAAGCTTCCGGGCCCTCGAAGACTCGCGCGCCGCATTTTGGACATTTCCCCAGCGGTTCTTGTCCGGTGAAATCGAGGGGTGCAGCATCTTCTTTTTGGTTTTGGTTTTTCTCGCCGGCGCTTTTTCCAGTTCTGGGTTGGAATTCAAAAGTGATATCCCCCTCTTTAAGAACCAGAAAGGCGGAGAATTTGCGGCCGTTGCGTTTCGACACAAAGCCGTCGAGCAGGTCTGTTCGGCCATCGGCGAGCAACTTCGACATTTGGCCGGGCTCGATTGCCCGCTGTAGGATGACTTTTGAGGACCTGAAGCTGCAGGATTTGTCTGGGCCTGTGCTTTTTTCGCAGACGTATGCGGTTCCCGAATCAAAAACCTGCGCG
Source organism: Verrucomicrobiota bacterium (assembly GCA_012517065.1). Lineage (GTDB taxonomy): Bacteria > Verrucomicrobiota > Verrucomicrobiia > Limisphaerales > J093 > JAAYVR01. Next base: position 16,925 of record JAAYVR010000099.1, on the reverse strand, counting down.
CCACAACGCGGGCATTTACCGAGTGGAGTTTGCTTCGAGAAATCAACCGGCTCTTTGGCATCGCTGGCGTTTTGCAGTTCGTTTCCGAAGTCAAACTCGAGTTTCTGTTCATTGTTGAGGCGCAAAGTGGCCTTGTAAGAGAAACCTCGGCGGCTGTGAAACCCGGTTAGGGGACCTAGAACGCGTTTTTCGATAAGCTCTTCAATCTCCTCGGGTTCCATGAGTCTTCCTGAGATGAAGAGTGGGAGGCTGAACCCGCATTTTTGGCATTGGTAGCGGCGGTGGTTCATTCTGATTGTGCCGCCGCATATTGGACAGGGTGTGCGGAGGTCGGTGAATCCGTCCGGACCGCCTTTTTCCTCGAAAGTCTTTGCGCGCTCGACGATGTGGCGGGTCATATTGGCGATCTCGCCCATGAACGACTTTCTGGTCAGACGGCCATGCTCCATTTGTTTGAGTTTGAACTCCCACTCGCCGGTGAGTTCCGGCTTGGTTAGTTCTTCTATTCCCATTCGCCGCAGCACGTTCAAAAGCATGAATGCCTTGCCGGTGGGTTGGAGTTCATTTCCGTTGCGGCGCACATAATTTTCTTCAATAAGGCCTTCGATGATTGCGGCGCGAGTGGCGGGTGTGCCCAGCCCTTTTTCAGCCATGGCCTGACGCAGCTCGTCGTCTTCGACGAGCTTGCCTGCGCCTTCCATGGCTGTCAGGAGGGTTGCTTCTGTGAAGCGCGGTGGCGGTTTGGTTTGGGATTCGCGGATTTCGACTTCGTTTGTGTTGACCTGTTCACCCTGCTGGACGGGGACCAAACTCGTGCCTGTTTCCTCCCCGTTTTGTTCTACTTCACGCCCGTAAACTTCGAGCCAGCCGGGTTTGACCAGCACTTTTCCTTCGCTCTTGAACGGTTCGCCTTCGACGCGGGTGATCCGCGTCGTGAGCAGGTATTCCGCAGGCGGATAAAAGACCGCAAGGAACCGTTTCACAATCATTTCGTAGATTTTCCTTTCCTGCTCGTTTAAGGATTTGGGGGCGATATTTGTGGGTATGATTGCGAAGTGGTCTGATATTTTTGCGTTGTTGAAAATGCGTTTATTGGGTTTGACCCACCCTTCGTTGAGAATAGTGGCTGCAAAGGCTGCGTAAGGCCCGTCCCTCATGGTTTCGAGCACGCCGCGCACGGTACTTAGGTAATCCTCGGGGAGCGCGCGTGAGTCGGTCCTGGGATAGGTGATGACCTTGTGGCGTTCGTACAACGCTTGCGCGATTTGCAGGGTCCGGTTGGCGGGAAAACCGAACCGCCTGTTGGCGTCGCGCTGAAGGCTCGTCAGGTCGAACAACAACGGCGATAGCTGCGTGGTCGGCTTGGTTTCCTCTGTGACAATGCCGGGTCGGCCGATGCACTTTACGCGGATTTCTTCTGCGCGTGCCTTGTCCCAAATCCGTTCTGCGCGGAGTGCGTCATCGGCTTCTTTTCCCGGTGAGGGGCGTTGGAAGTTTTCGTCGAACCAACGGCCTGTGTATTCGCCGGCCTGGCAGGCGAACGTGGCGTGAAGTTCCCAGTAAGTGCGTGGGACAAAGCGTTTTATGCGTTCCTCGCGTTCGACCAGTATAGCGAGGGTGGGTGTTTGGACTCGTCCGACGGTGGTTTTGAAGAAACCGCCCCCTTTGGAATTGAACGCGGTCATTGCACGCGTTCCATTGATGCCGACCAACCAATCGGCTTCGCTGCGGCACACTGCAGCGTCGGCCAACGGCTGCATTTCGGCGTCGGACCGCAGTCGTTCGAACCCTTCACGGATTGCGGCGGGCGTCATGGACTGGAGCCAGAGGCGCTGTATTGGCTGCGTCGCCTTGAAATGTTCGACCAACCGCCTGAAAATCAGTTCGCCTTCACGGCCGGCATCGCACGCGTTGATGAGGCGATCGACGTCTTTTCTTTTGATCAGCTTGCCCAGGAGGCGGAGTCGTTGTTCCGCCCTTTCGATCGGTTCGAGCTCAAACCGTGGCGGAATAACCGGCAAATGCTCGAAGGTCCATTTGCCGCGTTTCGCCTCGAATCCCTCGGGTGGGCGGATTTCCAACAGATGTCCTACGGCCGACGAAAGGACGTACTTGTCACTTTCAAAGTAATCGCCATGCCGCTTGAAGCCGCCCAGAGCGCGCGAAATATCGAGCGCGACAGACGGTTTCTCTGCAATTATGAGCGCTTTTCCCATGTCACATTCCCTGCACAACATCCATATGCGACATTGTCGCATGATGCAAGTGGGTGAAGGTGGCCGAAAACTCGTCAGAAGTCAAAGCGTGATCATACATCGCCGTGCGGTCACGATCGTTGGTCTTGGAAAAGTGGCGTTTGGGATTAGGATGAACGCCGTGAAGGGCAACGTTGTTGGCATAGAAATTGGCGGATCAAAGCTGCAAATTGTCTGCGGCGATCCTTCGGGTTCAATAACGGAAAGATTCAAGTTCGCCGTGAATCCGGCGCAAGGCGCCGGTGCAATCCGCGATCAGATACAGCAGACTCTCGAAAGCATCAGGGCCGCACACGAGATTGCTGCGGTGGGGATTGGTTTTGGCGGGCCGGTTGAATGGCAGACTGGCCGGATTTGTTGTTCTCACCACGTCGCCGGATGGTCGGAGTTCGATCTGGCGTCGTGGGCAGGGCCAATTGCTGGCGCGCCTGTGGTTGTTGACAATGACGCCAACGTGGCGGCGCTCGGCGAAGCCCGACTTGGGGCCGGACGGGATTCGAATCCGGTCTTTTACATCACCTTGGGCAGCGGCGTCGGCGGCGGTCTTGTGGTTGATGGCCGTATCTATCACGGAGCCATGCCCGGCGAAGCTGAGATCGGACACGTCCGACTGGATCGGGCCGGTGCGACTGTCGAATCGAAATGCGCAGGTTGGGCAATAGACCGGCGCGTACGCGCTGCAATCAGCGAAAACCCGGGCTGTCTTCTGGCCCGGCTTGCAGAGGGGCGCACCGGATGCGAAGCAAGACACTTGAAACCCGCTCTGGAAAAACGCGATCCCATGGCCATCAAGATTCTGGAGGATGAAGCTGAAGACCTCGCGTTTGCACTTTCGCATGTGACACACCTGTTCCATCCGGAAACAATAGTGATTGGCGGCGGATTATCTCTGTTGGGGGAACCGCTCCGTGCGGCAGTTGCCGAAGCCCTGCCGCGTTTTGTGATGGATGCGTTCAAACCCGGTCCGCGCGTGCTATTGGCCGCGCTCGGCGAAGACGCAGTGCCCGCAGGCGCACTGGTGTTGGCCGGGCTCCGCGTCGGACCGACCGGGCATGCGGGGTTGTAGTGGGCAACAGGCGCTTGCCGATTCAGCGCGGAAATGTCACCGGGATTGGGTTTTGGGTGTCTTGATCTGCTCAGGCGATGAGATTCTCCGGATTGGGGATGCACCGTGGATTCAATCCGGTGTGGTTTTTCGCTTGGATGTGCCGACAGGGGTTGAGACAGAGGTTGCGACGAAGACAACACACACAGCACGGCGCGTCGGAGCGTTAAACCTGCGACAAACGCTTTTGCATGGTCCTGATCATTTGGTCGCGGCCGGGCCGCGCTGCGGGCTACTTGCTTTTGACGTCGTAGCAGAACAGTAGTTCCTGATCGCGCAGATAAAGTTTGCCATTGGCAATCACAGGATGCGGCCATGCTTCCTTGCCGCTGTGGTTGGGCTGTTCGAATCGGCCCTTTTCTTTGTAGCCAGCGGGCGTTGCCTCGATGAGCACGATCGAACTTTTGCCCTTGTCTTCTTCCCTCAAGTACAAATGACCGTCAGCGTAGAGGATTGAGCCCTTGCCCACTTTGGATTTCTCGGACCACACCGCTTTCCCGGTCATGAATTCCTGGCAGACCCAACCTTGGCTGTCCGAATGCCCGTAAATGTGGTCGCCAACCAGAACCACGCCGCCATGGTGGTTTGCGACGATCTTGTTTGCGTAAACCTGCTGAACTTGGAACCCGGATTGCCCGCTGCTCACCCGGAAAAGATTGCATCCGATGTTGTACCCGGAGGTCACATAAACGCAGTCGTCGTGGACAACCGGTGTTGGGATGACTGCGACTGCCCCTTTTCTTGCTGCGCGCCAAAGCAAAGCGCCGTTGTCCAGCGATATCCCGGCAACACTCGCCATCGTCAGTTGCACACAAAGGCGTGCCCCTCCCATCGATGTTGGGACAAGCGAGGAATATTGAGCGTCGTCTGTGAACTCTTTGCTTTGCCATACGATCTCGCCAGTCATTTTGTTCAAGGCGACCACCGCACCTTTCTTGCCCCCGGGTGTGCATAAGACATGATTTCCGTCCACCAAAGGCGATTCGCTGTGGCCCCATTCTGGAACACTGCCGCCAAAATCAGTCACGAGGTTCTTGCGCCAAACCTCCTTGCCGGTCGCAACCTCGAGGCAGACAAGTTCGCCGTACTGGCCCAATGAGTACAGTCGATCACCATCCACCGTTGGAGTGCAACGCGGGCCCGCAAAACCGCCCCAGCCAGGTGCGCCCGCTTTGCCGAGCGGAGCTGTCCACAGCAACTTGCCGTCAGATTCGCTCAGAGCCGTCACAAAACTCTCTTTGTCGCGTTCGCCGGCCGTGAACAAACGCCCGTTCGACACCGCCACAGTTGCGTACCCGGCACCAAGTCGATCAGCCTTCCAAACAAGGCGTGGACCAGAACTTGGCCACTGCGCCAGCAGACCGGTTTCGGACGATTTGCCGTCACGGTTTGGACCGCGCCATTGCGGCCAATCGCCACCAACCACCAGCCCACAAGCAGCAACAAATACCGCAATTGAGTAGATTCTCATGGCAACTGACAGAATTTGCATCGGGCTCACCTACAGTCTCGGGACAGAAAGTAAAGCGAAAACGGTGTTTCGCAATTCCGGGGAGAAATATATCGGGCAGAAAAATGCGGGGCAGAAACATTACAGGCAGAAAAATAAGTGGCAGAAAAATAGGTGGCAGAAAAATAGGTGGCAGAAAAATGTGGGCGGAAAAATTGGTTGGCAGGAATATATCGGGCGGGAGAATAGGCGCGGAAATATGACCAGATTGTTCCAGATCGTAATCGTTGTGTTGGCGGTTGCATGGTGGCCGCTTTGCGCTGGTTCGAGCGACGGCCGGCCAACCGGCATTCTCACAGCTCTGCCCGAAGAAATGCAGGTGCTGAGTCAGCACTTGAAAGATAAACGCATGAGGACTTTTCTCGGCGTCACTTTTCAAACCGGAAAACTCGAGGGTCGAAAGGTTGTTCTTGCAACAAGCGGGATAGGCAAGATCAACGCAGCAAAAACAGCAGCGCTGTTGCTCGATCGGTTTAACCCCGGCGAAGTCATTTTCTCCGGTGTTGCAGGCGGGTTGAACCCTGACCTTGCGCCCGGCGACATCGTAATAGGAACGCGAACTGCGCAACATGATTTCGGCAAGCTCACCGAGCGAGGATTCGAACCGCAAACGCCCACCGCCGAAACACCTCTTTTCATTGAAGCACCCGGGGAACTTTTGCGAGCGGCAGATCGCGTGGCTGCAAGGGTTAAGCTTGCCCCGGTCCTGACCACGCATGGCACCCGGACGCCGCGTGTGATTCGCGGTGTCATTATCACCGGCGACGTGTTCGTTGCGTCTCCGACAAAAGTGGCCGAGCTCAGGGAGACTTTTAAGGCAGACGCCGTGGAAATGGAAGGTGCGGCGGTTGCGCTTGTCTGCTGGCAACAGCGCGTGCCCTGCATGGTCATCAGGTCGATCTCGGACAAGGCTGATGTTGGCGCGTGGGAAGATTTTGAACGCTTTATCAAGATGGCCGCAGACAACTCCGCAAGGTTCACGCTGGAATTGCTAAGGGTTTTGACAGAACAACCCAAGGTCACGCCTTGACGGCTCTGTTCATTCGTGGGCGGACAAGAATGCCCGCGCTCCTGCAGCGCGTTCGAAAAAGCAACGGCGGTCAGGAGTGCGGCCGTCCCCGGCCGCATCAACCCGACGACCGATCTTACGACCCGTTTCGTTCACGCAAATCCGGCGCCCGATTTTTGACCGACTGGGTGCGGCGAAGAATCGCCGCGCTCGCGCAGCGCGTTCGAAAAAGCAACGGCGGTCAGGAGCGCGGCCGTCCCCGGCCGCATCAACCCGATGACCGATCTTACGACCCGTTTCGTTCACGCAAATCCGGCGCCCGATTTTTGACCGACTGGGTGCGGCGAAGAATCGCCGCGCTCCCGCAGCGCGTTCGAAAAAGCAACGGCGGTCAGGAGCGCGGCCGTCCTCGGCCGCATCAACCCGATGACCGATCTTGCACCTGTTTCGATGACGTGTTCACGCAAACACGCGTTGACATTGGCGGGTTGTGCGGTATTCTCTCGGTCTCTTTTTGATCGAAAACAGACTATGGCGAACACATTGTCAGCCGAAAGACGGATGCGCAAGAGCGCCCGCCGGCATCAGCGGAACAAAGCCGTGCGGTCGCGACTGAAGACCTTGCAGAAACGTTTTCTTGCTAGCGTGCAGCAGGGCAAGAAAGACGAGGCCGCAGCCGCTTTGCGCACCATGCAATCGGCTCTCGACAAAGCCGTCAAATCAGGCGTTATCCAGAAGGCAACTGCGAGCCGCAAGAAATCGCGTCTCTCGGTGAAGCTGGCCAGCCTCAAGTAGTTTGGCGAATCGAGCGGGGCACCCAGCCCGGAAAGCTTACCGGTCACCTCACCAGATAGACCCGTGCCTTCAGTCTGGCGAGGTTTCCTAATCCGGAAATCTCACCGCTTAACCAGCCCAAGACACCCAACGCCTCATTCCGGTGAGATTTCCGGGGCCCGCATATTGCTTGGGTGATTGAAGACACCCGTTTTGCAGACTGCTCAGGGTATGAAATATGCAGGCTAAAGCTCGTTTGGAATCAAGGCGTCGCACCCAGGCATAGTCCAAAGTGCAGCTTTGCCGTGTTCAAGCGCGCTCTTTCAGGTACGGGAGCTTCCACGGCTGTCTGTAGCGCACGCTCACCAGACGGTCGGCTTCGGGGTCGTTCTTGATCCGTTCGGACGTGTGATCCCATTCGATCCGCTTGCCGGTGCGGAGTGCGATGTTGCCGAGGTGCGCGACGGTTGATATGTGATGGCCGACTTCGAGGTTTTCGACTGGCTGCTGACGCGACTTGACGCAATCGAGGAAATTCCTGATATGGGCTGGTCGCGGGTCGGGTCCCGGGGGGAATTTCATTGGCTCGAGGCTGTCGCGGCTTGGCTCGCGCAACACTTCGCAGCCGCTGTCGTTAATCACGAGTGTGCCCTCTGTTCCCGTGAACGACATTCCCCATGGGCGGTTGTAGAGTCCGAGTCCGACGCCGACCTTGTGTTCCCACACCAGTGTGTAGGAGGGGAACTCATAGACTGTGATTTGGGTATCGGGCGTTTCGGAATTGTCCACGAGAACGTATTTGCCGCCGCTTGACATGACAGCTTTTGGAGGTTCCGGCCCCATCGCCCACAAGAGCACCTGAATGAGGTGCACACCCCAATCTGTCATCAAGCCGCCGGCATAATCCCAAAACCATCTGAAGTTGAAGTGAAAGCGGTTTGGGTTGAAAGGGCGTTTTGGTGCCGGCCCCAACCAAAGGTCATAGTCAACTCCAGCGGGCGGGTCGGAATCGGGCGGGCTGCCGATCGGTTTGATCCAGTCAAGGTACGCCCATGCGCGGACGAGGCCGACCTTGCCAAGCTTTCCGGATTGGACGAACTCGACTGCTTGTGCGTAGCTTGGGCTGCTTCTGCGTTGTGCGCCCATTTGCACGATGCGGCGATGTTGTTTTGCGGCCTCGAGCATTGCGCGTCCTTCTGCAATGGTGAGAGCGAGCGGTTTTTCGACGTACACGTCTTTGCCGGCTTCGCAACCAAGCACCGTTGGCAGCGCGTGCCAGTGGTCGGGCGTGGCGACCAGCAACGCGTCGATGTCTTTCATTTCGATCACGCGCCTGAAATCTTTGACTGCGGACGGTGTTTTGCCGCCCTTTTCCTCGACAAGCTTGATTGCGGCGGCGATTTGCTTGTCATCCACGTCGCAGACAACAGGGCATTCGACATCGGCGTTCTGATAAAACACCGCCAGATCGCCCTTGCCCATCCCGCCGCATCCGATAAGTCCGATGCGAATTCTGTCGTTTGCGCCGATGACACGACCTTTGTTAGCCACGACGAGGCCGCCCAAGATTTTTGTTCCGAGCGCAAGTGTGGCTGACTGTCGAACGAACATCCGTCTTGATGTCTTGTTTGTGCTCATAACCAGGGCCATGATATTCCACCGTCAAGAGCTCAAAATCTAGAAGAAACCAATTCCTCTTGGTGAGCCTGTGAAAGACTTCGTTGGCCGGTCTGAGCCCGGGGTACAGCAGATTAACCGACTTTGCTCAACCGGCCGTTTTGGACGCGCCAGCGGGTCAGATCAAGTGCGAGGTCGTGTGGCCAGTTCTCAGCGGTGCAGGTCAGGAAAACCTGGCCGCCGCTTTTCCGTGCCAATTCAAGCAAAGGCAGAAAACCTGCGCGCCGTTTGTTGTCCAATTCGCCCATCACATCGTCGATCAGCAGAATTGGCGGTGACCCTGTCAGCGCTGTGACGTATTCTGTTTGGGCCATTTTCATTGCTAGGGCGATGGTTCGTTTCTGGCCTTCACTCGCATAGACGGACGCCGGTTTGTCATCGAGCAAAAGGACGAGGTCGTCCCGATGCGGTCCGAACAGAGTTATGCGTTGGACTCGCTCGCGCTGTCTGGATTGCGCGAGTGCAACGGCAAGGTCGCCATCGACACTTGGTTTGTAGATTGTGCGCAGTTCCTCTGGCGCGCCGCTCATGTTGCGATAAGCAAGCCGCAGCATCTCGCCAAGCTTCGGGGCAAGGTTTCTCCGCTGTTTCATGATTTCGTTGCCGGCTCGGACGACTTCGTTTGTGAAACCGTCGAGGGCGGCTTCATCGACGATGGCGTGTTTCAACAGGGCATTTCGCGCGCGCACGGCGCGCATGTAACGCTGGAGCGTTGGCAGGTAGGTAGGCTGTGTCTGGCTTAGCAGAAGGTCCATGAACCGGCGTCTGCGGCTTGCGGGTCCTTTGACCAACTGCAGGTCTTCGCTGCAGAAGACCACGGCTCGGAGCGTGCCTAGGTAGTCTGCGAGGCGTCGCACGTCCTGGCCGTCGAGAGTGAGCTTGCGTTGTGTTGCGGACCAAAAGAGCTTGATGTCGTGGCGCGCGGGGCCGACGAGGTTGCATCCGACGAAGTACCAGCGTTGGCCGTGGCGGACGAGTTGTTCACTGCTTGCGCCGCGGAAGGAGCGCAGGGTTGCAAGGAGGTAGATCGCTTCCAGAAGGTTTGTCTTGCCTTGCGCGTTGTCGCCAAGCAACAGGTGAAACCCCGGGCTGAAATCTACATCCAACCGGGGGTAATTCCGGAAATCACGCAGACGCAAGTGTGCCACGTACACGGCACAGAATTAGCAGAAAACTCGATGTGAGGAAAGTCTCGCCCCGCGAATCGCATCGGGCGCCACCTCGGATTCGCCCATGCCCGCACTCCGCGGGTGCAGAATGGGGACAGACACGTTGTTTGGGCATAGAAACAAAGCGGCAGCAAGCTGCCGCACTCCAAACGCTTCGCGCCTACCAACGCCCACTGCATCTGCGGCTGTTCGAGTCCCGCCTTTAGGCGGCTTTGAAACGAGCATTCGTCGAGCAGTACCCCTGAACGTTGCACGTTGAGCGTTGGACGTTAAACGTTCTCGAATAATTAACCGTCGGAAAACGTGCATGACCCGGACTATCACAGCAGCGTTTTCGTGTGTTTTGTGTGTTTCGTGGTTGATGTAATGTCCATCCAAGCCCACTCCCCTGAATTCTCATCGGAATGAATCTTTGGGTGTCGTTGCCGATATGGGGACAGGCACATTGTGTTCGGTGTCATGCCGATGTGGTTCCACACACGTTGTTTGCGCACAAGAACAAAGCGGCAGCAAGCTGCCGCACTCCAAACGCTTCGCGCCTACCAACGCCTACTGCATCAGCGGCTGCACCTGAAAAACCATCGGGATCAGCGGCGCAAGCCAACGGGGCCACATGGGGACAGGCACGTTGTTTGGGCACAGAAACAAAGCGGCAGCAAGCTGCCGCACTCCAAGCGCTTCGCGCCTACCAACGCCCACTGCATCCGCGGCTGTTCGAGTCCCGCCTTTAGGCGGCTTTGAAACGAGCATTCGTCGAGCAGTACCCCTGAACGTTGCACGTTGAGCGTTGGACGTTGAACGTTCTCGAACAGAAGACCGAACTGATCAAGCTATCGACACTCTCAACGTCCAACGTACAACGTTCAACTCGCAACGTTCAACTGGGCCGCGGGTTTGCCAACCGAGTGGCGTTGTCCCCCCGCGGCCGTTAGAGCATGTCTGGGACGGAACTTCGGTAAATGAACCACGCCATGTGGTTCGGGGTGGGCTAACGTCAGCCGCAGCCTGAGAGGATGGCGCAGAGGACGACAGCCAGGGCGAGAGCGGCGGCTGTGAACAACCTGTGAACAAGTTTTTTGTGCATTATGGCGTGTTCAGGGGTATCACGGTGCATGTTGGTATGAGTCAGTATATCTTGGTATGAAACAGTAGGTTTTGGTGCCGATGCCTGGTTTGGTCATAAAAGCTGATTCGATGTCGCCTTTCATGGGGGAGTACCGGCATCGTCTCGAGCAGAACCGGGTAACATTGCCAGGCAGGTGGCGCCAGGCTACGACCACGAAAGCTTTTGTGCTTGCTCTTTGGCCGGTTGGTGTTGACCAGCACCTGTTGGCTCTGCCGCCGGGGTGGTGGGCGAAACTTCTGAAAAAGACGGCTGACGGCGAGTTAACTGACGAGGAGTTGGCGGCCACTGAGCGGGTTTTGGGCGGTTCCGTGGCATGGGTTGAACTGGACAACGCAGGGCGGCTGGCGTTGCCGGAGCACATGGTGAGCAGGGCTGGAATCGAGGGGGAAGTTGTTCTTGTGGGGCGCTTGGACAAATTCGAGCTGTGGGAACCGCAGCGGTATGCCGAGGTTTTACAAGAAAGCCGCAAAATTGCCAGCAGTGTTCTCAAGAGACTAAAAATATGAAACCGGTCAATCTCATTACACTGAACAGACAATTGTGTGTTCGACAGCCAAAGTCAAACCCTTATAGGCTCAGAATTGGTCAGCCAGTACCTTTACGGGAACCGGGTTCGCGTAGAACCCCGGTGCTCGGGTTCTCGCCAGGAGTGACTGAGGATGGGGCGGTCGGGAAACGCGGGCGGTGCGGATGGTTATGGTCGCAGTTCACGGTCGTTCTGTTTTCAGCGATGGTTGGTTTCGCGATAGTTGGGGTTCAACGCCTCGAGTATCGCCGAGCCGAGTATCACCTTGCGACTCAACTTCGAAAACAGGAAGAGTCGATGCATAAAGTCGAACGGCTGAACGCGGCGCTCGTTGCGCAGGTGAAGCGCATGGCCATTGGTGTTCCGGGTGTGCCGGGGCCGGCGGTTCAACCTGCCAGTTTCCGTCGTCCGCCGGCAGCGGATCGAACGACAGCGGGGCGGCTGTAATCACTTGCGCCACGCGGTTATCCGCGGGATTTGGGTTAAACAACGCGCGGCGACTTTTGGAACCGGCGTTGTTGTGGGCGAGTGCGGTTTTCCATTTTTGTGGTGCGGCTGACGTATCGGTTTTCGGGTAGTCTAGTCGCGGTGGAGCGGAGTGTTTCGTGGCACACCGGGACTTTGAAAATCTGAAGCTCCGGAACTCTGCGCTGCCCGGGGCGTATCAATCGCCTGCAGTCATGGGCGGTTTGGATCGGTGACTGAACAGTATGAAATTGGCTCCTCATTATCACCGGCTATTGTTTTTGACGGTTCTGCTGGTTTGCGGACTGGCGGCTTTGATTGGCCGTTTTTACCTGCTGCAGATTCGGTGGCACGAGGACATCGCTGTCGAAGCCGACAAGTTCAGTCGGAGTCGGCGTTTAATTCAGCCGTGGCGCGGGGAAATCCGGGATCGGAACAGCCAGCCACTGGCATGGTCGGTCCCGGTAGTCGATGTGTACGCGAACCTTGGCGTGTGCAAGGATCACGTTCAATCTGTTGCACTTGCTGTGGGGCCTTTGCTCGGGGTTGAACATCGGCGTTTGTTGAAGTCGATGTACGAAGGGTTGCTTCCGATGGATGGCGGGCCAAAGGACGCAGTGCTTCTTAAACGCAATGTTACAATCCCGGAATGGGAATTGTTGCGCAATGCCATAACCAATTCGAACTTTGGAATGGAGGTCGAACAGTTGAGCCGTCGAGAACGAGCGGCGTTAACAAGCCTGCGCAAGCACGCCCTTTTTGTGCGCGAGACGCAGATGCGCGAATACCTGATGGACGATTCGCTTCAGCACGTTATTGGGGCGGTGATGTGTTCTCCGGGCAGGCTCATGCCTGAGGGGCTCGGGGGAATTGAACTCCGGTTCAATGAACTGTTGAGCGGCAAACCTGGCTATTGCTTTTCGAGAAAAAACGCGCGCGGGGAGGAACTCCCGTTCCAGAGATACGAGCAGGTGGCGCCTGTGAACGGGAGCTCGATAGACCTGACGATTGATTTCAACATTCAACGGATCGCCGAGGTGGCGCTCGAGGATGCAATGGAACGGACAGGCGCAAAAAGCGGCGCGATTGTCATCATGGACCCAACGACCGGCGAGGTGCTTGCTCTGGCGTGTTTGCCGGCGTTCAATTTGCGCAATCCAAAGGCGGCGCCGATCGATTGGTGGCGTCATCACCCGGTTAGCACGCAATACGAACCTGGCTCGACTTTCAAACTGATCACGCTTGTAGCTGCGCTTGATCTTGGTGTTGTGAGTCTGGATCACCGGGTGGATTGTGAGCGTGGGTACTGGGCACGGGTAAAACTCCATGATCACAGGGCTTTCGGGGTACAGACCGTGCGGGACGCGTTTGGGAACTCGTCGGATGTCGGGCTTGCGAAGATCGCGTTCGTTGTCGGTCCAGAGCGCCTTTACAATTACGTGACAAACTTCGGGTTCGATCGTGCCACGGGGATTGCGTTGCCGGGCGAGCCGGCCGGTTACGTGCCGCATTGGACAAACTGGGCTGCGCATGACAATCACCTGCTGGCACGGGTGGCATTTGGACAGGGGTTCCGAGTAACACAATTGCAGATGACAGTTGCCTATTGTGCGGCTGTGAATGGCGGACAACTGATGCGGCCGCTGCTGGTACGGCAGATCGAGAACGCGAACGGCGAGGTTGTCCAGACTGCAAATCCAACGATCATTCGGCGTGTTATTCGGCCTGAAACATCCGCGTTGGCGCGCGAAGCGTTGGCCGTTGTGACGCGGCCCGGATACACCGGCTGGCGGGCAAATCTTACTTATTGGACGTGCGGAGGGAAGACATCGACGGCCCAAAAGTCAACGACCAACGGTTACATCAGCGGCGCGCTTTACTGCGGGTTTATTGGTCACGCACCGGCAGACAAGCCGAAAGTGGTGATTTCGGTGGCATTCGATGAGCCGCGGACCGGATCGCCTTCCGGTGGTGCGATAGCGGCGCCTGTCTTCAAGGATGTTGCTGAGGCGGTGCTGGCATATCTTGGCGTGCCGGCCGACAAACTCCCGGACAGCGACCGCCGCGGTCTGCAGCTTGCCGGGTCTGGCGCTGGACGCGCGAACAGGCCGGTCCGCGCAAGGCAATAGACAAAGTGCGGCGCGGCTGCAAAGGAACGATTCGCTCGGAGGCGATTATGAAAAGAGAAGTGGCAGTCATTCTGTTCAGTGTTGGCACTCTGGTTGTGATAGGGGCGCTCACGATGAACAGCCTCACGATCACGCATCCGACTCCGAGATTGCTTTACAATCACATTGCCTACATCGGGCTTGGGTTCGTGGCGCTTGGGATCGGGAACCTGATAGATTATCGCTGGCTGAACCGGTGGCGAGTCCCGAATGCGTTGCTTGTTGTGGCGCTGGCGCTGCTTGTGCTTGTGTTGGTTCCGGGTATTGGGACGGAAAAGAACCACGCGCGTCGGTGGCTGTTGTTCTTCCAACCATCTGAATTTGCCAAGCTGGCTCTGATAATCTGGCTGGCCGACTATTGTGCGAGGAACATCGAGTTCATGCATCTGCGGCGCGTGGGATTCACCAAGCCGGTGTTAATTGGCGGGTTGGCGGCTGTGCTTGTGTTTGCAGAACCTGACTGGGGCACATCCGTGCTGATGGGATTGGTGATGACAGCCATGCTGTGGGTGGCAGGCGCGCCAAGTTTCTACCTTGTCTCGGCTGGAATTATAGGCCTTGAGTTGGTTGCCCATTTTCTTGTGCGGAACACGGACAAGTTCACCCGGATACTGGTGTTCCTCGATCCATGGAAGTACGCCGAGGGCGACGGATGGCAGATTGTTCACTCTTTGATGGCGATCGGGAGCGGGGGATTGTTAGGCAAGTTCATCGGGGACGGAACGCACAAGTTCGGTTTTGTCCCTGAACAGCGGACGGATTTCGTAATGTCGGCCATCGGTGAAGAATTGGGGTTTGTCGGGTGTGTGCTTGTGGTGTTGTTGTTTGTGAACATAGTCGTTGCGGGCGCGCGAATAGCTTGGAGGATGGCAGACCCGTTCGCGCGGTTTCTTGCGTTTGGGATCACTTTTCTGATTGGCGCGCAGGCGTTCATCAACATCGGCGTTGCCACAAGCTGTCTGCCGAACAAAGGGATACCGTTGCCGTTTGTCAGCTATGGCGGATCGAACATGGTCGTTGCGCTTGCGGGGATTGGGCTGCTGGTGAACCTTGCGCGGTACGCGCCGCTTGTTCCTGTTCCCGAGCTTCCCAAGACGGAGAGAAAAGCGGTGGGGGAAAAAGCGCCGGGGTTTATTGCGCGCAGGTTCGGCAATCATGCCTGTCCGGCGTGCAAGGTCAGGAACTGGCTGCTGGGGAAACTGGGTTGGGTTTCCAAGAAATCTGCGAATAACAGCGCGCTTCGTCCGTGGCAGCGGGCACCGGTGGAATCTGTGAGATGTGATACGTAAAATGTGATCTAGTGTGCGCTGTGGGGCCAGAAACAGGTCACACGGATCGCAACGCGAAGAGGCAAAACAGGCAGAAATATGTTGGGCAGAAACATGCTGGGCAGAAACATGTTGGGCAGAAAAATTCCGGGTAGAAGAATGCTCAGTGAAAGAGAGCGCTGGTTGACATCACGGTGGCCATCCACCGACATCCACCCCGACCTTGTTTCCATGCCCGAGATTTGTCCGCCCGGTCAATCCACGGGGTAAGCCGGAATCTGCGGGGATAACGCCATCCTGAATCCGTGCTCAGCATTGGATTCCAGAGGAATTCCCCGCAGACTTGGCTAGGGCCCGTCGATGATTTGTGTCGGCTACTGGGAAGCTTTCAGGGCTTGATCGAGATCGGCGCGAAGATCATCCGGGTGCTCGAGCCCGATGCTGAGCCTGACCAGTTCAGGCGTTATTCCTGCGGCCCTTTGTTCTTGTTCGGTCAATTGCGAATGTGTGGTTGTGGCCGGGTGAATTGCAAGGCTTTTGGCATCGCCGACGTTCGCAAGGTGCGAGATCAGTTTGAGCGAATCGATAAATTTGCGGCCGGATTCTTTTCCGCCCTTGATGCCGAAAACGACCATCGAGCCGCCCTTTCCGCGAAGGTATTTCTTATTAAGAGCGTGCATGCTGTCGCCGGGCAGGCCCGGATACCGCACCCAATCGACTGCGGGGTGCGATTTCAGGAACAGGGCGACATCGAGTGCATTCGAGCAGTGCCGTTCCATTCGCAGCGGGAGGGTTTCGATGCCCTGGAGGAATATCCACGAGTTATCGGGCGAAATGCACGCCCCGAGGTTCCGCAGTGGCACCGTCCGCATCCGCAAAATGAACGCGAGCGGGCGCAACGGATCGGGCAGGTCAATGCCCCATCGCAAGCCATGGTAACTCGAGTCGGGTTCGGTGTAGAGGACGTGGCGGCCGGCGGTCCAATTGAACTTTCCGCTGTCAACCACGATGCCGCCTATGCCGGTCCCGTGTCCGCTCAGCCATTTTGTCAGGGAATGAACCACAATGTCAGCGCCGTGGTCGATCGGCCGTGTCAGGTACGGTGTCGAGAACGTCGAGTCAACGATCAATGGCAAACCGCGGTCGTGGGCTATGCGTGCCACGGCTTCCAGATCGGTCACTTCAAGGGCCGGGTTCGACACGGACTCGCAGAACAGCGCGCGGGTGCGATCGTCTATTGCCCGGGCAAAGTTCTCGGGCTGATTTGAATCGACGAATTTTACCGTGATGCCAAGGCGGGGCAGGATATCGTTGAACTGCGTGTACGTCCCGCCGTACAGATTCCGTGCGCTGACGATGTTGTCTCCGGCTTGAGCCAGATTGATAATTGAATAGAAGATTGCACTTGTGCCGGAGGCCAATGCGAGGCCGCCGGCTTCAGGCGCACCTTCCAACAACGCGACGCGTCGTTCGAGCACATCGGTGGTGGGATTCATCAACCGCGAGTAGATATTGCCCAGCTCGCGGAGAGCGAACAGGTTCGCGGCGTGTTCGGTGCTTCGGAACACGTATGAACTGGTGCGATAAACGGGAACTGCGCGTGACAGGGTGGCCGGGTCGGGCTGTTGTCCGCCGTGCAAACAAATTGTTTCAAACTTCATGCGCCATAGAATTGCGCAGGTTTGGGGTGGACGCAAGCGAACCTCGGCGGGGGAAGTGAGTTTTGTCGGGAGCGAATTGACTCAAAAAGAATGTTACCGTGGGAGGGGTGAAAAGGGTTGAGGAAACCATTCGTTGACTCAAAAAGGGTGTTACCGAGCGATGGACACCAAAATGAGTCAACTGACACGTGAGGAAGTGCTGGCGAAGCGGC
>JAAYVR010000098.1 GCA_012517065.1 Verrucomicrobiota bacterium | reverse complement strand
CCTCTCGGCCTGCTCCATGGCTTCCGCTTCCGCCCTGGCCCGCGCCGCCTTTTCCTCCGCCACCTTATCCGCACACTCTCGGCAGCAATTCTCCTCTTCGTCCAAGTGCCGTTCGCACAAATAATCCCGCCCGCACCGCCGGCACTGAAAGGTCTCCTCCTCCGCGTTCCGCCGCCCGCAAACCGGACACTTGACGATGTCTGAAGACAGCCATCCCTTCAAGCCCGGCCCAACCTGCACCGCCCCCGGGGTCGATGACGGAGTAGCCGCCGCTTTCACCCCACCTTCCAGTAGTACAGGCACTTCACCGCTGCGCTTGATCCAAGGCCGCTGCTGGCCAGGTAACCCAAACCGCTCTGCCAATTGGCTCATCCGTTCTCGCAAGGCCGATTCCAAACGATCGTCCAGCCGCAGCGCTGCCCGAACCTGCGCCGCTTCCTCCAACTCCTCGATCAACGCCCGGCTGAACAAGCCCTGCTTCAACTGAGCCACCTCCTGAGCCTGCTGGCCCTCGTCGCAACTGCACAACAATGTCAGCGCCCCAGTTTCCGTTGCCGCCGGCTCGGTTACAATCTCACGCAGACCTTCGGCCCCTCGCAGCCCGCATGGCCCACCCCGGCTCTTGAGCAGGTCGGTCCGGCAGGCGTCCAACACAAACACTCGGTCCGCGCCCGTCAGCCCGGTTTCGTTCTTGAGCAAATCCACGGGCACGGTCTGGTGGAAATACTCGAGCCGCGCCAATCGCGCTTTGGGGCAGAGCAGTAGATGGCGGTGTTGGAATTCATAACCGTGGCCGGCGAAGAAGAACACAAACAGGTCTCCCGGCCCTAGTGCCGTAACCATCTCGCGGGCGTAGTCCAACACCTGGTCGGCCTCAGGCGCCATGAGGAAGCGCACGTCGTCGTAACCGGCCGTGCGCTTGAAGAAAGCGTACAGTTCGGTTGCATCGGGCTCCGCGAACTCCAAGGCCTTGATCCCCGGGTCCGAGTACCGGTTGACTCCCACACATAACGCGGCCCGTTTCATGGCGTGATCAGCCTCTGTTTCTCAATGGCCACCGACTGCTTCGACAGCCCCGACCGACTACCTACCAGCAATGACAGGCGCGGCAAGATGGGTTTAGCCTTCTTGCCGCCTGGTTTCTCAGCCGCCTGTGTCACCCGGCATCGGGCACAGGCTGCCACTTCTTAGGCCACGCGCTCACAAACACCATTTTGTCATGTCTAAGACCATCGGTCATGGGGCTCATGGGGATGGCCCGAAATACGCATTATTCATCCGTATCGCTATCCGCAGAGGGGTGCGCACGGTTTTCACGCCACTTCTCGAAGTCTTTCAGGTCCTGTGGCTTGATCGACGGTTTGATCTTGGCGAGCGCCTGGGTGAAGTCCTCTCTGGTGATGAACTCGTCTTTGCCAGTGGCTTTCTGGCGGCGTTTCGCCGACTGTTTGGCTTCGAGGCAGACACTCTTGGCCAAATCCGCGCCTGAATAGCCCTCCGTCTGGGCCGCCAAGTCTGGAATCGACACGTCCGGGGCGACAGGCGCACCCTTGAGTGCCCCCGTGATGATGGCCTCCCGCGCCTTGGCGTCGGGCAAGCCCACGTAGATGTGCGTGCCCAATCGGCCCGGACGCAGCAAAGCGGGGTCGAGCAACCACGGCTTGTTGGTGCTGGCCAGAAGCAGGAGGCAATTCTTTACTCGGAGCAGGCCATCGGTGAGACTGAGGAACTGGGCCACCGCTCCAATCTTGCGATTCCCCCGGCGGGCCAGCAGGTTGTCCACTTCATCAAGAAAGATGACCGCTCGAGGATACTTCATGGCTTCCTCGAACAACCGCTTGAGGTTCTTTTCGGTCTCGCCCACGTACTTGTCCTTGATCTGAGCCGAGTCCACCGGAAAGAATGCCGCGTCCAGCTCGCCGGCAATGGCCCGCGCGATGAACGTCTTGCCGTTTCCCGGGGGCCCATACATGAGCACTCCAGCGCCCTTTTCGATTTTGAAACGTTCGAAGAGCTCCGGCGTCTGAAAGGGCTCGATGACTTGCTCGATGAGCACCTGCTTGACTTCGTCAAGACCCGCCACGTCGGCCAATTTCTCCACCGGTTTCTCCTTGATCAACCAGACCGAGCTGGAGACCTGCTCATCGAGGTTGGTATCGTCGAGGCCGCCCTCGATCTGGGCGTTTGTTGCCACGGCTTTCTGCTTCAGTTTCTCGGCCGAACTGAGCAGTCCGCGGGCCTCGGTGAGGTAGGTGCGCCGTATCTTCCCCTCCGTCTTTTCGTAAAGATTCAGAGCGAAGTCGGCCGCTCGGGCCAAATGGAAGGCAGCGCGCGCCCAATCCTTCTCTTCCATGGCTTTCTCGGCGAGCTGGGCCTCTTCTCTCTTTTTCTCCAGATCGAAGCTCATTTGTCTTCCCCTTCGGTAATCCGGCGTATTCGGGCGCGGAGATCGGCGGTTTCGTCCGATTCAATCTGTTTGCTGGTGGCCTTTCGCGCCTCGGTCTCGCGTTCGGCACCGGCTTGCGAGAGGATGTCGGCCATGATCTCATCCTCGGTGGGAATTCCTTCTTCGAACTCGCGTTCCGCCTGACGCAATTGCTGGGCCTCGGCGTCCTTCCATGCACTTTCGCTGTCAGTTTGTTGAAACTCGAGTTCGGTGGTGAACTTGTCGATGGCGTCCGGGAGGCGGCTGGGTGGCACTTTGAGCAGGCCGGCCAGCTTGTTCAGAACCACTCCAACCTCTTCGTCCGTGGAGGCCGCGTCGATTTGGACGACCCAGTTCTCAAGCATATCCCGCCGGCGTTCGACACCGCGCTTGAAGAGGTGGACTTTGTGGATTCTCTGAACGCAGGCGGCGGTTCGATGCTTCTCGCCACTCTTGGCAAACGCCACCGCCTGGGCCTGGTCTTTCTTGATTCGCGCGCCGAGCTCGCCAATTTTCCGGTCGAGTTTCCGCTCCGCTCGGATCAATTGGCCTTTCAACAGTTCTATCCGCTCTTTGCGTGGTTTAAACAATGAATCTAGCATGCGTCCTTTTCCTTTCTTGTTATGTCTCTGTTGTTTTGTCTTTGTACAGATTTCAGATCATGCAGAAACGGCTCTCGCCCCCTTGGGCCCCGGCTCCATCGATGCCGCCGGAGCCACAAACCAGGGCCGATGCCCTAGAGCCCCTCCGGTTCGCTGGCGCGGGCGCGGATGGCATCAACCATCTTTCTGGCTTCGGCAGAGAGCGGCGGTTTCTCGCCGATATCGCGCGTGAACTTCTCCACATCAACGGCCTCGCCTTCGGTTCGGCGGTATGTCACTTGCGAGACTTCCTCCGTGGCGGTATCCGTCCGTTCGAGAGCCGAGAAGGCCTCCTCGCACTCCATCTTGAGTTGGTCAGCCTGTTCCTCCGTGATGCCTTCGCGCAAGGCCTCCTCGAGAGCTTCGAGCTTGCCCACCACCTTTGTTAGTGCGCGCAGTTTCGAGAACAGGACCTGTGCGGTTGCTTTCTTGCCCCCTAGCTCCACACACGCATCCTCCAACTGCTCCGCCACCATGTCCGCAACGGTGCCGCTCTCTTGATCGCGCTCTTTGGCGAGCCGCAGAATCCGATGCTCGATTTGTTTCACTTCCCCCTTTATCCCATCCACGCGATCGTTGAGATCGCGCTTGAGTTCCTTGTACTTCGCCTTCTCGGCTCGGATGCGCTCCAGTTGCTTCGAACTGGCCTTGCCGCCTTTGCCAACCGTCGAGAGCACCGACGTGACGAGTTCACCTAAGTTTTGCATACCAGGAGTTGAGTTTATTGCTGTTCTTGGTTTTGCCCATCAGATATCAGCCCTTTGGACATGGCTCATAACGAAAGCATTGTACGCGAACGCGGCGCCGGCGAGAGCCAGGAACACCAGGACGGACAGCCGCGTCGTCATGCTGGCCCCCAGCAGCAAGTACACCAACAGCGCATCGACGGCTGTATAGAGTCCCAGTGTGAAGGCGTTGGCCCCGTTCGACTCTCGCCGCAGCATGGCACGAATAAAGCCGATGGTGAAGACAGGCAACAACAACACCGCCAACAGCCATCCAAGAAATCGCTCCGCACCGGTGAACCTCCCAAGTTCGTCCCTGGTCGCCGCGGCGTCGAGAATGCCCGGCTTCAGTTGTTTGCTGTACGACTGGTCCAGCAGCACGGCGCGGTTGGACACGTCCATCAAGGTGATCTGCATGTCCAGCTTGGTGCCGTCGGCGTACGATTCGTGCGTATTGATTCGCCCGAGCAATAGCGCGTCCACGCCTTCGTCCCGCGCTCGATTCAACTCCCTGGCGATGTCCTTGGACTCCGAAACGCGCAAATGGAGTGCCCGCTCGATTTTTTCATGCAACCGCCGGCCCCGGAGGTCTAAAACGCCCGACTCCTCGATCAACGCACGCAGTCGGTCAGAGACGTAGTCAGTGGGATCGTTGGCCAAATGCAAGAGGACTGCGGATCGGGCCTCGCCACGCGACTTCCGCAAGTCCTCGATGATCTGAGGCAACAGCTTGTCCGCAATTTCCTGGCGCATGTGACTCAGCCGGGGTTTGACGGGTCCGAAATGCCGCCATGCCTGCCAACCCAAGCAGGCAACCAACGCCACCGTTCCGCCCACCGTCACCAGGCCCCCGAACGCCCTGGATATGGTTCGAATGCTCATACAATTGGCTCCAGCCGTCAATCGGCAAACTGTGTTTCCGACAGCAACCAGCAACCCCGGCGCCCGAGAACCCGCCACCACCTTCGGACGTCCGGCCCTGTTGCCCTTCACCCATTCTCTACGGCCCGATCCACAAAACTATTCAGCACCGGAGACAGTCGCGGCAAAGCCCTCGTAGCCAGCCTTCGTCAAGCGGGCAAATCGACCGCTTCTCGCCAGGGTGCCGCGCCTGCGGGTCAGAGCAGAGTTTTCGAATGCCAGCGACAATCTCATGACCGTCGTAGCAGCAGTGTTCCACGCACAACGGGGATTCCCTGCCCCATCCGGAGCACTTCAAGCAGACCGCGTTCTGGCATCGGGCGCACCGCTTGACGGACGACCCCGGCGCCAATACATGACCGGCCCCACAGCATTCCGGTGAATAGTGATCGGGGCACAGACGCAGGGCGTAGCCGGGATCTTGCGGGGCCACGGCCTTGCCGCAAAAGCCGTCTTGTGTCCGCCCTTCGCAGGCTGGGGCGTGGACTTCGGCGGTGCTGTGACCGCTCCGAGACACCAACGCCGCGGAGGGATCACCATACAGAGTGAGGGCCAAGCCCAGGATGGTGCCCCCGTCAGAAGGGTTGGTTCCATTCTGCCGGAAGCTCATCCGCGCCCGACGCAAGGCTTCACCCACACTGTAACCGTTGGCCAAGGCATGGAAAAAGGAGTGAAAAACGCCGACGGTTCTCAAGGCCGGGATTCTGACCAGCGTGCCAATGTAGTGTTCCACTCCGATCCGCTTGGCCGCGTCCACCATCCCATAGAGTTGCTTGCTCGCTGGCCACGTCTCTTCCCAGCCCCTGGTAATGGCAGATTCACAACACAGCGAGAACACCAACCGGGGCGCCACCTGGCCCGGACCAAAGCCTTCCAAGAGCTGCTGCGCCGTAAAAGTCCGTCCGCCCGACAATCGGTACCCGCTCGATGCCGGCGCGTTCGCATCGTAGTCGTGGTGGCCGTAGATGCCCACAAGGTCCCGCGTTCGAAAGGCCTCGAGCACGTCCTCCGGCAAAATGAGCTCGTCCGACTGGACCGGGTCGAACTGGATGGCCGCCGGCGTTTCCCTCGCTCGCCACTGGCGCTCGAAGTCAGCCGCCTGAGATTCCACCGCCGTTCGTTCCGCTTCGTCGAGGTCTTCCGGCAGCGCAAGAAACAGTTTTGCGGAGAACGGGAGCGGTGAACCTCGACTGGCCCCCCCACAAGCCGTTGGCGCAGTTGACAGCAGTTCTCGACCTGTACCGAACCGGTGGCTCAGAAAGTCGCCTCCAAGCCAGATGCCCTCAAATGGCACCCCGTTGAGCCGGGGATCGCAGCAAAAGGTCACGTGGCGGACCTCATCATCGAGAAGCAGACCCGCCATCTCGGCGGGAAGAAGCTGCTGGCCCAAATCACTGCCGAGGCGTTGGAGCTCACCGTAAAAGACCGCTGCCGACTGCAGGTCCACTGAGGATCCCATGGCGTGGATAGCCGCGCTCACCGTCCGCACGAACCGGCCCGAGGTGTCCTCCAGTTTCGATTTCACACAAAGGCGCGGGTACGTCCGGCTGAAAACCAAGCGACCGTCGTTGCGCCTGATCATGGGTATGAGATTGACCCACCCATCAGCACCAGGCGACTCAAGGGCGTAATGGAGCAGCAACGTGTTCACAGCCCATTAGTCGTTCTTCAGAATTGTGCCGTCAGCTTCAGCAATGGCCACCAAGAACGAATCGCCTCCTGGCAGAACGACTTCCAATAACCCCGGCGGACAACGCTCAAACAGGGTCTTCCCTCCACCCAGCGGCCTGCCCGCAACCCGGCGCCGTCTGGACCCTTTCTCCAGTCGGAACAACTGTACTTCGCCCTCTATCGTCTTCTGAAGCTCGATCTCCACATTCACGCGGGGCGGCTTGACGACGATCAAGCGCACCTTGACACCTTCGGACGAAAACTCCTGCAGGACCGACCCCGCCGCAGCCCCAGCTTGTCGGCTCTCGCCCAAAATCGCTGCTGGAACGCAGGCAGGTTTCCATTTGGAAAGGCCGGGGTCTGCCACCAACATCCCCTCCACCCAACTTAGCGCAACAGCCAGCTCCTCGCCCAGTCTTCCAACCGCGGCAAGCAGGTTGCGCACAGCCATCCCAGCCAGATTCCGGGCGGCCTCGGTCGCGCACGGTTCGTCCACCGAGTGCGAACCCAGAAGCGGTGCCGTCCTCTGGAGCGAGGCTTGAATCTCGGCGAGCCGCTGCTGCGCATGGTCGTCGCCGGCCATCAACGAATGGACCCGGTCCTCTTCCTCCATACTCAGCGACCCCAGCGCGTAGGCCCACAGTAACTGTTCGCTGACCCGACCGGGTCGTGGCCGCCGAAAGACCTCGGCCTCCAGGTCTGCAATATCGGCGGGCACATCGTCTTTGCGCCTCTCGTGTTCATTATTCATAGGTCCTCACTATCCATTCGGCCTGCCGCAGCCGCCATGATTCTTTCCATTCATACTTACGCGATGGCGCTCTTGTTCATTCACCAGAGAGCCGGTTTTGAGCTTGACGGTACGTTTCAACCACGCGCCATGCCCTCATCGCAGTCAATGCCTTCTTGAGTCGATTGGACACGGTCACTTGGTCCATTCGCAGCAAACTGGCGATCTCTTCTTGTGTCCGGACCCACGGAAACCTCGCCTGTTTGTACCGTTCGAGCTGTTCCCGGGCCACCTGCAACCGGTTCCGAGCTTTTTGGTAACGGATGCAAGCGATCTGGAACTCGAGCTCCTGCCGGCGCTTGCTCGTCGTGGCCGCATTTTCTAGCTCGGCTTCCGCTTCTTGAATCGTTGCAGGGAGAAACTCCCTCAAGCGCGAGATTCGGCGGCAAGACCAGCCCTGGATTCCCAGGGCATCCTGCTTAGCCTCGCGGCAGGCATAAGCTTGTTGCCGTTCGGTCTCCAGAATCGGGATTTCCTGCTCCTGCAACGTCCGCAGCGCCTGCTGGTCGGCATCGTACTGTTCTTGGAGTTGCGCCCGGCTGGCAGAGTGGGCCACCCGGTCAAGCGTCCACTCTGATATCAAGCCCAAACTGGGATTTACGTACGCCCGATAGCGCAGTTCCACGACGGCGCGTTCCTCCGGGTAGCGCAGGTTGGACAAGCAGAGCCGCAACAACTCAGCGGCTGACTCCGGCGCGTCCTCGCCGCTGGATTCAGGTTCGGCTTGCAGGTCCTCCGGCTCAACTCCCTCGACCTCCGCCTCGCCGGTATTGTGAGATGGTCGGGAGGACGTCGAAACGACTTCAATGGGGCAGATTTCCGGCTCCGACGCAAACTCGTCCACCGCATCGCAACAGCGGCCAATCAGTAAGTACTCGATGAAGCCAGCAAAGGTCTTGCCTTCCGTAGTGTACTTCTTCACGGTCTCGCCAAAACGAGGCTCAACGAACAGCCGGTCTTGGACCCACCCAGCGGCCACTTCGATCCGTGGATCGTCCGGTGACACGTCGGGGAACCGGTTTCTGAACATGGCGAGCAGCTTGTCGGCCACGGCGCCTCGATACTGCTCCCAGAAGGCCCCCCGAATCTCGTTGCGTCTCTCATCGCCGACCTCCGGGTGCAAATACTCTCTCAACCGCTCGTAATCCCTCACATACGTGACCACCTCGAGCTGCTCCCTCGGCAATTCGGTCGGATAGGCATCCTCAAGAAGCAACCGGTTCAGGCGGTCGCACGGCCCTTGCGGGTCGGTCCGCTCCAGCAGCCGGCGTGTTTCGGGGCGCAACGCGACATCGCGAAAGATTGATGGCTGATGGATGCACGGGCCACAGATCACTTCATTGAGGGCGTTGACGAGCGACACCGACAGCGCGCCTAACCCTGAGCCGGTGTCGCGCCACTTGCTCAGAGCTACTTGCGTTGTGGGCAAGAGCCTTTTGTTGTGCAGGTAGGCAGAAACCGCATCCCCACGGCTCTGAAGTTTGCGCGCGATCGGCACCACATCCATTAGAGGATCCAAAGAAAAAGTGGTCGGCGTTCGATTGAGGCGCACCACTCTGTCGCAAAGTTCTCCTGCTCTTGCTTTGAGCCACCTCTCTCGGCGACTTGAATCTCTCGGTCGTTCCTGCAAAAGCTTCGCTACTCCTGCCGGCTGCGACCATGTATGGTTGAATTGTCTTCTGACCAATTGCAGCGTTGTATCCACGTCAGCAAAACGCAGATACTCACCCAACCGTGCTACCAATAACTCTCGCACCCTGTCCCACAACTCCTCACGCAGTTCCTGCGCTGGCACTGGGAGCGCCTCTTCTGCTGATCTTGGCTTCATGCGTGCCGCCGCCATAACAAGCCCGTTCGGCTTCTCTTGACCCGAGCATAGCCGAAGCCCCTCGACTTCCTCAACCCAAAAAAGGCGCCGCCGTTCGGCAATTGCACATCTCAGACATGTCAGGAGCGCGGACATTCCTGTCCGCCACCCGTTCCATGCGAACGAGGACCGCGAGAAGCCCGTTGCCGGTCCCTTCGCCACCACGTGCCCTTCGACCAATCTGAGATGTGGCCGTTGAGCAGGCGGAGCGACTAGCCCGAACCGAACGCAGCGCTCTGGCAGCATCCCAAGCCCAAGCCGATTTCGCGTCTTGCTCCACCGTCCACTGCAACGTCGGAATTCCGTGGAAGACAATGGAGCCCGACTAGTACCGGACTCCGCGGCCGCCGCCAAGCTGACGGTGAAGCTCCTATAGTCGAAACCTGACAGCTCTAATCTCTGCACCACATCTCGCTTGGGTTTGATAGCCGCTTGCGCTTCAGTCGATGCGCACAATTCTCTTCCCTCCGCGCCGTGCGACTCCAGCGTAGGCTGCAGGGCCACCTTCTCTACACCGAGCACGCCGAATCGTGGCCAGCGACGCGCCAACCCGGACGGTCGCACGTTCCTGCGTAGCCATACCGTTAGGGGTAAAACTAGCGGGGCGCAGCGATCCATTTGTAGGCAGCGGTAGCTTTTTAGACTCATTTCAG
The DNA here is from genome assembly GCA_012517065.1 of Verrucomicrobiota bacterium. Taxonomy (GTDB): domain Bacteria; phylum Verrucomicrobiota; class Verrucomicrobiia; order Limisphaerales; family J093; genus JAAYVR01. Next base: position 6,005 of record JAAYVR010000098.1, on the reverse strand, counting down.
ACGAAGTGAAGGGGCTGTGCCCTGCCCTGTTTGTTTAGCGCGTTGGTTTGAGCTGAAGAGACGAGTGCTGGATGAGCGCCGACGCGACGCCAGAGGCCGGGGTTGGCCATGAGACGTTGTCCCGCACGATGCGATCGCACTCAGCGATCTTGGCGTCGAACTCACGCGCATCGCCGAACAGCAAGATCATTAGTCCGTAGTCGGTGCAGTTCACCCATTGGACCCGCGCTTTCAGCGACGGTAGATTGGGTACAACAATCGACTCGTATGCCAGCGAACCGTTTAGGGTCGTGAGCCGCTCGCTCTCGATGCTCCCCAGCATCGTCGAGCCTCCCCGCCCGGCGCCGATCAACGTCGATTTCGCCGATTCTTCGCTATTGAGCAGTCTGACGAGTTGCGGCCCGTAGGCAAAGAAAAGGTCAACGACACCGATCACGATACCCTCCTCGTTTACACTGAATTGGTCCTCCATGAACACGCCGGTTACGGGACCGTCGTTGATCAGAGAGAACTTCCATTTCGCCGGGTCAGGGTTCTTCACCGTGATGCCGTACGCTGGAAAAGAAGCGACCTGGCCGGTGATCTTTACCCCTGGCATCTGTTTATGCAGCAAGCTTCGCAGGTCTGCCAAATCCTCCGCAGTGGCTGTGTACTCACCCAGCGCCGCCAGCGCCTCAACACATTCAATCAGCGACTCCGGGCTGGAGCGGTCTGATTTGGCACGAGCAGCGCCAATGGCAACCGTGTTAGCCGGTTTGTAGTCGAAGCTGGCCGTTTTGACCAATTCTTCCAACCGTTCCAAGTTGGAGGCAAAGTCGCCCGCGGCGGAGCGAAGCAGGAAAAGGATTGTAGTCCCGCCGTGCGGCAAGAGGATCATCCGCAGGTTAGGTCCAATCAGAGCGGGCGCCAGCTCGACATCCAGCACTCGGTAGTCACCCAAGCGTTTAAACTGGTGAGACTTCGCCACGCCAAACTGTCCGGAGACCATCTGGGTGATGAACAGGAGGCCCCGATCAGACGACAGACTCAGATCGCTGCTGTTACCGGCCATGCGCCGTTCCAGCTGCTTCAGGTTAATGCTCATGACCACCAACCTGTCTTCTTCCGAGGCGCCTTCCAGACCCAGCAGAAACGAAACCCCGGTCATCAGCAACTCCTTGGGCAGGTCCAGCTTCTTCGCATCCAGGCGTTTCCAGTCCACGAACGGACTGTGGAATGCAAGGTGCGTGGCTTCATCTTGGAACAGCCCCATTTCGTAACTGGGCGGCTGATAGCGGCCCAGCAAGTCCAGTTCGTAGTCCGCAGCAGCACCGATGGCCAGTCGCACATCGCCCCGTTTGATGTGCTGCAGGATGCGCTGCGCGCACTGGGAAAGTGCGGGCGCTTTATGGTCCTGCTGGTCTGCCTGGACCAGCCACGTACAAGCAGCCAGCACAGACGTCAGAAGCATTGCGTTAGGAACGTTCAATTGTCTTTTCATAGTTGCTGTTTCCGTTAGTGTTTTAGCCGTTGTCCAATGCAGGCGATGCATCTGCCCGTCACCGCCTGGGACTCTCCTTGGAGCCAGCGCCCGCGCAACGGTTCCACTGGGCTTGGTTCGCAAGGAAAGGATCGAGCCGGATGGCCTTGGTATAGTAATCGGCGGCGCAGTTTGGCAGCCCCTTGCGCTCGAACGCCTCGCCAATCCACTGGTAGATTTCGCCCATGTCGGGATAGGTCCGTGCGACCTGGAGCCAGCAGGCGATAGCTCGGTCGTATTGGCGCCCCATAAAGAGATACCGCCCACGCGCATAAGCCTCGGTCGCGGAGGTGACGTGCAGACTCTGCGCCAGAGCAGGGACGCAAATGGACTTGTCTGGCGTCAGCCAGACGCACCAAACCAGAGCCTCCGGAGATGGTCTGGCCTGCAGCACTGCATCGCTGAAGGCCGTCAAATCGCCATTTTTCAGTCGCAAGGATAGGGCATCGAGTTGTACCCCGCCTTCCACCACGAAACCCGCCTCTGCACTGGTGTTGCCCAAGACCTGCACTTCGGTGGGAGTCTTGACAGGGCAAACGCGGAATTCATGCAGCCAATAGTCCAGGTCGGGCCGGACGTCCATTTTGGCCAGCCCGCGGCCCAGGGCCGATAGCGCGGAAAGGCTGCGTAAGTCGGCGATCACCGGCCACACCCGAGCCAACTTGTCGAAGTTGTCCGTGAAAGAGCGAGCGAACGTCGCGCCCGGCTGATCATAGAACGTGCTCAGGTTTTCCACCGGTTGCCCATTCACCTTTGCCGAGAGCACCTCCGTCAACACGGCCAGTTCACAACGGTCCAACAACACACCATTCCCAACGTTTACAACCCGAGCCACCACGGGGAAGTACCAAAAACGAGAGAGCACTTCCGTCCTCGCCGGCCCTCCTTGACGGGCCTCCTCCAGAGCCACATCCCAATAGGTCCGAAGGCCGGGCACACCACCAGGCACCAGTGACAAGCCAATCTGTTTCATCAGGTAATCCGCCTCGAAACAGATCAACCCCACCCGCGTGCCTTCTACGTGACCGAAGAATCTCACTTTTTGCAGTTCATTCGGTTTCTCCGGTGGATCAATTGTCACTCCCGGCGCTTCCGCGTCATGGTAAAGGAAAACAGACCGCAACATCGTGACCAGGTCCTCCAAGTGCAGTGGCGGCAGGGATGGGTCGCGTTCGCCTACGATCAGGCAATCCTTGGAAACCGGGTCCACGATCAGACCGGTCAACCGCGTGATGTGGCCCAAGGCCAGCAGCATGGCCGAGTCCCCAACCTCGCCCTGGCGAAGCCGCGTTTCGGCAGCACGGAGCGAGAAAGACCAGAACGTCTTGGGTACCTCAGATTCCTGGCTGAGGGCGGTCCCGAGTCCAACAAGCGCAAACGCCAGGATGAAAAAATTAGCCTTCATGACATCACTTCTTCGGAATGGCCTTGGGGAAAATGAGGAATGGGCATTCGAGCGCAGAGGCACTGGCAGTGCCCTTTGGGCGAGACGCGCCCAGCAGAATGTCCGTTCCCGCATGCTTGGCTGACACGACTTCGAGTGTCGTATCGTCCACCACGTAAACCCCACCGCGCTCCTGCGCACGCGGATGTTCGGACCCCCGATCGGCACCGCCGGGCGGAGGTTTAGGGGCAACCGGGTAGTGCTCGTGATCTCGCGGGTCCGGCGCAATCGTCGGCCCATCAGGACCCGGCACGATAATCCAACCGGGGGGAACAGGTCCCAGGCGGCGTCTGGGAAACTCATTGGGCTCGTATTGAGGGCAGCGCAGAATCGTAACCCCGCGAGAATCCACAAGGACGATATCTTGCAGGGTCTTGAAATCCTGCGCTGCTTTGTTGTCCTTCCCTGGCGTTAACCGGCCTTTGTCTGCACCGCCTCCAGGAGAGGCAGTGTTGTCATTTCCAGTACCTCCGACTCCCAGCGTGGGAGGCACAACCGGAATCTGGATGGTTTTGTCTCCCACGCGGACAACGGTTGTGCCATCAGGCTTCTTCTGAATCTGGCCGACCGGCTTGCCTCCCTGGGTTACAGAGGTATTACCATCGGGTTCGCGCTCGATAATCACCAGCTCCGAATGGTCAGCTTCCGGCACCTCATATTCTTTGACCTTTTGGCCGTTTGTCTTGACAACCACCTTCCCACCGCCCACCTCGACAATCACATTGTCACCTGGCTTGATTTCAACCCCATCTCGATCGGTGTGAATGTTCTGCTGCCCGACCTGGATATTCACATGCGGTTGCTGTCCGTGCGAGTGGTCGATATCCAGCCGAATCAAGACGTCTTTCCCCGTCCCCGAAATGATCACTTGTGGATTGCTGCCGTCTCTTGCTACACCTACCGAAATGCCTGTGCCAGAGGGCACCCCAACTCTCATCCATCCGAAATCAGGATGAAAGACTCCTGCGCCCCCCTCAGCTCCCACGAAGTAGCAGGCATTGATGCCACCCCGAGGGCCTTGTTCTGGATGAGCCGCCCATCCGGTGGCCATCTGGGCGACCATGAGGCTCAGCAAACTGACAGCCTCACCCGTCGCAAGTTCAGACTGTCCCAGCGGAACCAGGATCAACGGTATCGCCGCGATCTGCTCCGGCGGCAGAAGGCTCCAGTTCGGCAGTATCTCGCTGTACCCATAAACGCGCACGTCGGCACCTTGAGCGCGCAAAGCCACCGCAACCGCAGCGATCTCCTCCAGCGCCGAGCTCGCAGGCAGGTCACTGGCCACAATCTCCCAACTGTCGAGCAGAACCTGTGATTGCCCGCCGCCACCCCACTGTTTCGAGATAGTGCGCGCCAGAACAGCCGCCGCCCGCGTCCCGTCGGTCACAAGGCGAACGTCCATGTCGGCTTGGCTCGCCACCGCCGCTTCAACGGCGGGCCACTCGGTGAGGTTCTGAGCGTCCCCTTCGCGCAGGCTCAGGCCGAGCACTATCGAGTTATTACCGGCCTTGAGGACTGCCCCCAGTTGCTCAGGCTCAGTCACCACGACCGGATTCACTCCCGTCGCCGCAACAACGAGTGCCGCACCAGCCTCGAGACTCTTGGCCAGTTGGTCCTTTTCCGCGACCACGATTTCGAGAGTGCGCCGCCCCAATCCGCCCGCGCGACCGCCTGCGACCACTGCAATGCGGACACGAGCGCGACCGGCAGCAGCCAACTCCTTCGCAATCTGCAGATTCCAGACTGGCACCTCGTAACCCGGATCAAGGTCAAGTGCAAAAACGAATGCTCGAATTGCATCCTCGAATCGCCCTTGCTGACAGAGCGCAACGCCACGGGCATTGGCAGCGACAGCAAAGGTCGGTGCCAGTCCTAGCGCAACCTGGAAAGCCTCATGCGCCTCAGCCGGCTTGCCCTGTCTCAGGTACAGAATTCCCTGTGCCACGTAACCGTCAGCCAGTTGGGGGTTTGCCTCGATGGCACGCGCAATGTAGCCCTGCGCAGGGCCGTCATTTCCTCCAAGCGCGTGGATCAAACCCCGCACCAGATACGGCAGCGGCTCCGACGGTGCAAGTTCAACGGCCCTTGTAGCCGCACTCTCCGCTTCCGCGTAGCGACCAGCACGCGCCAGCACATCCGCATACAGCAAATGGCTACTCCACCAAGCTGCGTCTGATTTAACCAGGGCTGCGGCCTGTTCGACGGCGGTGTCTGTGCGCTCGGCCACAACTTGCGATGCCCGGCAAAATGCTTTTCGTGCACCGGTGAAGTCTGCGCTCGAGAGGGAACTGTACCCTGCCGACGCGCTCTGGAGAGCGTTCAGGCCGGAGAGATTGTCACCGACGCCCAATCGGACCGCCAACCAGTCGCCTCTTGCAGCCCGGCCCACTTCGTCCGAGTCCCTGGCTTCTGCGAGCTGTGCGACGCCAGCCAGCAACACCCCTAAACTGACAATTCGTGCGATCTGAGTACTCATGGCGTGATTCGCTCCGCGATACATTCGCTGCTCACCACACTGTCTCAATACGGTCAAACGGGCATTTCTATCCGCCACCAATGCGTTGAGGAGACCGAGATAGGGAATTTGCTGGCGATGCTGTATTTTGTGCCTGGGAAGTTGCGGGTACCGTGCTGCTGAGTGGGAGTTTGGCGCGGGCCGCAGGCGCCTCGCGAGCTCGGCGCCTGCCCCACCGGCCCGCGCAAGGATTTCATGTTGAGCGTCAAAATGTTATGTATCTCAAAGCATATCCCCTAAATAATATCGTGGTTTGTCGAACTATTGCTTTAATAATATGGATTTTGTGCTTGACATCGTTTGTAGATATCCCCTAATTTGCCCCCATGCAACGCCTCGAAGCCAAGTCCGTCAACGGCCATACCTATTACTACCTCTCACAATGAGGTTGGAAAAACGGCAAATGCCGCCGTCTCTCACAAACTTACCTGGGCAAATTGGACAGTTTCGCTCACAAACTCACAGGCACCGCCCCACAGCCACAGTACGCAGAGCTCTTGGAAGTCGGCCGCCCACTGGCCCTCTGG
>JAAYVR010000097.1 GCA_012517065.1 Verrucomicrobiota bacterium | reverse complement strand
TCCCCATCAGCCCGATGATCGGTCATGCGACCCGTCTCGATCCCGCAAATCGGGCCACCGAACATACACCGGTTGGGTGCGGCGAAGAATCGCCGCGCTCCTGCCAGCGCGTTAGAAGAAACACCGACGGTCGGGAGCGTGGCCGTCCTCGGCCGCATCAACGTGACGACCGACCCTGCGACCCGTTTCGATCACGCAAATCCGGCGCCCGAACATTCGCCGGCTGGGGATGCGGAAACAACGTGTCTGTCCCCTATCGGTTTCTCCTGCGGCGCTCCGAGCCAACAACGTGTCTGTCCCCATGTGGTCCCATTCGATCTCGCCGGTGATCCCGATGGTCTCTCACGCGCGGCCGTCGATGCAGTGGGCGTTGGTCGGCGCGAAGCGTTTGGAGTGCGGCAGCTTGCTGCCGCTTTGTTTCTATGCCCAAACAGCGTGCCTGGAACCAGATCGGCATGACGTCGCAAACAACGTGTCTGTCCCCCTATCGGTTTCTTGGTTGAAAGGCAGCGAGCTGGGCCGTCCGGAGCTGGGAAGTATGCGCGCCATGCCACAATCCGGGGGCAAAACCCGAACAACGAGCCTGTCACCTTATTTTGACTCACCCCCAAAGGTCGTACCGTGGTGACCACCTTACTGGCGGCCAGAGAAGCAGATACGGAGAAACTGGCCACACTCGTAGCGTGAGAATCTTCGCAAATATGAATGATTCTTCAATAAACAATGCAGCCCGGCTCGGCTGAGAGGCCTCGTCAGGGAGCGCGGGAGGCGGTTCACTGCCCATCAGACAACTTTGGTTCCAGCAACGCCGGGCTGCGAATTATCGGTGGTCATGACACCGCACCGTTGATCGGTCTGAGGTTGAGCCTCGCCAAGCATTTCTTGACACTCAACGGATGTATTTCAAACTGGGCACTGTTTGTGACCGTATTCCTGATCATAGCGGTTATCGTTCTTCTGCTAACGTGGTGCGTTTACCTTGCGCGGCGGCACCAGATTGAAGATTTTCGGACCTGGGTGTTGGTCGAGGGAATACCAGTGGCTATTGTCACCACGATTCTCTTGTTGGTCGTCTGGCTTGTATTGGGGCGAATGTAGGAGCGCGGGTTGTTCCCGTGGCCGGTGTTGGCCGGAATTGACCGGGGTTTTGAATTCACTGAAAGGATGTTGTGGACGGAATCGGTTTTTCCAGACAGGCTGTTAGTAAAGAATGCGTGGCATAAGGTTGAATTGTTCATTCTACAAGCTGTTGATTGTTATGGCTGCAGCAGAAATCCAGCAGAACGCGATGGAAGCCGGGTCTTTCGGCCAAGACATCGAGTTTCTTCGGAAACACGTCAAGGTAGTGGTGTTGGCGGATCGCACCGGTGATTCTCAGGTGGCCGTTGTCCCGGCCTATCAGGGGCGTGTTATGACCAGCACGGCAACAGGATTGCGCGGGAGAGGTTACGGCTGGCTGAACCGCAGCCTGATTTCTTCAGGTAAACACGAGCCTCACATCAACATTTACGGCGGCGAAGACCGTTTCTGGCTCGGTCCTGAGGGTGGCCAATACTCGATTTTCTTTGCTCCGGGTTCTCCATTTGACCTCGAGCACTGGTTCACGCCACCGCCGATCGACACTGAACCCTTCGAGATCGAGAGTGTTACAGGCGACAAGGTCGTCTGCGGGAAAAGATTCGCGGTGACGAATTATTCCAACACGCGGTTTGAGGTCGAAGTCAGGCGCGAAGTCCGATTGGTGAACGCAAATGACGCACTCGTTGATCTCGGTGTATCGGTCCCGGCTTCTGTGAAATCTGTCGGATTCGAATCAGTCAACATTGTGAAGAATGCAGGCAATGCAGATTGGCGCGCTGAAACAGGCCTGCTTTCAATTTGGATACTCGGCATGTTCAACGCTTCCGCGAAAACAACGGTTGTGATCCCGACTCGCGACGGCAGCGAAACCGAGTATGGGCCAATTGTGAATGACGCATACTTTGGGCGGGTGCCGCCCGATCGGTTGGTGGTGCGGCCGGGTATCTTGTACTTTCGCGCAGATGCAAAGCACCGAAGCAAGATCGGCGTCGGCCCAAGACGCGCGAAACCCATTTTCGGCAGTTACGACGCAGCCGGCAATGTGTTGACCCTTGTGCGTTTCACGCTTCCGCCGAACGCGGACAGGTACGTCAACTCGATGTGGGAATTGCAGAAGAACCCTTACGGCGGAGACGTCGTCAACAGTTACAACGATGGCCCTGCCAAGCCAGGTGCTCCCGGCTTTGGCAACTTCTACGAGCTGGAGACTTCGTCGCCCGCCCTTGCACTGGCTCCCGGAGCGGAAGCGCGCCACGTCCACACCACCATTCATCTCCATGGCGGTGAGAAGGACTTGGACCCGATTGCGCGCGCAACTTTGGGTGTCGGATTGAATGAGATACAGACTGCGTTTTCACGCAGCGCGGCGGGTCGCTGACCGATCAACGGCTGTGTTGTGGGCCGTTGCTCTCGAGCAAAGCAATTGTTAGCCTTACCCCGTTGAAAGGCAGACCTCGCTCAGAGAAAGATGAAGAATCGCGCCGATCGGTCAGGCACAAGACCACCGGCGCAGAAGCCGTTTGCCGCCCGTGCCCGACCGGTTTGAGATTGTGGGGATACCGATTGGTTGGGGCGGTTGTTCTGCCAGTTCTTCTGCTTGGGTTGTTCGAAGCCGGACTGCGTTTGGCGGGATACGGATACAACCCGGCATTCTTCAAACGGGCACGGCTGCAGGACCGGGATTGCCTTGTTGCCAACGACAAGTTCGGGCTCAGCTTTTTCACGCCCGAAGCCGCACGAAACCCGCCGCCGATCGTGTTGGACGCAAAAAAAGAATCCGGCACATTCCGGATTTTTTTGATCGGTGAATCTGCTGCTCTTGGCGATCCGAGGCCGGCCTTCGGCATGGGAAGGTACCTCGAAGTCTTATTGGCCGAACGGTATCCGGACGTGAAATTCGAGGTCGTGTGCGCCTCGATGACTGCGGTCAACTCGCATGCCCTCCTTCCTATTGCGCGTGAATGCGCCAAATTGGGTGGCGACCTTTGGATTGTCTATGCCGGCAACAACGAGATGATCGGCCCGTTTGGTCCTGCATCCGTTTTCGGCCAACACACTCCCAACCTGTTTGCGATTCGACTTGGATTGGCAGTCAAACGCACACGGCTGGGGCAGTTCATCGACAGTCTGGCGCGGCGTGTGCGGACACAAGACAACAAGAAGACGCCATGGGCCGGAATGAGCATGTTCCTCGAGCAACGACTGCCTCCGGATGACCCGCGTCGAGATGTTGCGCACAGACACTTTGCCGCGAACGTGGAAGACATGTTACGCATTGCGCAGCGGACCAAAACACCGGTTTTGTTATGTACTGTGGGCAGCAATTTGCGCGATTGTGCGCCCTTCGCCTCGATGCATTCGAAGAATTGCAGTTCCAAGGATGCGCTTGCAAGCGATGCGCTCGCAAAAAGCGCGGTTACAAACGAATCCGCCGGAAATCTGACGGCTGCGATTGCCGCCCTCGAGCATGCAAGACAGTTGGATGCCGGCTTTGCCGAGGTTCAATTCAGGCTTGGGCAATGCTTGTTGCGGTCGGGCGACCAGGCGTCCGCGGCGGTGGCACTTGCGGACGCTCGCGATTGCGACGCATTGCCGTTCAGGGCTGACGCCACACTGAACAAGCACGTTCGCGATCTTGCCTCGAAACACGCGGATCGAAAAGTGTTCCTTGTCGATTCCGAGAACCTTTTGCGGTCACATGCGCAACACGAAATCCCGGGGTCGGAATTGTTCTTTGAGCACGTGCATTTCACTTTTGCCGGGAACTACCTGATTGCGCGCATGCTTGCCGATGCGATCGAAAAGAATCTGGCGCCTCTGCCCGGGAGGAAAACGCCGGACTGGGCAACACAGGAAAACTGTGACCGGCTTCTTGGTTTGACCGACTGGAACCGCATCGGAGTTATCGAGAACGTGTTGAAGCGGCTTCAGGCGCCGCCATTTGTTCAACAGGTTAATCATGAAGAGCAGGTGGAACGCTGCCGCGCACAACTGCATGCTATTCGCTCGAGGCTCGCCGCTCAACAACCGTCGGAAATCCGCGAAGTGTATCGGAAAGCCCTGTTGCGTCGGCCACGCGACCATTACCTTTACGAGAACTTCGCTGAGTTTCTCGAAGCCACAGGTGACATCGACGGCGCGATAGCACAATGGGAAGCCATATGCAGCATGCTACCGGAGCACTTCGTGGCGCATGTGCATGCGGGCCGATTGCTTGCGCGCCGCCAGCAATGGAGCGCGGCTGAAGAACGCCTTCGAACGGCGCTGAAACTCGAACCGCGTTCTCCCGAAGGCCACCTCGAACTTGGCAAGGTCCTGGCAGAACGAGGCATGATCCAATCGGCAATAGACGAATACAACGCGGCGTTGCGATGGGGACCTGGCAATGCCACGGCATACTTTCACATGGCAGACGCCCTGGCAAAACTTGGCAAACGCTCAGAAGCCACAGAAGCGCTCTCAAAAGCTGTCCAGCTTCAACCGTCGTTCTGGGAGGCGCGCTATCTGTTGGGGGTCGAGCTTGCCATGAACAACAAACTGGCTGAAGCGCAGCATCAGTTCGAGCAAACGATCCGCTGGCGGCCAAATCATGTATTGGCTCACTTGAACCTTGGCGTTGCTTATGCCTTGCAGGGACGACTGGAAGCCGCCCGTCTCGAGTTCCAAGAGACCCTCAAACTTGATCCACAGAACCAAAAAGCCAGGGAGCATCTTGCCAGAATCGAGGCCATGCTCGGCAAACAACCACGCATTGCTCCGTGAGCAGGGCGAGACTTGGGCATGACGCGTGACGCGGAGATTCCTGATGTGAAGTTTGCAGCGGCACCATGGTTGAACGCTACATGTTGAGCGTTATCAACAGGATCGTCTGACCGGCATGCCGATTGGAAACGTCCAACGTGTAACGCTCAACTTGCAACTTTCAACGGGCTGAACGAAAGGGGACATGGAAGGGCGACGTCGGGCCAGAGAACAGCAGTCCTTGGCTGCCGTCTCCTCACCCCGACTTCCGCTCTGTCACGATGCGGGTCCCGCTGACATTTTGCCATCGCGGACACGGTTGGTCTGAGACGGACCCTTGCTAAATGTGCTGTAGCACGAGCTCGACAAGATCGTTCAATCGCATCCGGACTGTTGCCGACAAACCGGAAGCGGGCTCGAAGTTTTCTCCGGCCATTCCGAAAACCTTTACGCGTTTGGGGAGCACTCCGAGCTGTTCTGCCAAAGCGAGTCCTTCGGTTACCGAGAATGAATGTGTATTTCGGCAGAGTGACTGGTCGATTGCTGAACGCATGGCCGGGTATGCCCACGAGAGCATTGCGCCCGGAGGGAAAGTTGGAGTTGGCTTGACAGCATCGATAATGATCAGGACATCAATCCCTTCGCATAACGTTGCAATGTTTGAACCGCCGGTGGTGTCGCTGGTCACATCGACCGTGGGTGGCACTCGCGAGCGCAAGATTGACGCCGCCTCGAGTCCGAGCGCGTCATCTCCCGCACCGGCGGTGCCAACTCCAATCACGCGGATTTTCTGAGCTGACATTGAAAAACTCGACTCTGGAACCTCACCGGCTCACCTGTCAAAGAAACCCAAAGTGTCTGCCTGGAGAGACCGCCGGGCTAGCCCCTGTCCACGGTCAGTTTCAGAAAATGCGTGGCGCAAGAAATGCACGGGTCGTAATTTCTGATCAACTGTTCGCAGCGGAGCGTCATTTCCTCCTGTGGCAACGAAAGCAGCCTTGGAGCATACGCGGCGAGGTCGGCCTCGATCTGCGGTTGGTTTTGTGCGGTGGGCGGGACAATTGTCGCCGATCTGATGAGTCCGTCGGCTCCGATTTCGTATCTGTGGTAGAGAATGCCTCGTGGGGCTTCGGTGCAACCGTGGCCAACGCCTTGGCGGACCTTGATTTCAGCCGCTGGTTCGCTCGGGGGGGCGTATGCACTTATCAATTCGAGCGCGTGATCCAGCGCGTACAATGTCTCGAATCCGCGTGCGAGAAGGCTCTTGAACTGGTTGTGGCAGGGCACAGTGAACTTGATTTCCTCGGCCAACTTTTTGATGGCGGGCGGGTAAAGGTCCCAGTTCAAATTGAGTCGCGCGAGAGGGCCGACGAGGTAAGTTCCGCCGTTCCTTAGCCGCCCGTGTAGTGCGGTCGAGTGGGGCACTTGGATTTCCTCGAAGTGATCCGGGAACTGGCTGATGGGAATTTCGAGTCCGCGGCTTGTTGCGATTGCGCCGTCGAGCATTGCCACTTCTTTTGGGTGCCGGAGCGCCACGCAATCGTAATCGATTTCGAGCTCAGGGTAGCGGAGCGAAGCCAGAAACCGAATTGCATCCACTGCGAAGTTGCGGCATGCGCTCAGCTCTTCGCCGAGGGCGTCGAGTTCACCACGTTCAGGGACACGGTGGAACCCGCCTACGCGGACGTTGATTGGATGGACCTCACGACCACCGAGCAGGCGGACAATTTCATTGCCGGCCTTTTTCAATCGCAGCGCGCCAACCACGAGGTCTTTATGGTCCGCCGCCATGCTGATTGCTGATTCGTATCCGAGGAAATCTGGCAGATGCAGAAAGAACATGTGAAGCACGTGCGATTCAATCCATTCCCCGCAGTAGAGCAATCGCCGCAGCAGCCGCAGTTGGCCCTCGACTTTTATGTTCATCGCCGCTTCGATTGCTGTGCATGAGCTCATTTGGTATGCGACAGGGCAAATGCCGCAGATTCGAGCCGTGATATCGGGCACTTCATCGAACGACCGGCCCCTGAGGAACGCCTCGAAAAAGCGCGGCGGCTCGAATATGCCGAACCTGATGTCTGTGACGCGGTTTCCCTGGATTTTGAGATGGAGCGAGCCCTCGCCTTCGACACGCGCGAGGTTGTGAACTTCAATCACTCGCGTCTCAGGGTTGGATGCATTGCTCATAGTCATCGCTCGATGTCTTGAAAGGTTCGAGGTACCCGTTGAAGCTGCGCAGCATTCGGACCATTGCCGGGCGTGAAACATTTCTTTCCTCTTGGAAGAAGCGTCCGAGGGCCGCGATGTTTGGCGTTTCAGCCGGCCCGAAGCATCCGTAACAACCGCGGTTGAACTTGGGGCAGATTGCGCCGCAACCGGCCTGTGTGATTGGGCCGAGGCACGGGGTTTTGCGTGCGACCATGACGCACGGTATTCCGGCGCGCTTGCATTCGATGCAGAGACTGTAGGTTGGAAGATGAGGCCGCCTTTGTGCAAGCAGGGCGCTCAACACTTCTACAAGCTGGCGTTTGTTGACCGGGCATCCACGCAACTCAAAATCGATATAGACATAGCCAGCGATTGGAGAGGCAACATCAAGAGTTGCCACCCATTCCGGGCGCGGATAAATCCTTTTCTTGTACTCATCGATGTCTGCCCAATTGCGGAGCGCCTGGATGCCGCCTGCGGTTGCGCACGCGCCTATTGAAACCAGCACCTTGCAGTCTTTCCTTGCCTGGCGAATGAGGCGCTCCTCAGCCGGGGTTGAGATTGAACCTTCGACAAGGCCTATGTCATAAGGCCCGGGCAGCGCCTGTCTGCGCGCTTCGAGGAAATAGGCGATTTCGATTTCGCCGGCCAGCTCGAGCAGCTCGTCTTCCAGTTCCAAGATTTGAAGCTGGCACCCGTCGCACGAGCTGAACTTGTACACTGCCAGCCGCGGTTTTTGGCTCAATGGACCCGGGATGTTCATGTCAGATTTCCTCTTTTCCGAAGACTTCCCGAATGCTTTCGTAAGAGAAGACCGGGCCGTCTTTGCAGACGAATTTCGGGCCGTATTGGCAATGGCCACAGCGGCCGACTCCGCATCGCATGTTGCGTTCGAGACTTATGAAAAGCTGGTCAGGGGCAACCCGCAGCCTGAGAAGCTGCCATGTGACGTGCCTGTTCATCATGCGCGGTCCGCAAACCATTACAGAGGTGCGGTCCGGCCTGATACGAAGCCGTTTTATGAGGTCGGTGACAACCCCCACGGGTCCATCCCATTGTGCGATCGAGTAGTCCACCGACACCAACAAATCCATTTGACCGTCGTCCCGCCAGGCGGCCAGCTCTTTCTGGTAAAGCAGGTCGGAAGGCGACCTTCCGCCGTACATCAGCACCACGCGGCCAAACTGACCGCGGTTGGCAAGGATGGCGTAGATCAGAGGCCTGATTGGTGCGAGTCCGATTCCGCCGGCGACCATGAGGATGTCACGGCCACGGCAGCGCGATATTGGCCAGCCATGCCCGAACGGTCCTCGGAGACCAAGCTTGTCGCCGACCTTCATTCGTGCGATTGCGCGGGTAACACTTCCGACGTGTCGAATTGTGTGCGCGAGGTATTCGTTGTTGGCCGGGTCGCTGCTGATCGAGATTGCGGCTTCGCCGACTCCGAAGACATAGACCATGTTGAACTGGCCGGGCTCGAATCGGTATGCGCTGCGCAGAGCCGGGTCATCTATTTGCAGCACATAGGTGCGTGTATTTGAACTTTCCTCCTGGATTTCCACGATCGTGGCCGTTACCGGCACCATCGGCCGCGAGTCGTGGCATACAACTGATGCGCGATCTTGGACAGCTATCATGACGGCATGGCTTGTTGGGGTGTGGCTGGAACTGCACGCGGTGGCGCAGTTTCCCTGAATCCGGAGGCTTCGGCGGTGATGTCGATCCCGACCGGGCACCATGTGATGCAGCGACCGCAGCCGACGCAGCCGCTGGTTCCGAATTGGTCGTGCCACCAGGCGAGTTTGTGCATCATCCATTGCCTGTACCTAGAGGAAATCTCGTATCTGACACTTGTCGGACCGAGATAGCTGAACTCGAGGGTGAAACACGAATCCCAGTAACGCCATCTTTCCGCCTTTCGGCATTTCAGATCGGTGCTGTCAACGACGTTGTAGCAAAAACAGGTAGGGCAGACCATCGTGCAATTCCCGCATGCCAGACAGCGGGAAGCAATTGCCTGCCAGCGCGGGCTCTCGACACTCTTTCGAAGGACCTCCGGCAAACCTTCTGTTTCGAGATGCCGGCCCATTCGTTCCGATGCCCGTTCGAGCAGCAATCGGAACAGCTCCTTTTCAGCCGCGGTGGCGGGGCGCGAGGTCAACTGCTTGAACAATGCCGCGCCGCGCTCGCTGCCTATCTCGACGCCGAATTCCTCTCCCAATTCAGTGAGGCAGAGGTCGAACGACCGTGTGACGCGCGGCCCTGTGTTCATTGAAACACAGAAACATGTGCCACCGGGCTCGATGCAGTTCACGGCCAGAACAAACATCTTGTCTCGCGCCTGGCGATAGTATGGATCGAGTAATTCCGAGCCAATAACCCTGTCAAGAATGCTGATAGCTGCTATTTCACAAGCCCGAACACCGACAAAAGCGTATGCAGGGGGAGGACTGCGCAGGTCGTCAATGTCGAACGGTGCCTGAGGCCCGGCCTGTCGGCTGGCGCCGAACACGCGCCGTTTCGGAGGAAACAAAAAGCGCTTCCATGAATCTGCTCCATGAACGAATCCGAAACAACGCGGGGTTTCGCTCTTTACCAGCTCATACGAGCCGGGGCCTTGCCGATCAGAGTAACCTACGGGCAGGTCTGCCAGCGAACGGATTTCCGAGTATTGGATTACTCCGTCTCTGCGAGTTGGCCCTATCAAGGTGTATCCGTTGTCGCGCAGAAGACCAAACACCCGATCCAGTTCAGGTCGCCGGACGATGTGCAGCGGTAGCTTGTCCATCTTGCCCCTGCCCTTTCTATCAGGGCTTGTTTAAAACCGTCGTGAATAGGTTGTGGCAACTGGCTGCACTCCGTCAATGATTGTTTTGGGGTGCGGTTGACAGTAGTCGTTGTTTCTAAAAGAGAAATACTTGGAAAACCTGCTCCAAACAACGGCCGTGTTGGCGTCGTTTGGCGATGGCAAGAAACACCTTTCCGTTGAACCAGACCTGCCGTGGGGCAGTCAAGGTGTGCTTTGCGCTTTGTTGCTGCGGCGATGGTCGAGCCATTTTTTCAGCTCGACTGCAAGGAACACAACCAAACCGACGGCGAGAATCTCGAACCATGCACGCAGACTAATGGGCGCACTGTGGAACAGCTTGTTCATGAACGGGGCGTATGTGAACAAGAGCTGTGCCGCAATCATCGAAGCTGCTCCGAGCAACACCCATGGATTTGAAAACAATCCGAGCGAGAAAAACGGGCGGGTCAGCGACCTGCAATTGAACAGATAGAACAGCTCAACCATCACAATCACATTAACCACGACCGTCCTGGCTTCTGCCAAAGGCGTGCCGTATTTCTCTTCCAATTCGAACAGCGCAAATCCGCCAAGCACCATAATTGCTGACACAAGTATGATCCGCAGGATCAGCCTTGGCGTGAGAATTGGCTGTGAAGGTTCCCTTGGTGGGCGGGACATGAGTCCCGGCTCTTTTGGCTCGAACACGAGCATTAGTCCCAACAACAACGCGGTTGTCATGTTCACCCACAGCAACTGAACAGGCAGAATTGGCAGAGCGGTTCCGACGAGAATTGAGAGGAGGATGATCAGCCCTTCGCCGCCGTTTGTCGGAAGGGTCCATGCGATGAATTTTGTCAGGTTGTCAAAGACATTGCGCCCTTCTTCGACAGCTGCTTCAATCGAGGCGAAGTTGTCATCGGTCAGGATCATGTCCGCTGCGCCTTTGGCGACGTCTGTGCCAGTGATTCCCATGGCGACTCCAATGTCGGCTTGTTTGAGAGCCGGGGCATCGTTGACTCCATCGCCGGTCATGGCGACGATGTGGCCGCGTTTTTGAAGGGCTTGAACGAGGCGGAGTTTCTGTTCCGGGGCAACGCGGGCGAAAACAGCGGACCGTTCCGCGACTTCAGGCAGTCTGTCATCGGGGACCTCCTCCAATTCGCGTCCTGTGACAGCAACGAGTTCCTGTTCTGCGCCAGCACCGCCATGCAAGCCGAGTTGTTTTGCAATTGCAACAGCGGTGCCTTTGTGGTCGCCAGTGATCATTTTTACCTGGATGCCGGCGTTATGGCACTGTGCCACGGCGCGGACTGCCTCGGCGCGGGGCGGGTCAATCATGCCCTGCAAGCCCAATAACGTAAGGCCACCATTGAGATCGTCGTGAGAGAGTTTGGTGTGGTTGGCTGGCACGCGGCGTGACGCAAAAGCGAGCACTCGCAATCCCTGATGCGCCAGCTCATCGACAGCAAGCAGAATTGCCCGCGAATCAATCGCAGTTAGATTGCCCTCTGCATCGATCATCTGTGTGCATCGTTCAAGTAGTTTTTCGACGGAACCCTTCACGTAGATGACGTTTTCGCTGCCCGCACGGTGCAGTGTGGCCATGTACATGTGCTCTGACTCGAACGGAATCACATCCACACGTGGCAGGGATTGTTCGGCGTCGTGTCTTTCAATCTGGGCTTTCTGGGCGGCGACGATGAGTGCTGCTTCGGTCGGGTCGCCTTCGACATGGATGCGGCCGTCTTTGCGGGTCAATTGGGAGTCGTTGCACAGCAACCCGGCCAGCAAAGTCTCGCGGAGCGCGATGTTCCTGGTGACATCGATCTTTGTTCCATCGACCTGAATTTCGCCATGCGGTTCATAACCTGCGCCTGTTACCTCGAACACTTTGCCAGAGGCGAATATGCGGCTGACGGTCATCTGGTTCTCTGTCAAGGTTCCTGTCTTGTCGGAGCAAATCACGGTTGTGCTGCCGAGAGTTTCGACGGCCGGCATTTTTCTGATGATGGCGTTTCGCCTGGCCATCCTTGCGACGCCGATTGCGAGTGTGATGGTTACAGCGGCTGGCAATCCTTCCGGAATTGCACCCACAGCGAGGGCAACCGCGATCATGAACATTTCACCTGCTGTTTCGCCGCGGACCAGCCCAATGACAAACGCCAGCGCAGCAAGGCCCAGTATTACGTAAAGCAGCAATCGGCTGAACTCGGCGATCTTCCTTGTAAGCGGTGTCGAGATATCAACCGCCTCGGAAATCATCGTGGCTATGCGCCCCATTTCCGTGCGATCCCCAGTGCTTACAACGACACCTTCGCCCTGGCCATAGGTGACAAGAGTGCCCGCGAACGCAAGGTTTATCCGGTCGCCCAAACTGGTGTCCTCGGGTAATGGATCGGCCTTTTTCTCCACAGGCACTGATTCGCCCGTAAGAGCGGCTTCTTCGACCTGCAGATTGCGGATTTGGAAAAGCCGCAAATCCGCTGGCACGCTGTCTCCAGACTGCAAAAGCACAATATCCCCGGGCACAAGCTCAGCCGACGGCACTCTTTGTTTTCGGCCGTCGCGCCTCACCGTGGCTTCGGTTCGGACCATGTTCGCAAGCGCTTCGATGGCTCTTTCGGCTTTTGATTCCTGAATGAAACCGACGATTGCATTGATAAAGACAACTCCGAAGATCACGGACGCGTCAACCCATTCGCCCAATGCAGCCGACACGACCGTTGCAGCCAACAGTATGTAAACCAGTGCCTGGTTGAACTGCTGAAGAAAACGAACCCACGCCGGCGTCCCACGCCGCGCAGTCATCTGGTTCAGGCCGTATTCCGCCTGGCGGCGCTTGACTTCGTCCGATGAAAGACCGCGTTCGGGATCGACATCGAGCAACTGTGCCACTTCCCTCGGGGACAGTGTGTGCCATGCTGCAGTTGTCGGCCCGCTCCCCACATTGACGGACTTGGTGCGTTTTTCTTTTTCCATGGGCAAGACAGCCACAAATCTGCCTCGAGACTCTCAAATGTCAAAGCCCTTGTCGTGGGGCTTCACCCCACGCTGGCATCGACCGCGCCATTGGCGCTTCGATGACCGACTAAAACGACCGCATTGTACACGGCAGCGTAGTTAGTTGTTTCAGGCATGAACGCCCCTGACTGTGTTCCAGTCCGTCGGTGTTCCTGGACCAATAACTCGAGGGCCGAAGGCCCGGCCACATACCAGCCTGTGCCAACGGCCCAGGTGATAGGCGCTCCATTCAAAGCCGCATCGAGGCTAGACTCGAACGGCCGTCGGGGACAACGCCACTCGGTTGGCAAACCCGCGGTCCAATTGAACGTTGTGAGTTGAACGTTGTACGTTGGACGTTG
>JAAYVR010000096.1 GCA_012517065.1 Verrucomicrobiota bacterium | reverse complement strand
CGTCCCGGGTACGTTTCTTTGCGGTTTCCCCAAGGGGAGGGAGGCTGCCATGGCCAAAGCCGAACAACGGGCCGAAAATCTCGAATCAGGAAAGAATTTTGAACAAAGCCACTTGACAAACCACATACCCGACGTCATGGGCTCTGAGGCGTAAAGGGCCGGCGTACCACAATCAGGATCAGAAAGCTTTCGGTTTTCCGCGTAAACGCGGAACTCTAGCAGCGATCGATTGCCCGGCGCATACAGCGGTGCCGCGCCCGCGGCCGTTAGAGACCCGCCTTTAGGCGGAACAGTCTCACGTGGTTGGAACTTGCTTCGGCAGGGTTGCGTCCAGTGGGGGTCTGATCAGGGCGCTTTTCCCAGCGACCGAGTCGCAGCAGATATTTCGCAGCCCGGCGTGGCTGGAGGTCCGCGGGTGGTGCAAGAGCCGGGCCACTGCCCGTCCGGACCTTTGGTTCCGGCTGCGCCGGGCTGGGGAATATGTGGGCTGGCTTTCGAGGAGCAAATAGAGGGACAGACACGATATTTCCTCAGATACGATATTCCCTCTGGACCCAGGAAAACGCCTTCGAGTATTTGGCCGAACTCAATGCCAATGGCCTGATCAAGCCAGACGGGTCAGTGCGCCGGTTAAGGCTTCATTTGCGCGATAAAGCGGACATTGAAGTTGCGTATGTATCCTGACGAAAAGCACGGTTCTGCCGAGGTCTGAAGGTGGAGTGGGCGCACGACACTTTGTGCATGCGCGCAGAGCGAATGCGCAGCGATTCTCGCCCAAGCGAACCGCTGCGCGCCGCATTCAATCAAAGAACGAACCCGATGCTGAGACCGTGCAATTACTGGCCAATAACCCGGTAGAACGCAGTCGTGCCACTAACATCATCAGTTGCCGTGCGATCATTGGTGGGCGCGCCCAAGCTGGTCCATGTCCCCGTGGAGAGCGATGACCGTTTTTGGACCTGGAATGGCCCATTGCCGCCTGTCCATGTGAGCGTGATTTTCCCGCCTACGACAACCGGATTAGCAATTAGAATCGGCGTGGAGGGCATCGGAAGCGTAATTCCCTCTGCTGTTGGACCGCCCATGCTGGCCACTTCATCGGGCGTTAGTTCCCGAGATATGAAAGCAAAGCTGTTCACCAACAGCTCGTGTGTGTAGCCCCCGGTTGGTTCGTTGAACAATCGAACATCCGGGCCGCTGTCAAGGTCTGAATACAAAGCAAACCGTCCGTTTGCCAGCGAAGCGCCTGTTCGTGAATGAACTGGCGTGCCGTTCACATAGATTGTCACTCTGCCCGCCACAAGGTTCGCGGAAAAGACTATCCTGTACCATGTATCGGGCTGAACGACTCCTGCTTGCGAATACCCAAGCGCGCCGATGCCGAGTGCGCCGGTGTCACTGACGTAAAAGTCAGCGTCGTTTGAATTGTTCGGGGCGGTATTGAAGAACGGCGTCCATGAGACATCCCACGGCAGAAGAATATCCCAGACCATCGTGTATCTGTTGATATACCCTTCGTTACCGACCGGTTTTGTTGGCATCGTGAGATTAAGCCCGTTTTCAGCAGCAGTGAAGGCAGGGACACGCATAAATGCGGCCTGCGCGCCGTTGACAGTGGGCTCTCCCTGTTCGAATGCAACCAGGCCGGCCGTAACCTCTCCGTCAGCGAAGTCGAGTGTGCCCACACCGCTGGTGCGATCAAGATGTTCGGGGCCGAAGTTCCAAACACCGGCCACGATGTTCGGCAAGGGTTGAACGGTCAATACAGCGGGCTGGCTGTCGGTGTTCCCCGCGATATTGGTTACGCGCGCCTTGTATTCGCCCGCGTCGGTTGCTCTTGCGCGAGGAACAACAAAGCTTGTACCTGTGGCGCCAGGAATCGGGTTGCCATTGAAAAGCCACTGGTATGAGAACGGCCCAATTCCGCCCGCGGCGACTGTGAAAGTGACGGCGTCGCCTTCGTACGCTACCTGGCTTGCTGGTTGTGTTGTGATTGCAGGGGGATCAACCTTCGGAATGCTGTAAAGCCCGAAGTTGTCTATTCCCCAATACCAACTATCCGATCCAGCGTGTGCAAAACGGAACCTGACCTTTGCCTGGTTGTCAGCCTGAGCCAAGCGGAAAAGTTCGACGCGCTTTGATTCTCGGGGATCATCGTTGACTCTTGCTTGAATGTAGGGCGCGAGGTCAGCCGAGATTGGTGCAGCGATGAATGCTCCGTAGCTACCGCCCTTGTCCATGCCGTCGTCCGGATCATAATAGGTTGCGATATCTGCACGAACAGTGTTGAGCGTTGCTTCCGCATCAACGTTGCCGTCGCCGTCCTTGATTATGTCAGGCGCATCCAGAAAGTACGCTATCGGCAGCCAGCTTTGTCCGCCGTCAACTGAATACTCGACTGCGGCGAAGCTGTCCTGGTTCTGCTCCCAAAGACTGTGGAAACAAAGATGTACGTCGGTCTTTTCCCGCAGATCAAAGTCCGGGGAATAAAGGAACTGCGCCTGACTGCGTCCATTGCGATAACCCGAGTTGGCAAACAGCATTCGCCCAGAAGCAAGTGGACTGACGAGCTTGCCATTCACGACGTACCTTGGGTTCTCGGTGAGAACCCGCCGGTAATCCTCTTTCCATCCCTGGGGCGAATCAGGGTCGCTATACGTAATGAACTCGCCTTTGAACCGGTCCACGTTCACGACGGTCCAGCCAGCATAAAAAGCCGAGTTCAGGTCAGTAGGATCGATTTCCCAGTTGGGCACTTCGGTGTAGTTCTTCTCGGTCCATCCCGTGGGCAATTGGCCTTCCGGAGTTGAATCGAAATCCTCAAACACAATTGGTGTCGGCAACTGGATTGACTGGTAATTCACTACAGTGTAGCGCACCTCATTGGTAAACCGATTTGGCGGGTTTGCGTCATCGGAAAACGTCAACACGAACGTGTGCGTGGACCCGGCCGCAAGCAGCGTGTCGGATTGGTAGTTTACCATGACATTATCGCCTTGTTGGACGGTCTGGATGGGTACCACTGAGCCGTCGAACGTGACCGCAACCGTTGTGAGGACGACCTTGGTTGCGCCGTTGGCTATTGTGGCGGCGAATCTCGGAACCGGCGTCTGATCCACTGCGTTGTTGGTCGGGTCCGTGAAAACGACTCTCGGCATACCCGCCGTGGTGGACACCTCGAACAAATCCTCGGCAAGAATATCGTAGCTATCGTTCAGCAGAAAATACGCTGCGTAGCTGCCGGGCTTGTTCAGGCCGGACGCGAATGTCACAACGCCGTTGGCCAACGCCACATTGCCGTTGTGTGTGCCGTCAACGTAAGCCCAGAGGGTTGCATTGGGACCGCCACCGGGCGTTTCACCTGCTGCATAGATCCCGATCCAGTCTTTTGCGTTAGAATAACCGTTGGTGAATGTGATGCTTATCATCTCGCCAACTCCATAGACCGGCTTGTCAACCCGGATCAAAGGCAGCCATGGTTCAACGACCTTGAACGACGCTTGAGCAAGCCGCGTGTAACCGTCATTCAGCAACAGATAAACCTTCCAATCCCCGGCAAGGTTAATGCCGTTGGCAAACGTGACTGTTCCTTCCTTGAGCCCGACGGTGCCCTGCTGGGTGCCATTCACATAGAGCCATGCGGTCGATGGTTGCGCGCCCGGCTCGACGCCTTCTGGATAAATCCCAATCCAATCGAGTGGATTGCCGGGCCCATCGGCAAATGAAATCGATATCGGTTCGCCCGGATAATATGCCGTATGGCCGGGTCGCACACTCGGGGATTGCCCGAGGACCACATGGGCCATCAGTGCCACGGTCATTAGCCAGATCAATCGGCCAAGCCGAAGGCCTCCATAGCCAAGCCCAAGCACAGCTATGCACGCGTTGTTCCTGCCAGTTTTGCTTTGCGTTTGTTTCATACGTTTCAACAGACTTATGTTCCGGTCATTCTTGCGGCCTGCAGACAAGATGCTTGCCGCTGTCAATTCCAATGACGAGTCTTTGAGTGCCGCTGCTTTCACGCGTGGCGCAGATGCACTTTCATTTCGCATCAATGCGGGTCTGCCTTCACTGACCACCAGCATTCGTCGGTGTTGCAGGGTATGCGCTCCGGATCCAGCAGCCTCGCACCTCCATCCGCAAAAGCGTAATTCGACCTGCGCCTGTGCCGCACAGCGCCTTTGTCGCCCTGAGCCAAGCGATTGAATCCGGGTGAATTTGCGCTGCCAACTTCTTTCCAAATCCACCACCGGTCACTCGGCCACACGCCGAATACGTCGCTGTGGCCGTCACCAAAGAAAATGAGCCGTGACGGCGACTCGATCGCAGCGGCACGCGACATGTTGTTCTCGTAACCGGCAGGCCTTCCGAACGGCGGTGGCGCGCCTCCCGCTTGCCAATGCACATTTACAGCCCCGATACCGCTGGGGATGTCAATTTCACCCGCAACTGGCTGGCCGATCACCCATGGGCTCGCCGTTTTTGAGTTGGAAGGCTTGCCACTGGAATAAACCTCGGTCTTCTCAGAGGGGCAATCGTATGTTCTTGCATTACGCCCAAGGTACTTGAACAGGTAGCATCGCCAACTGGTTTCAACTCCGTTCGGGAGCCGTTCCTGAATTGGAGGCAACCATTGTTGGTGATCGTCAGAATACAAATGCACGGCGAGGGTCAACTGCTTTTCGTTGTTCAAACAATAAACCTGCTGGCTTTTGGCTTTTGCGCCGGACAGTGCCGGAAGGAGCATCGCAGCAAGCAAAGCTATGATCGCTATTACGACAAGCAGTTCAATCAGCGTAAAAGCCACCACTCGATTGCGCAACTTCCAACGCGCGCACCGATTCTCTTGGCCTTGCCACATCAGCTTCTGCTATTGAGTTGTTTCATCGCACATGAACCTGCATGTTGTCAAGAAGCGGTTTCAAGTTCGGGGCATCGGTACGTTGCAGGGCCCGGCGTGACCAATTAGAATCGATCGTGCGAGTTGGGTATGATGGACTATTGGAGCACCAGAAAAGTCAGGGTAAAGGATCCGTTAGAGGCGTTTAATGTGGGCCGCCACCACCTGCACATGGGCCGCACAGCGGCGGATAATCCACGGCCCTGCGTTCCGGGCGGGCGAACAGCTCACTAAGGATTACCAGTTGGCTCAGGTTTTCCTGAGCGATATTGCACGAAAGCATTGGCAACCAAAATGAAAGCAATGGTCATGGACAAGCCGGGTCAGCCACTTCGGCTGGCTGACATTCCAATGCCGAGTTGCAGGGCAGGCCAGCTCCTCGTCAAGGTCCATGCATGTGCCGTGTGCAGGACAGACCTTCATGTGGTCGACGGCGAACTGACAGGCGCAAAGCTCCCTCTCGTGCCAGGCCACGAAATTGTTGGTGAAGTGGTCGAAAAGGGGGAGGACGCAGATGAGTTCGAGATTGGCGATCGAGTGGGTATCCCATGGCTCGGGTGGACGTGCGGAACATGCCAGTACTGCAAGTCGGGGCAGGAAAACCTTTGCGACCGACCCAAGTTCACCGGCTACACATTGGACGGTGGCTACGCAGAATACACCGTCGCCTATGCCGGGTTTTGTTTCCGAATCCCCAAGATGTACGGTGACGCCGAAGCAGCACCATTATTGTGCGCTGGCCTGATCGGGTATCGTTCGCTCAGAATGACCGGTGAGGCACAGCGCCTTGGCATCTACGGTTTCGGCGCAGCAGCGCACCTTGTTGCCCAAGTGGCAAGGTACCAAGCGCGTCGCGTGTTTGCATTCACAAGGCCGGGCGACAGAGCCGCCCAGGGACTCGCTATTTCTCTGGGCGCCGTGTGGGCTGGGGATTCAACAACGCCGCCCCCAGAACCACTGGACGCGGCAATCATATTCGCGCCGGTCGGTGATCTGGTTCCGATCGCTCTCAGGGCAGTTCGAAAAGGTGGTAGGGTTGTGTGTGGAGGCATCCACATGAGCGACATACCGTCTTTCCCCTACGAATTGCTTTGGCATGAGAAAACGGTGTGTTCGGTGGCAAATCTGACGCGACAAGACGGACTCGAGTTTTTTCAACTGGCGCCACGAGTGCCAGTGAGGTCCAAGGTCGAAATCTACCAACTTGCCGAAGCAAACCGTGCTCTTGAGAACCTGCGTGCAGGGCGTCTGCAGGGTGCAGCCGTGCTGCTTCTCTAATCTGGAAATACCACCGGCGTGAAGCTTGGAATATCGTGTCTGTCACTCTATTGGTTGCGCCAGCGCCAAACCCCCGCCAATGGCACTCACCGGTCATCGGAAACTTCACTCATTACACCACAATGCTCGCCCAGCCCGGTCCAACCCGGCCGCCACAATATCGTGTCTGTCACTCTATTTGTTCAGCCACCGCCAAACCCTCACCAACCCCTCAAAACAGTCCTCGGAAACTTCACCTCTGACGCGGCAATGACTGTCCGGCCCGGTTCAACGCCCCTCACACTGCCGATCTCACCGTGACAACCCGGCCAACCAAACCAGTAGCATTATCACGTGAAAACAATCCACCAATCACCGAACTCCTTCACCAGGCCTTCGGCACCCCATAACTCCG
>JAAYVR010000095.1 GCA_012517065.1 Verrucomicrobiota bacterium | reverse complement strand
GTTGAAGATCAGGCACATAACAGACGGAGTGGCGTTGGGGAGCAGGGCGTTTGTCGAGGAGGTGTTCAAGAGGCATCGGCCGCTGTTTGGTCCGAAGCGGAAGAGTGGAGCAAGGAAGATTCCCGGGATGTTGTTGGGAGAGGTCTATGTGTTGCGTGACTTGAAGGTGAGAGCGATCGAGTAAGGGCTGGGAGGAGTAAGTCGAGGAAAAGGAGGCAGGGACGTTTTTCAGAGATCGGAGTTGTGGCAGGCCGAAGGCCTGGTGAAGGCGTTCGGCGATGGGGGAATGTTTTCACGTGATGTCATTGCTGGCTTGTTCAGCTTGGCGATCAGAGTGAGATCGGCAGTTTGCGGGGTGTTCATGCCGGTTGAATAGGCGTTGTTGCGTCAGAGGTGAAGTTTCCGAGGACTGTTGTGAGGGGTTAGCGTGGGTTTTGCTGGGGCGGAACCAATAGAGTGACAGACACGATATTGTGGCGGCCGGGTTGGACCGGGCTGGGCGCGCATTGTGGCGTCATGGGTGAAGTTACCGATGGCCGGGGAGTGCCGTTGGCGGGAGTTGGCGCGGGCGCAGCAAATAGAGGGACAGACACGATATTAAGGAGAACCAAAAGCCAAAGGATTCTCTACGCGCCCAAGCTACGGGACGTTAGCCCGGAAATCTCACCGGTCACCCCCTCGGATTCGCCCATGCCTTTGCGCCGGTGAGATTTCCGGGGCCCGCATATTCCTTGGTTGCTTGAAGACACCCGTTTCGCAGACTGCTCATGGTATTAAATATGCGGGCTAGGAATGCTCGCGCCCACACAATTTTGGCTGCTACGCCACAAATCCGCACCAACCTCATTTTTCTGGCCCCATTTTTCTGCGGCAGATCTTTCTGCTATGCCAGGATTTGCTCTGTAAAGCGGGCGTTCCCAAATGCGCGTTGCGTCCCCGGAGCGAGGCGGCTAACTTTCGTCCGTGTCTGACGAATCCATGCTCATCGGCGCAACATCTGATCCAGTTTCGAATCCTCAAACAGAAGGAAACCGTGACGCGCCAAAAGTGACCCCACCACAGGAGACATACCTTCGTCTGCACCGAACAATTTGCCAGGTCATACGCGGCCAGGATGCAACTGTGCGACGAGTATTGGCGGCGTTCGCGAGCGGCGGACACGTGTTGTTGAACGATTATCCCGGGACGGGCAAAACCACGCTGGCCAAAGCGCTCGCCCGCGCCATAGCGGCGCAGTTCACGCGCATTCAGTTCACACCAGACTTGTTGCCTTCCGACATTCTTGGCGTGGCAATCTTTCACCAGTCAAACGGCGAGTTCCGGTTTCACGAAGGACCGGTGTTCACGAACATCCTACTCGCGGACGAGATCAACCGCGCCTCACCCCGCACCCAGTCTGCACTGCTCGAAGCGATGGCGGAAGGCCAGGTCAGCGTCGAAGGCCAACGCCGGGTTCTGCCCGAGCTGTTTTTCGTCATCGCAACTCAGAACCCGATCGAGTTCCGCGGGACGTATCCATTGCCAGAGGCTCAGATGGACCGGTTCGCTCTGCAACTGGATCTCGGCTACCTCCCGCCCGAGGAGGAATCAGCCATGCTCGCAGCACAAATGCGGGATCATCCTCTCGACAGGATCAGCGCGTGCACGACGGTTTCGGAAGTGCTGGCGTTGCGCCGCGCGGTGCAGGATGTGCGCGTCAGCGACGAAATCCGTCGGTACATGGTCGAGCTGGTTGCGGCAACGCGAAAAACAGCGGGTGTGCGGCTGGGTGCAAGTCCGCGCGCTTCGCTAGCGCTGATGAAGACGAGCCAGGCGCTTGCTCTTTTCGCGGGAATGGAATGTGTGACGCCCGACCATGTCCAAGAGATAGCCGTGCCAGTCCTGGCGCACCGGTTGGTCTTGGATCCGCAAGCTCAGTATTCAGGTCAGAGCCAGCGCAGTGTGGTCGAGGACGTTTTGCGGCAAGTCCCGACTCCAGCCTGAAGCAACACAGCAGCCATCGTGAAAACCCAAGACTCCCACAGTCAATACCACTCCAAATCATATTCCTACTCCAACTTCTACTCCCCCCATGAACCGCCGATTTGAGCATGCGAAGCTCCAGGTTTACAAGGCTTCCTTGGAGTTCATCACGTGGCCAGAGCCCGCACTGCAACAATTGCTACAACCGATTTCTGTCACGAATCAACTAAACCTGGCCAGCATGTTCATTCTCCTCAACATCGCTGAAGGCAACGGCAAGTCCACAAGCGAAAATCGTTGCAGATACTTTGACAACGCCCGCGGCTCGGCAATGGAATCTGCGGCGGCACTGGATGTCTTGGTCGTTAAAGGGCGATGTTCCGAAGACCAAGTCCTGCCCGGCAAGGAGCGACTCGGGAGCATTGTTTCAATGCTGGTCGGTTTGATCAGGGCAAACTCGGAGTATAGAATGTATGAGCAGGAGTAGGACCAGGACCGGGAGTAAGAATGAAGGAATGGCGTGGAGTTTGAGAGGGAATTGACGGCAGAATGTTGATCCGTTTGCTACATCGCATTTACGTCGGGGTCAGGAAAAGCGCTGCCTGGCTTCAACGCCGGTTTACCCCTGCAGGCGGGTTTGTGCTCGGCGGACTGGTCCTGACGGGAGCGGTATCGAACCTTGACCAAACGACGAGTCTGGCCGTGTTCCTGCTGCTGCTGGCGATTCTGTTGGTGGCATTGCTGCTGACGACGTTCTTTCGAGTCGCCTTCGCAATCGAACGTCACGCACCCCGATTCGTGACTGCCGGAGAAGTGTTCAGCGTGCGTGTGCGACTGCAGAACATCACCGACAGGCTGCAGCGCGGGCTCGAGTACATCGAAAGCGTGCGAGACCCGCCTGTTACGGTGTCGGAATTCGCAGCGCGGCTGCGCCCGGGCCGCGGGAATCGGAGCTTTCGCGTTGAAGCGCCGTTGCCACCAATCCGACTTGCACTTGTCCGGCCGGTGCCGGTACCGGTGCTTCCGCCGCGCGCGAACGTCGAAGTTCGCGTCGAGATACTTGCATACCGCCGCGGGCCGTTGGTGTTGACGGGTGGATGGCTGGCGCGCACGGACCCGTTCGGTTTGGTGCGTGCTTTGCGGCATGCTGCTGCGCCGCAGACTGTGTTGGTGCTACCGCGGCGCTATCCGCTCCCGCCGCTGGTGTTGCCCGGTCAGACGCAGTACCAGCGTGGCGGCGTGTCACTCGCGGCTGGCGTGGGCGAATCAGAAGAATTTGTGGCGCTGCGCGAGTATCGCAGGGGCGATTCGCTGCGGCGGGTGCATTGGCGAAGCTCAGCGCGGCGTGGGCAGTTGATCGTCAAAGAGTGTCAGGACGAGTACTTCGTGAGGCACGCCTTGGTGTTGGACACTTTCTGCGAGGCCTCTCAGGACGCGTTGTTCGAGGAGGCGGTGGCTGTCGCCGCTTCGTTTGCATGCACCGTGCCAGACCA
Organism: Verrucomicrobiota bacterium; assembly: GCA_012517065.1. GTDB lineage: Bacteria > Verrucomicrobiota > Verrucomicrobiia > Limisphaerales > J093 > JAAYVR01. Next base: position 5,454 of record JAAYVR010000095.1, on the reverse strand, counting down.
AGATTCGTTATTGGACCTGCTGTTCGTCGGGCCAACGACTGTCTGCGTCACCAGCGGGCGCGGTGTTGGCCACGCACAACAAATGCTCGAGGTATTGGCCGCGGTGAAACCGTGCCGTGAGTCGCGCATGGGTGAACTCGAAGCTCTGGTGCTGCAACACAGTCACACGTTGAGCGGTTGTCTGATGGTGCTCCTCGAGTGGGATCAATCACGACGGAACCTCGTGCGGCGGTTGCGTGCCTTGCGAGTTCCGGTCCTTGTGATGATCCTTGTCCCGAGAGGCAAGGCTGACACGTTCGAACGCGGCCCGGCCGAAGATCAGCCCGATCAACTCCTTGTGCTCGAAGAGGGACGTGTAGGGGAAGGCCTGCAACGATTGGAACGAATGCAATGAACAGTCCTTCTGACAATGTCCGGCACGCCACGCCTCCAATCTTGCTTGCTCTGGCGTTGTGGGCATGGCAGGCGGACCTGCTGCCGTGGGGCTTGGCCATGGGCGCAATCCTCGAGGCGCTCAGGTTTTCCAAGGTGCGGTTTGTGCCGCGGACGGAAGACTTGAACCGGCTCTGGAACGCCACAGTGTTGCTGTTCATCGGCGTCGCCCTTTACCTCTTTCTTGCGCGACGTGGACTCGAGTCAGTGGGAACCATTGTCACTACAAGCTCTCCCGCAACGCGACTAGATGAAATGCGCGAAATGTCCCAGACAGCGGTCGTGTTGTTGCGTTGGTTGCCGTTCGTGTTCTATCCGTTCATCGTGGCAACGTCGGTGAGCCGCACCACCACGCTGCCATGGGAAGTGTTTTCTCTCCGACTGAGGGCCATGGGACCAGAAGTTTCTGGGCTTCGCCCACCTGATTGGGCAACGGGCCAGATTCACCCCGGTTATCTTTACTTTGCCCTAGTACTCTTCGCTTCGTGCGCCGGCACCGCCCGGTCAAAGGCGTATTTGCCACTGCTGCTGAGTGTTTTGGCGCTGGCGCTCTGGCCATGGCGCAGCCGACGATATCGCGCATGGTCATGGGTGGGAATGTACTTGTGCTTGCTCGTGGGCGCAGCGGTGACGGAGCGCGGCATCGAGCGCGCCCGGCAAACCTTGCTCGCACTCGAAGGCAGGCTGATGCAGAACGCCGGACAAGGAGACAGGTTCGACCAACTCCACGGCGTGACCTCCATTGGCGCGGTCGGGCGCCTGAAGGAGTCCGGTCGCATCATCCTGCGCGTGCGCACGCCCGACGGAACGGCACCGGGTTTGCTCCGCGAAGCGGTGTTCAATCGGTTCCGCGCAAGTGTCTGGGGAGCAACGCACCGGGAGTTTCAGACTGTCGGTACACCGATTGATGGCCATATCTGGCGCTTTTCTAGAAGGCAACGCAGCGGACGTTTCATGACAATTGCCCGTTACACGGCCCAAGGCGAAGCGCCAATAGCCCTGCCAAGCGGCACAATAATGATCACCAACCTGCCCGCATTGGCTGTAGAAACCAATTACCTCGCCTCTGCCCGCATGCATGAAGCACCGCCTTTGGTAGTTTACACCGTCGAGCATGGCCCGGGCGGCGGTTTCGACGGACCGCCTGACGCCGATGACACAAATCTCGATTCACTGAAAGGCCCCGACTCCGAAGCAATCGAAGAAACAGCGCAAGCACTCGGATTGAAAGGGCAGCCGCCCGACCACGCCGTCGCAATACTTGAGCGCTATTTCGCCACCAAATTCGAGTACACTCGTTGGCAAGACCGCAGTACCGGGCAAACCAACTCAAGCCCACTGGCCGCTTTCCTCCGCGAATCGCGCGCCGGCCACTGCGAGTACTTCGCCACTGCAACAGTCCTGCTGCTCAGAGCCGCAGGCGTGCCCGCCCGCTACGCCGTCGGGTTCAGCCCTGGCGAACCCCGTGGCGACACATGGCTTGCACGCGCCCGCGATGCACACGCATGGTGTTTGGCATGGATCAACGGGCACTGGCAAGATGTGGACACCACACCCGGCACATGGCGACAGCACGAAGCAGTCGCAGCCGGTTGGTCCGAAGCCATCCGCGACTGGTTTTCAGATGCGTGGTATCACTTCGCACTATGGCGCCAAAGGGGTGGCAATTGGCGCATCTTTGTCTTTGCCGCAGGCATGATTGCACTTTCATGGCTTGGCTGGCGACAACTCCGCGGCAGCCGATGGCGTCGCGCTCGTGAACAGCAAACCGCCCATCCACAACGAACGTCCCCACTGCCCGGGCTTGATTCAGAATTCTTCGCTCTGGCCGCAGTCATCGCGCGCAATCACGGCCCTCGCTTGCCCCATGAAACGCCGCGCGCATGGCTTCGACGTCTTTCCTTGATTGGAACACCAACAGCCAGTTTGCTCGACGAAGCTCTCCAATTGCACTATCGCCTTCGGTTTGATCCGCGGGGACTGCCGGAATCCGATCGCTGCCGTTTGCGCGAACTCGCTCGCCAGTTGTTGGGGACACATCGCGCTCCGGGATTCAGAAACCGCATCGATTAGCCCGGAAATCTCACCAGAATGAACCTTTGGGTGTCTTGGTCTGGCCAGGCGGTGAAATTCTCGAGCTAAAGGTATTTGTTCGCCTCGCTCTGAATCCACGCCATTACCTGGTCAGCGGCATCGGCGACCTGCACCGTCGAGAGCTTCCCTGCCCTTGGCTTCAATTCGACCTCGTCCCGGGCGAGAGATTTCTCGCCTACGTTGATGCGCATCGGAAAACCAACAAGATCAGCGTCCTTGAATTTGACCCCGGGCCGTTCGTCCCGATCGTCTATTATGACTTCGACACCGCGATCGGCCAGGGTCCGGTACAGATTTTCAGCGACAACCATTGTCGCCGACCCCGGGGTTGCGTTCAATGGCGTGATGCAGACCTCAAACGGCGCCACAGACAGCGGCCAAATGATGCCATCCTTGTCGTGGGACTGCTCAATTACAGCTTGGAGAGTGCGGGTGACACCGATGCCGTAACACCCCATAATGCACGGCCGCCTTGCGCCAGATTCCTCGATGAACACCGCGCCGAGTTTCTCGCTGTATTTGGTCCCGAGCTTGAACACATGCCCCACCTCGATGGCACGCCAAATCTCCAAAGGCGCGCCATCAGCCACAGAAACCTCCCCAGCCTTTACCATGCGCAAATCCTGCCAGTGGTGAACGTGAATATCCCTTTCAATGTTCACATGGCGCATGTGATAACCGTCCCTGTTTGCGCCGGTGGTCATTCCGGCTGCATTCCGAAGCGCAACGTCGGCATGCACCGGAACATTCGCTGCCTTCGTTGAAAGCGTCGATCGCACAGCGCCAAGACTGCCAGGACGCGCTCCCATGAGATCGTGAATCTCATCCGGAGTTGCCGGCCTGAAAACGTTTGTGCCAAGTGCAACAGCAAGTTTTGCCTCGTTGAGCTGGTCGTCGCCGCGCAAAAGAACGATCACCGGATTGCTCTCGACCACGTAAACAAGCGTCTTGATCTGGCAATGCGCGGGCACATTGTACGGCTGGGAACTCAGAGCATCGATCGTAACCACGCCGGGCGTGGGGAACGGCTCAGGCTCCGGTCCAGTGTCATTCACGGGCGTGGGCACGATCGGACCGCGGCTGGCCGCCTTCTCGATGTTGGCCGCATAAGACCCCGACGCGGTGCAAACCACCTCGTTTTCACCGGTCTCGGCTGGCACCATGAACTCGTGCGAGAGCGTGCCCCCGATGACACCGGTATCGGCTTCGACCGGGAACGCATGAAGGCCGCACCGGCGGAATATGCGCGTGTATGCGTCGTACATTTTCTTGTAACTGACTTCTGCGGCTTCATCGCTGGTGTCAAAGCTGTACGCGTCTTTCATTATGAACTCGCGAGCGCGCATCAGGCCAAACCGCGGGCGAATCTCATCGCGGAATTTTGTCTGGATTTGGTAGAAGTTTTTCGGGAATTGCCGATAAGAACTGATTTCTGAAGCCACCAACGCGGTAATTACCTCCTCATGCGTTGGTCCCAATAACCATTCTTTGTCCGCGCGGTCGCGCACCTTGTAGAGAACTTCGCGTGCGGTCACATACCGGCCGCTTTGCTGCCAGATGTCCGTCGGCTGCAGAGCCGGCATGAGAACCTCGATGGCGCCGGCCCGGTCCATTTCTTCCCGAACTATTTGCTCGATCTTTCGCAGCGAACGCAACCCAAGCGGCAGAAATGTGTACAGGCCGCTCGTCAGCTTCCGTACCAAACCGGCTCGGAGCAGCAACTGATGTGATACGATCTCGGCCTCAGCAGGGGGTTCTTTGAGAGTTGGAATAAAAGTCTGAGTCCAGCGCATGCTATTGTTGTTGTGAATGGATGTGCACAAAGAAGGTCATCGGGCGCGCCGTCCAGCGCGGCTGTGTTACGGACCATGCAAAAAGCGCCCGCACCCTCACTTGACGGTGTTAACCAAAGGAGCCAGCCCCTGGATTCTAACCTCGAGGCGGTCGCCAGATGTTATCGGCCCAACCCCGCTCGGTGTTCCGGTGAGGATGACGTCTCCGGGCAGCAACGTCATGTTGAATGAGATGAAGCTGACCAGTTGATAGACATTGAAAATGAGCTGGCTTGTGTTCGAGTTTTGCCTGAGTTGCCCGTTTTGGAAGAGCTGAATGGTCAAATCATGCGGGTCAATCTTGGTCTCAATATACGGCCCCAACGGCGTGAAAGTGTCGAACGATTTGCACCTCGACCACTGGCTTTCCGACTCTTGGATAGTGCGGTCCGTAATGTCCTGTGCAGCAGTGTAACCAAAGATGTACCGCGCAGCAGCCGCTTCAGTCACATTCCGAACCCGCCGGCCAATGATAACCGCCAACTCCGCTTCATAGTCGGTCCTGTGATCAGGAAACGGAATCTCGATCTTGCCGCCGTCCGGGATCAGCGACGTCGGCGCTTTCAACCAAAACAGCGGCTCTTTCGGCGGGGCTTTGCCCGTCTCGCGCGCGTGGTCGGCATAGTTCAGCCCCACAGCAATAACTTTTGACGGCGTTACAGGGACGAGTGTCTTGACACCCTTGAGCGGTATTGGCTTCTTCTGGAACGTCGGTGAGCCAAACACATCGCCCTGCAGCCGGTACAATTCCCCATCGACGACTTTGGCATAAAAAATGTCGTCGCCTTTCTGGAAACGGCCAATCGCTGCCATAGAAGCAGCCGAATGCTATCAAAGCGCCTCGGAACGGGCAAGCGCAAATTAGCGTTCCCGCACCGTGCCGGACTGCTACCAACATTTTGGCCGGATTTCCGTAACCCCACCTTGCCCACTAATCCCGCCAGAGGGAAACTACGTGTCTGTCCCGAATGGCGCTTAGATAAGACCTAAAACTCTCTTGGCCAGCCGTTTGCGACGAGGGGCGTCGGGCAAGGTTTGAAACAGTATTTGCCGGGATACTCTCTCCATTTCGGCAACGATCTTCCAAAGTGTGCGG
>JAAYVR010000094.1 GCA_012517065.1 Verrucomicrobiota bacterium | reverse complement strand
TATCGTCTGCCCCGTGACTGGGAATGGAGCGTAGCGGTGGGGTTGAATGAAAGCCGGAGCGGCACGCCCCGGGAGAAGTCTGAAAAGGTACAAGGGGTGTACCCGTGGGGGACGCAATGGCCGCCGCCGCATGGGGCGGGGAATTATGCCGGGAGCGAGGCGAGAGATGGGGACTGGCCTAGCGATTGGTCAGCGATTGAGGGTTACCGGGATGGGTATGCCCGCACCTCACCGGTGGGGAGCTTTGTGGCGAACCAGTATGGGTTGTATGACCTGGGCGGCAACGTGTGGGAATGGTGCGAGGATTGGTATGACGATGAGCAGAAGTATCGTGTGTTGCGCGGGGCGTCCTGGAGCAACTACGAACCCAGGTACCTGCTGTCGTCCCGCCGCGACCGCGCCGCGCCCGCCTATCGCGGCGACGTCATCGGCTTCCGTTGTGTGTTGGTATGCGGGTCCGCTGCCAGGTGACCTGTTATGATTACCCTTTGTTCTTTTACCCTTTTGCCCTTTTCCCTTCCCGCGCGCAGCGCGCGGCCGCGATTTTTTTGGATTTCGGCCGTGGGTTGGGCCGGTTTCGGTGGGCTGAAAGCCAATGGCAGGCAACACTTCGCGGTTACCGGATGCTGCCCGTGGATAGCGCCGCAGGCAATCTGTGCGCGCGAGTCCCACCGGCGCGGGAGCGTGGGCAGAGCTTGCTCTCGCTTTGGCAGATACTCCATCCCCACTGTGTTTTGGCTGTTCCATGCACAAAGCGCCGGCAAGCCGGACGCACTCCATGCGCTTCGCGACCGAACGGCCCGCTGGCCAAACCGTCGAGTCAGTTCCGCCGGCGCGGGAGCGTGCGCGGAGCTTGCTCTCGCTTTGGCATGCCACAGTCCATCCCTACTGTCTTTTGTGTGTTGCATGTCCAAAGCGCCGGCAAGCCGGACGCACTCCGGGCAGAGCTGGCGAGTCGGCTTCGTTTCTCCTCACCAACTCCCTGCTTTCCCACGTTTCAACTTTCCATCATCCCCACAGAAAATCGTGCATCGCCGTAGCATTAAGTTGCCGCGGTTCGCCGCCATGATCTGAAAAGAAGGATGCCCCCCACGGCGGCCAGCAATGTTCCTGCAGCTCCGATGGCAATCAAAGGCCATGCTGGAAGTACTCTGGTGCGTTCTGGAACGACCTCGATGGCCAACCGATGCTCCATCGGCAAGGCACCGGGAGTAGCGTCGCGGATACTCAAGATCAGCGGAAAACGACCGCATCGTCGTGGCCTGCCAGAGAAGGTGTGTTTCACGGCGTCGAATTCGAGCCCAGGCGGCGCGCTGGATACCAGTTTGACGTCGTACGGGAGCAGGCCGCCGACAATTGGCAGTTGGAATGTGAAGTTGCGGTCCTGCAACACCACCGGCGGGGCGTATTCCAGAATACGCAGCTTCTCATTCGCCGCGGCCACGGTACGCAACACCAGTTTTCGCACCGGCGACAGGGTGCCCAATGAATCCTTTGCCTGGACAGTCAATTCCACTTCGCCCGGATTTCTGGGCGTGCCAGTCAGTTCGCCTGATGGTGCCAGGTTGATCCAGGACGCTTTACGAGTATCACCTGCGAACGAGATGTCTCCTTCTCCGCCGCGTGCCGCAAGCCGCACGTGGTATGGTATTCCTACAATAGCGGCCGGCAAGGTATCGGTATGCACCTGCAAAGGGTGGGGCGCGGGCTTCGGCTCGACCACCTCAATCGAGTACGGCTGCGGCGGCGTGGAGGCGAAAATGTATGGTTTGGCAGATGCGGTCGCTTCCGTTTGGGCCACGTCGTGTGCGCGCACCGAAAAACTCCATTTGCCAGCGCGGTGGGCCTCGCCTCGAAGCCTCAGACAGTCGCCGCTACTCTCGATACGCAACCACGGCGGCACATTCGTGGTGTCCCAGGCAACAGTACCACGAGCGTTGAGAACGGTGATTGCCGCCACAAACGGCAATCCCACGACCGCTGGCGGCAGCTCGGTCGGGTGCAGCTCGAATTTCCCTCTTGTGGGAGGGGGCTCGACGCGCAGCTCGATCCCGCCAGCAGTGACACGGCTTCCCATCGCATCAGTCACACTCACGGTGAACAGTGCCTTCCCGATCCGCGGTGCGGTGGCGGTGAGAGACCCCTCTTGGGAACACGACAGCCACTCGGCAGTGCCGGGCACGGTGGGTTGCACAAGCCAATGGTAGGGCGGTTTCCCACCCACCGCGGTGAGTGTGGCGTAGTAAGGCACACCATAGAACGCGGTGGGCAAAGTCTTGGTAACGATTTCCAATGGTGGCGCCACCGCGGGCGCGACTCTGCCGGTGATCAAGACGGGACCGTCCTGTTGCCTTGACTGATCGGATACAGTCACACGCAGTCTGATCTCGCCCGGATCGGCTGCTATGCCACTGATCCCACACGTTCCCTTCCCATCGCCAAACCGAACTTCTAATCCGGTCGGCAGTGACGACTCGACTACTTCCCACGAATATGCCCCTTCACCACCCGTGGCCACCATCTCATAATCGGCCTTTTCGCCGACGAGAAACACAGGCGGACTGTTTGTCACAACGCGCAACCTCTTGAGTTCCGGACGGACAAACAAGCTGTAGCTCTGACTCGCTGACGTCCCAAGCGCATCCACGATTTCGACGGACAAAGACCTCGGCTCCGCTGACGCAGCTCGCGGTGTCCCAAACAAACGCGGCCCTTGCGCAGTCAGGCCTTCGGGCACCTGACCGCTCCAACGAAAGTCAATGGGTTCTGTGAACCCCTGAAGCGCAATACAGTATTCGTAGGTCTGTCCCACACGCGCATCAGGAAGGGCTTTCACCGCACCCATGGCGCCAGAGATGCCGAGCAACAGCGCTGCCAACCACGTGACCGCCTGCTGCAGATGCACCCGCCACACTCGCCAATTCAGTCTCGAATTCATGGTCATTTTCAGGGCGTGCCAATGATCCTGGCCGCAGGCGCGCGGTCAATAATGCCCCGCCATTCCGGCGCTGTCGCGCGCGCCAGAACTGAGTTCGTGAGCTCGTCCGTCACACGCACGACTATCGCGAGGTCGGTTTTCTCGACGGGCCGGCCCGTTATCTCGCCCGAGTCCGGATTCAACACCAATCCGGGTGGCAATTGCTGCGCCGAGAACCGGCGCCGCCCGAAGCCGCCCTGAACAAGGACTGCACCGCGGATTGGCTCACCCACACGACCAAACCGCGGTAGCGCGATGGTGGCCTGAAGCGGCTTGAATTCCTCGACCTCGATCGCGATTGCAGCCGAGACCAGCGGGTGACCAGGAGTGTCCTTGAGTCTGTAAGCCAGCTCCCAATCCCTTGCGGGAGTCTGCGCATCCTTGACTAAGATAGTGAACTCGTTTGTGGCCGCTCTTGGTGGAGTGCCGATCAGCAAGGCACGCCGCTCATCGAGTCGGAGCCAGGGTGGCATGTTTGTCGCTTGGTATTCGTAGGGTTCGATGCCACCCAAAGGCGAAATGGGGATTTCGATTGGGAAGGTCGCGACGCCCTTGACGGTTTCCCGGCTGTTGGGAAGGCGGAGCGGGTTTTTGGCAGGGTCAAAAGGCACTTTGGCCGGCAGTACAGCAATGGTGAAGTTGCTGCGAATCGCATAGTGGCACAAGACGTTGGTTTGCATGGGTCGTTCCCCACTCGATCGGGTTGCTGGGGGAGGTGAATCGGGACGTGCATCAGCAGTTGCCTGCCGTCGTTGCATCAAACTGGGACGGTCCGCGTTGGGACGTTTGGGTGCTGACTCGGCACGGCTTTCTTTTAGCAGACGTTCGACGTCGGGGGCCGGCCATTCTTGGTGAAAGAAAAGCGGCATATTGCTCTCCCCAACCTTCATGAACACAACCATGTTGGTTGGCACCGTGGCGACCATGAGCCGGTCAATCACAACGATTCGGAGATTGATCGTCTCGGCATTGGTTCGGAACGGCGATGTTGGCCCGAGAAAAACGCCCGTCAGAAGACCATTGGTGCGGTCCAGGCTGAGCATCGCTTCGTTGGTACGAAGACCGCTCGCAACCATCTCATACCGGAAATCGCCGGAACCATGAGCGACACGAACTTGCGTGTGGTACACCTGATAAGGGGCCGCATCAGGCAATTGCACAGAGGCGAACCGCAAGGGTCTCTCCGAGCGCGGCAGCACGACGGCCATGTAGATCATGAGGAAGATGAACATGGTGATCATGAGGTTGAATACCACGTCCACCAGCGGTGTCACCATGCCCGCCCTCTCTCCGTTCTGCAGCAAGTTGTTGCCGTTTGTCATGGGTTAGCCCTCAACGAGCCGGACGTAGCAGAACCAGTCATTGCCCGTGGCCAGTTGCCGTCCTTTTAGCACCTGTCCAAGCACGGGATGCTCCGGGATTTCAACCTCGCGGGCGCATGAGCATGGTTTGACCGGCTGGTGGCTGCATTGTGTGCATCCGAACATGGCGGCGAATTGTCTGAGAAACATCCGCGAAAGCACGTCCATGTTGGAGGTGGCGCCTTCCTTGACGTTGTAGGTTCCGTCAGCGAGTCCGGCCTTCAGCACCTTCTTGGCCTCAGCCAGACAGCGATGACAGTACACTGTGCCTGCGCCATCCGACTCGCCACCGCAGTTGCCACATTGCTTGTTGTAGAGGGTGACAGACTTGCCGTGAACCTCCGGAGTCACGGCGATCGGTTCGCCCACCGCGCGCGCAATTTCAATTCCGAGCAGAGCCAACAGGCATTCGCGGGACGGAGGCGGACTGCAAAGGCGCCACAGGCCCCGCACTATTGCTTCAGTTTTTTCCACACTCAAGAACTGAAGCGCATGTGGGCCATAATGACGTTCCACTTCCTGCAGGAGATCCTGTATGTCGGGCCGCGCCGTCCCGAGGCCGCCTTGGCCGCGCGAAAGCTCAAATCCGATGTCTTCCAGCGCGTCGCGTTCCCATGTTGCGGTGGCGCTGCGGAGCGCTTGTTGTAGAGCGAGCAACGGGTTCCGTCCGGTCGTTGCCCCAAGGACTTTGAGACAAGGTTGGCAGTCGCCGGTGCGAAGGAAGACCTTCAGGGCCTCCTGCAAATCCTGGGGTGACCATGGCAGCCGGCTTGGTGCGGTTGAGCTGGCCGCGCCGGGGTCTGGGTAACCTGAATGTTTCATGGCGTTCATGCGGATGCGAATTGGGTTTCAGTCGAGCGATCCGTCCCAAGCCACGTTCAATGTGGATGGGTGTTGGCAAGTCCAGTGGTACATCTGCGCCACCTTTGACGTAGCTTCAACCACAGCGGACTCGATCTCACGCCCGGCGAGGTCCTGGCTGACAGCATTCAGAAGCCTTTGCGCACACCGTTCCTCCGTTGGTGCGTCACTGGCCTCCCTAAATTCTTCCAACCAAGCGGCACAATAGTTGCAGCCGAGCCCAGTCAACGCGGTTGCACCGCGCCGCATGGCTTCGAACAACGCCAATCGGGCTTCGGCTTGAAATTCTTCAGGGTGCGCGTTCCTGACGAAATTGGGGTCCGACAGTTGTATGGCGCCAAGCAGTGCCAACCCCTCGAGGAGCTCCTCCTGGCCCTCGTTGCATGCGGCAGCTAAGATGGTGATGAACTCGACGGCAGAATTCAAAATGTAGCTCGCGTAGAAGCCACGCGAAACGCCGCCCCAGTCTTCGAAGCGCGCGCGCCAATCGCTGACGGTTCGCACCCGACTCCCCGAAGGTGAGCGCCTGATCGCGTCGATTCGATTGGCCCAGTCTGCTGCCATGAGCTGTTGGGGGTCACGCAACGGTGGCTCGCTTAATGGCTCCGTCCCTCGGAGCGGCAGTTTGTTGAACCGGATATGGTCGTCTGAATTGAGATCGTGGATGTCAACGCTCACGGTGGCGCCCAAGACCTCGTCTTCATCAACACGCATACTCACCTGAAGCCGGGCTTGTCGATCTGTTGAGAGTGCCGGGCTGAAGGTGTGGCTCTTCAATACTTCGCAGACAACGCTGGTCGCCTGTTCGTCCAGCCGGCGTAGGTAAATTGCCAGATCGAGAAGTGCACCCCCGGCGTTCGGGATTGGCAAGGCCAGAACATCCGATTGCCGTTTCTCTCCAACCGCCGCCGGCCGCACCAGAACGAGCGTGCCGATGCCTGTGCGAGCGCCTCGGAGCTTGATCAGCACACCGCAATCGTAAGAGAGCATGGGCCTGGCCCGAACACAGAAATGAGCGCCGCGTCCTGCTGTGACGGTTGGCGAGTCTGTCGAAACCAGAACCCCCTCTCGTTCGAAAGCATCGTGAACGATGCTGGCGAATACCGGTGCTTGGAACATGGCGCCAGAACAAACGCACGCGGTGAGCCCCATCGCGCGCGCTTCTCGGGCTGCGGCGCCGGAGAAATTCCTCACCTGATCAAGCAGCGGTTTCCAGCTCGCCAGCACCTCGTCTTCCGTAAGTGAAATCGCCCATGGTTCGCCGCTCGGCTCTGCTCTGAGCGATTCCGGTATCGATGATGAACCTTCAGGCCGCGTACCGTTGGTCGGATGGGGCCTTCCGGGTGGCAGTGTTCTGACGCTGGCAGTAAAACGGGCGGTCACCGGCTCCTTCGGCCCGCCCGCAGCGAACGCCAGTTCACCACCGGCCAGCGCCTTCTGGACAAAGGCGTCAGCGGCCGCGCGCAGGGCTGCCATGCTCGAGACTTTTCCTGCGGCGGCTTCATCCGAAAACAAGGCGGGGTGTCTGGCCACTACGTGGCGCGTCAGAAGCTCCTGCATGCGCCTGGCTCCCACGTGCTTGAGTTTGCTGCCCTGCCCAGTCCGACTGACATGCGACAAGGTGGGGTGAGCCACGACGGGGTGAAAGACGAGGTCCTCATCCCATTCACAAACCAGGAAAGGCTTCATCGGTAGGAATTCTTTACATAGGCCCGCAAACTGCGCAGCGTAATGTGTCACCATGGTGATGGTGAGGCCTGTCGCTGGCAACATCTTCGCCAGCGCATCGACGTCCTGTTGGTGCGCGTGCGGAGGCGTCACGATGACCAACTGGTCAATGCTGTCCAACAACAACACCTGAGCGTCGGGGTCGTTCTGAAGCGCGGAAAGAACATTCCCGAAATACTCGGCGACGGCGCTGGCCAGCAAAGCCTGTTCGCGCGGGCTCCTGTTGGGCGGGGGAGCAAACCAATTCCCCAACAGCACGTGGCCGGCCAGATTGCCCTCGGGACTGAGATCAGGCGGCACGCGCACGGACCGTGGAATCTCGCAGTGGCAGAGCTCGTCCAAGCGGCGCGGAGGCAGTGCCGGGTCCGGACGGCAGGTCAGGCAGATTCCGTTTTTGTCCCAGGCAAGTCCGAGAACACTCATGGGCCACCTCGATGATCGTCGGTCAAATTGTGTTGTGCGCGTCCAGGTAGTGGACGCTGCCGTTGTGCAAACCGATCAGCAAGTGCACGCCGTCGTGGGAGATGGCCAGCGCCGTCACCGGCGAGGGGCACGGCAGAGCGCGGACCGTATTGGGAGCGGCAACATCGAGAACGAACACCGTAGGATCGTTTCGGCGCGCTGAGAGGATTTGGTTGTGAGCGGTGATGACCAACAGGTCTGTTTTCTGGGGCGCCTTCAGGCGCGGTTGGGCCTTGCCGGTGTTGAGGTCGAGCTCGCCCATCTGGCCGGTCGCATCCACGAACCAGAGTGTTCCGTCCGGCGCGAATGCCAGCGCCGCCACGTCCAGGCCAATCGGGACTTTTCGCAGGCTGGACCCGGCTCGCAACGTCAGCAGTTGGTAGCCATTGTCTCCGCCGACCACGCAGGCGATCGCTTCTCCGGACCGAGCGCTGAACGCCGTGAGATGGCCCGGCGACTGAAACAACGGCACCGGCGCAGGTCCGCTACCATCGGCCAACCAGGCGAGGAGCCGCACTTCCGCTGCGCCCTGTGCGCCCACAAGGACGTGTTCCAAGCCGTTATAGGGGAGAAAGGCCAGCGCACCACTCACCGGGCGGAAACCGTCCTCGAGAACGCATTCGCGAGGGAATTCGCCGACCGTCCAACCTCTGATGGCGATGGTTCCCGACCGTTCGCAGACATATGCCAGACGATCGCCAGACGCGCAAATCGCCGCCAGCCGTTCCGGGACGGCGAGTTCGTCCTTGGGCGCAATGGAGGTGTACGAGTTTGCGATCTGTGGCGCCACTGCGAAGGTGTGAATCGAAAACGAGTTCTCTTCCGCTGGCGGCTCTTGACGCGCCACGGCGGAGTGAACGGTGCTTGCGGATATGCAATCAACGGGGCATCCGCACGGTTCGAGAACGGTCATGAACGACGGCCTGGCTGGTGGGCGGGGCCCTGCCCCGGGCTTCGGACCGGACTCAAGCAACTCATTTGTGCGCTCAGCAAGAAGGCTGTGCCGTTCCGCAAACCAGTTCGTAATGGCCCAGCGGACAAGCAACTCACGATGCCGCCGCTCGAACCGGCTCCGGAGGGGGACCTTCTCGCCCGTTTCAGCCAGGATGCCTTCTGCGATGGCCTCGGCCTCTCTTGGGGTCACCTCGTAGAACTCCTGAACCAGCATTTGCAGCATCTTCTGCCGCCACACGCCCCATTTGCTTATGGGCTGGCCTTCTTTGGACAACAGGAGGCTGCCACTGGCGTCCGTGAAGAACAGCTCGCCCAACACCTGGTTCATCCATTCCTGCCAGCGTAAGATGGGTTTTCCGTCGCTGCCCACCAGGAGTTCGCCTTTGTCGTCCGTGATGAAAAAGCCCGTCTGCAGCAGCCGCAGAACAGTGTCGCGCCATGCTTTGTCGCGAGGCACAGGCTTGCCGTCCTCGCCTGCTACCAGGTCGCCGTTGTCGTTGGTCTCGAAAAAGCCGGTGCGCAGTACCTTCTCGATCTCTTCCATTGGGTCCGGGCCTTCCTTAAGAAGATTGATGGCCTCGTTGCACCATTTGTTGATGCCGAGAAGAGCCGACCCCGCTCGTTTGCGAATAAACGAATTGGCCGAGCCCGCCAATCCCAGACCCAGAAGCCCGAACAACGTCGTGTCGAACGCCAGAGCGAGGTTCGCGAGTCCGTGCAGGAACTGGTTCAGAACCGCTTCCGATATCCTCTGTTCAGCAAAAAGCAGTTGGAGCCCTTTGCGCAATTCATCGACGGCGTTGGTCCCGCCCCACACCGTGCCGATGAATCCGAGAATCGGCAGGAGCCATTCGAGAAACACCAGGTGGTGCAGCGCGCTTGTTGCAATGGTGTCGTCCATTGCTGACAGACGGTCATTGGCTTCCCTGACGAACCCGCGCTTTGGCACAATGTTATAAGCCCTTTCCAACAAGTGCAGCCGTCCCATGAGGCGCCCGCGTCTGCGGATCGCCCGGGCGCCTTGGCCGGTCAGTTGAAGCAATGACTCGACGGTGCCCGGCACCGCCGACGCGATCTCTTGGCTGAACAATTCCAGGTCACGAGATGTGTCGGCCCGCGTCGGCACCAGCCGAAGTGCGACCAAACCGATCGCGTAGAACACCGCGGCAAACGTAGCGGCGATAATCGAATAGGGAATGAAGCCTTCGTAGAGGAGCTTGTAGGCCCAAAACGCACCCAAAGAAGCGTTCTCCCCGTACAGGGCCGGCACTACCGCCTGACCGGATTCGAATTGACCACCTAGCATCACAAAGAACGAATCTCTGAAAAGCCAGAACAATGCGCTTAGAGCCGCCCCGATCGTGGCCGCAGCAAAGAACACGCGCGTGGTTTGCCGGTCAAAATCACGTTTGAACGAGTCAGGAATCAGCGAGGCCCACGCCGCTTGCGCAGCCGCGCCTGAACTCATGTCATTTGCATTTGGGTCTGTCATTGTGTTTGCTTTCTTGGAATGTTCTGCACGTAGCGAAAACCCACATCACGGCGTTTGAAACCGTAGTCGGTGGTTTGCCTGACCACATGCCGAAAACTGCATCTGGCCAGCGCCTCGCAATCGTCCTGCCACCCACCGCCTCGCAGCTCGAACGGATCAATCCACTCGCACACGTTGCCGATCAGATTGTAAATGCCCTGCGGACTGCATCCACCCGGCAACGCGAACACCGGCAACCGTTTGCCCCAGCCGGAAACCAGGCTGTTGCAGCGCTGCAGGTCAAATTGGTTGCCCCACGGAAAACGGTGGCCTTTCCCGCCGTCCACCGCCGCCAGCCACTGTTCGGCAGTGGGAAGACGAATGCTGCACCGCAGGACACGCGATTTCCAGAGACAGAACGCAAGCGCATCACGATATGTCACACCAACGACCGGCAGATGCCGATGCAGCATCGGGAAAGGGAGTTGGTCACCTGGATTTCGCTCCCAGCCATCCGGAAAACGATGCCCAGTGGCCTTAACAAATTCCCAATACTCGAGGTTGCTTACGGTGTACCTTGACATCGCAAAGGGCGGAACCGACGCATTCTTATCGCCGATATGAAGGTGCACCTGAGGTATGGGAATCAAAGCTTGGGCTTCGCCAGGGTCAGGGTCCAGATCAACCACATCTCGAAAACCAAGCCATCCAAAAGCCGTTTCGCCAACCTCAGGGCTGTATTCGTCGGCGCCGTACCGCACACCCGCCTCGCGGCTGTCAAGGAACGTAAGAGCATACAAGCAGGTGTCCAGATATGAACCGCCTCGGAACGGTTGGTACAAGTAACCAGCTTGATAGGTCCGGCGGTCAACCCATTCAGCGGCGTTACCCACCATGTCACAAACGCCGTCAGGGCTGCAGTTGGCAGGGTAAGCGTCCACGGGCGTCAGATGTCCCACGCCACTGTCCAACACATTGCAGTGCTCGGCATGGAATTCATCGCCCCACGGGAAAAGCCGCCCATCCCGATCACGAGCAGCTCGCTCCCATTCCCATGCGGTTGGAAGTCGCGTGCCTTTCCATTGTAGGTAATCGCAAATGGCCTTGTAGGGCACACCCACAACCGGCAGAGTGGCTTCTGCCTGCGAAAAGAAATCAGGATTGTCCCGGTCCCAGTGTTCCGGAATCCAGGGCGGCGGGTTTGCGCCCTTGTTGGCATGCACATACTCACGCCATGCCAGGTTCGTGACCGGGTATTTGCGTATGTAGAACTCCGTCAGTTGCACCTCTGCGCCGGGGTTGACCTTGAGGACTTGGTGGACCATTCCGGCCAGCATGCGTTGAATGGCGGTTTCCTTGCTTGTGTCAGGCTGGTAGCCCACCCAAAACGACCCCCCGCTGATACGGCAATAATCCTTTCGGCTGATTACCAACAGACGCCGGACTTCCTCCCGTTTGTTGCCCACAGAGTCCTCGAGCAGAAACCGAACGTTGAAAGCAATGGGGTCAGCGTCAGGTGACCGCGCGGTTCCCGCCGCGGCGTTTTCGGGCACGTTCCCTGCCAAACGTATCCTGTGACCCGGCGCATCGCGCGTTGGACTGGCCCAGTTGCATGTCATTCCCGGCGGCAAACCGCTAACTTCAAGTTTGTACGGTGGCACGCCGCCGGCTATGTCCAGCAACGCCAGGTACGGCTCCCCTTTGTGGCAAATAGGCAACTGAGCACAGCGCAGGGTCAGCGGCCCCGGTTTGACCTCTTTGACAAGCACTGTTATTGAAGCAGAAGCTCGTTCCTCGGTGTCCGGGTCGCGCACTACCATCTCGAGCTCGTATTCGCCGGCGTAATCAAACCGCAGAGCGTCGATATCGATGAAGGTCTTCTTCTGTATGCCCGTATCAAACCCGGAGTTCTTGAGCGAAATCTCCCACTCGAGCGGCGCTCCACCGGCAGACTTTCGGCGGGCCGGTGCATCGAGCACGAGTTTTTCGCCAACATTGCACACATATCTGCGCTGCAGCGTGAGAGCCAAACCGGGTCGCCTGAGCCCAAACGGCGCATGTCCGCAACGCACGGCAGGGAGTTCATCGCGGAAAAGGGGGACGGTTTTCAGCACGCTCGCGGTTTCCTGAACCACGTGAGCAAACATCTCCTCAGGCTCAAACGACTGGCCGATCGAAACCTTCTGTTTGAGGAACTCGACCAAAGCAGTCACAAATGGCGAGTGGCGCCCGTCGCCTGTACCCAGGGCAACGTCCGGGTTCGCATTCGACGCGAGCAGAACGGCGCGCTCGTTGTTGCCTGAGTGTGGGGCAGAACCCGGCGTTGGAAGGAGGTTGCCGGCACAGCAGCAGTCCAACAGCACGGCCTGGAACCGGCAGGGCAACGCATTGAGCTCACCAAACAACGTTCGAAGCATCAGGTGCGTTGACGGCTTGTTTGAAATTGCACCAAATGGTTCGAGGCAGGCCGGCGCTTGTGCTGACGCATGCCCGGCGTAGAACAAGAAGAAGATGTCTTCGCTACGTGCCCGTCGGCCCAGGCGATTGATTTGCTCGATGACATCCTCGGCGCTACCGGCCCCCTCGCTCCGTTTTGCCATTGATGCGTGCGGACCACTTGAAATATCGCGCGGATGAGCCAGCAATACCCCCTGAAAATTGTACTCCTCCACCAGGGTTTCGTAGAGGAGACAGGCGCCGTTTACCGCGCAGCTCAGATTCGGCAGCCCAGGTTGCGCACCGTAGTCGTTCACGCCAACGCACAGAGCCCACAATTGTCTGTTAGCAGCCACGTTTTCTCCTCGCCTTCATCAATGCCCGCTTGCGGGGTCTGCGTAGTAACGAAAACCAACGTCACAGCCCGCGCCGTCGCATTCCCGCAGCCAATCTTCGGTGGCCTGACAGTTTTCCCGCCAACTGCCTCCGGCCACCTTGTTTGGACCGACCCATTGCCATACGTTGCCGAGCAGATGGAACGCGCCGCAGACCGCACGACCGTTCGCCAGATCAAACACGCGCATCAGACCGCCAAACCCCGACTCGCGTCCGTTGCACCTGCAGCATTGCCAGTCATTGCCCCACGGATACCTACGCGGAGTGAAATCACGGCCCTGGCCAGGCCCGTGAACTGCGGCGCGCCACACTCGCTCCGTCATGACCTTGCACACAACGCCCAGCTTGCTCGATTTCCATCTGCAAAAGGCCGCCGCATCATCCCAAGTCACATGAATCACAGGGAGGTACCGCATTTCGCGGTCGAATAACTCCTGCCCGCTTTGATTCCAGTGTTGGGGCCGGCGGTGGCCTGTCTCTCGGACGAACTCGGCATACTCGATGTTGGTGACTGTGTACCGGGCCAGAAACACCTTCGGAGCACACAGTTCTTTGCGAGAGTCAGGGATCACAAAATGCGATGCTGCAACAGGAACCAGTCCCTGCGGGTACACCGGAACGTCCTCCACCTCTATCACATCACGAAAACCAATGGCCGGGTCGGTGGCGGAGTCGGCTGGGATCAGAACACCCCGGCGTTCGTCCAGATTCAAGCACCATCCCTGTTCGGGTAGGGCGGCCATGCAAGCCAACATGGCAGAAGGTTCCTCGCCATAGGAGCCTCCTCGAAGAGCCTGCCGCCAACGCCCATGGGAGCAAATGCGCTGCTGTACGCATTCCCACGCGTTGCCGACCATGTCCAGGGCGCCAAACGGCGAAGCGCCTTCTGGGAATTGATCAACGACAGTCAATGCACCCCATCGCAACTGTGCGCTGTTGCAGCAGTTCACATCGAACTGGTCACCCCACGGAAACAAGCGCCCATCCTCACCGCGCGCGGCCTTTTCCCATTCCCAACCTGTCGGCAGACGCGTCCCGCGCCAGAGGCAATAGGCCTGCATGTCTTTGAGAGCCACGTCTGTGACCGGGAGGTCGGCTTCGCGCTCCGGGTCGAAATCCTTGTCTGCCCAGCGCCGCGGTATGCCGGCAGAAGGCTGCGCTTCAACAAACTCACGCCACTCACGATTTGTCACCGGATACCGTTTGATGAAGAAGCGCGGAAGATAGACTTCCCCTTTTGCGCAAAGGTTGCTGGACACGGCGGTTTTCAGTTCACCGTTCGGCGTCAGGCGCGCCAGCTCCTTTTCTCTGTCGGGAGTGGGATGGTAACCCAGCAACATCACCCCCGCCGGCACCTCACAATACTTCTCAAGGTCAACCACCGCGAGACGAACCTGTTCGTGCGCCTTGACCCCATTTGCGTCAGTGACTTCGAGGTCGAGCGTAAACACGTACGAACCGCCTGCCGATGCCAGATGCTCACGGCTTACCACTCCGCTGATGGTCCCTTCTAGACCCGAACACGCGAGACCATCAGGTAATCCCTTTACTCTCCACACCCGCGCGCCGTTTCCACCCTCGGCCTGCAGACTGACCCGATAGTCTCGGTCCGCAAAACATGGCTCCAGTTGCTTGGTACTGACCACAAGTGGCGTCTCCTCTTGGGGCTGCACAAGCACGCGAATCGATCTAGCGACGGTGCTGCCGTTGCTATCGCTCACGCGCACTGCGTGCAGGTACCTGCCCGGTTCAACGCCCGTGGCGTCAAAGGTCAATACACCAGTGCTCGAATCGATAATGCATCCCGAGGCGGTGCCTTCCAAAGCCCATTTGTATGGGCTTGTGCCTCCGCTCACTTCCAACCGCTCGGTGCGATGCTGTCCTTTCTTGAGCCAAATCAGCCGTGGAGCGCGGATGTGTAAACCTGGCTTCCGTAACGTGAGGCGCCCCGGGCCAATGGCCGAAAATGCGGGGCGAATCGCTACACCGTCAACCGGCTGAGGCAGAAAATGCTCGGTGACCCGTTGGTGAACATGCAGGAAAATCGATTCTGGCAAGAGCTCCTCACCAGCACGGGCGCGTTCGAGTTTCTCGGCCAGCGCTTCTGTGAAGGGGCTATAACGAGATGGACCGCCGCCGGTGTCATAGCACTGATAGCGGTCGGCCGCGACCGTAAAAGCGTCGGCGGCACTCAAAATGGCCATGCGCTCCGCCAGCACAATCCCCGTGCACGTAGGAGCACTGACTTCGGAACCAAGGGCTGGCAAGTTGGGTTGGGCAATGCCTGCATAACAACAGTCAAATAGCAACAGTTTGTGAAGGCATGGCAGACGCCCTAAAGCGTCCCAGAGAGTCTCGTACATCAGATAGGTCTCATGCCGCCCGTGCACTGCGCCATATGGGACAATGTACCCCCTGCCTTCGTCGGTCCCATGCCCACTGTAGAAGAAAACAAACAGGTCTTCTGCCTCCGCCTGGCGGGCGATCGCGTAGATGGCGTCAACGATGTCGGCCCGGGTACCGTTACCCGCCAGGCTGGATGTTAGTTGACCGTCGGGCAAGCCGACCATCTGCTCGTATGCCTGCACGTCCTCGGTCCGGCAAAGCAGGGTCGTGGTGCACCCGTAATCTCCAGCCAGAATGCCGTACACTCGGCAAGCGTCATGGGCCGCGTTAGACAGACTGTTCAACCTGGTCAGCCCAAAATCGCCGTAGTGACTCACTCCGACAACCAACGCCCACTTGCGGCGATAATCCGCGAGTTCGACCGGCACAGGCGCCGCGACATTGCTCGCCTCCTCCACCACCACGTTGCGCAAGAGATTCGTCACGGTTCAACAACGTTCAGCTCGAAGGGTGTTAGCTACACACGCATTCACTTTCCTTCTCTTACGGGAAACTTCGGGGCTCTATTCGCATCCCGCTTGTGGTGCGGCCCACCGTAGTGGCTTCTGTCACGCACCAGGATCCTCGATAGTGAAATCGCACGAGTCGTCCACCCAAGCGTCTGCAGGCATCTGCTGCAACGACTGCCTGGCATGGCGAAGTTCTGTCACGATGTTTTTTGTGGTCCCAATCTGACCGAGCGGTGAGAAGTCTGGCGCGTTCGGGAAGAGTTCCAACGGTTCTAGGGTGAACAAGGCTTTGAGTCGTTCGATTCCCGGCGGACCGCCGATTCTCCAAATGTGATCTTTATCCGGCCCCGTGAGTTCAACTGGATTACCCGCTTGCAGACGGCGATTTTGCAGCAGTAAATAGATGTTGCCGCTTGTCCCAAGGTCGATCACCGTCAGATAGCAGTCGCGTTGGGTCTGGCAGTGGAGCGTGAAACGGTCGCCAATGCGATAGCCACCTCTGCTGTGCCGTGGCACGACCGTAATATCCCGCGTGACGACCTCCTCCCTCCTGTCCACCCCCGTTGCTTGAGTCCAAATTCGTGCCTGAAATGCTGGCTTGGGTTGTGAAATGCGCACTAGTTCGCGGGCAGCTTCAGCCGCGACTCCTGTCAGCGGCCAATTCAGCGCAATCTTATCAAATCGCTCGCGGCGCATGATTTCGGCGCAACTTACACAATGGCCATCCAGGCTGGTATCCCGATGCGAGAGGCACATGGTCCGATTGCAGCGGCGGCAGTGAAACTCATGGCCGCCGGACAAACGCTTGTCGCAGCCCTGGAATTGGCAGGGGATACCGCCAGCCGCACCACTCTCGCGCCGTTTGATCGCCGCGCACTCCTCGCAGACCAAGAGTTCGACGTCTTTATGCCGCTTGCACACGGTCCGCTGGCATCGTCCGCAGACAAAGCAGTCCGCCTCCGCTATCAACGCGCCGCACGTGGTTATGTTGCACACCACCCTGCGCGGCGCCTCCCGCGTGGTAATGTTGATGGTGCCATCTCCTCCTACGACCTTAATCGAAGTCGAATCCCTTGCTCCCTGCCCGGCGGGTGGGCCAGCAACGCTCGGTTGCCTATTGGAGCGGACACTGGCCAAGTCGTTTTGGCCATCCAGAGTTTTATCACCAATAGATCGATTCTCCATATTTTACTCAGATTGTAGTTTCTACCACATTGCCGTTGCAATTTCGTCTGCCGTAGCCGCCCGCAAAGGTCCCCAACAGCGGCGGTGCGATAGATGCATCTTAGCTGGTTCCAGTTCCGACAGCCTTTCCACAGAGCGGGCAGACTTTCCAAGACGGCAACAACTCTTGACCACATTCACAGGAGCGAGTTTGAACGCTCACCAATGCGCGTCCACATTCCGGACAATTCTTCCAGGTAGCCTGCACGGAACTACCGCAACCGGGACAGGCTGCGCCTACCGCGGGCGGAGGCGGGGGTGTTTGGGCCTGTGCGGTGCCCGGCACGTTTACGACGTTCACGGTGGAAGCTTGGCCGGACGGCGGCACTTGAGCGCTCGATAGCACGGTTGTGGCAGGCGCCTGCTTGGCCCCTTGCATCATTTGCGTGGCGAGCTGGGTCATTTCTTTCTGATGCTGCCGCTCTCGGTCTTCTGCTTCCTTGTATGCTTGGACGTTGTGCTCAGCGGCAACCGCATTAGAGCGAGCTCGGACCTTCTCGTCTGTCGCGGTGGCATAGCTTTGTTCGGTAGCTTGCTCGATCACGGTCTTGAGCACGGAGGATTCGGTGGCACCCGCTCTCAGTCCCTCGCTGACCAAGCGTTCAATCATCCCTATGCGCGCCAAATCTTCGTCCAGCCGAAGTTTGCGCTGCTGGTAGTCCCGATCGATGTCAGCCTGCCCCCGGCGGATTTCGGCGTCGAGCTCCTGCCGGCGCTCGGCCATCAGTCGCTCGTGCTTGGCGGTGGCCATCTCGATCTGCATTTTCACCATGCTCCACATTTCCTTGTCGTCAGCCTCGATCGCAGCGATGCGCTCGTCCCGCCACTGCTTGAACTTGCGATCTTCGATGTCCAGTCGAAGCATCTCCTCCTGACGCCGTTTCTCCAGGTCCAGCTCCCACTCCCGCTTTTCCAGGTCGAGCTCGATCTCGCTGAGGCGCGCGTCGATTTTGGCCAAGTCAACTCGCTTGCCTGCGGTCAACAACTCGCGGTTGATTTCCCCAGCCAGGAGTAAATTCTTCAGTTCCTCGTCACCGCGGGTCTCGGCCACCCGCATTTCCTGCAGGTTGGTCCGACGGGTGCGCTCAATCTCTTGTGCGCGCTGCATTTCGGCCAGCGCTCGCTCGTGCGAGAACCTGAGAGCCGACTCTTCGCGGTTTGCCCGATTACGGCTGATCTCCTGCACTTCCGCCTCGGTTATGCCCCAGGCAACCGTGAAGCCGACCAGACGGAGCCCGAAAGCCGCGAAAGCAGGTGCCAATTGTGTCCGGCCTTCGCTTTCGATCTGGCTGCGAATGCTGGTGGAGCTACGGAACTCGCTGGCATCGTGCTGAGCAATCAATGGCAGGAGAACCGGTCCGATGATCTGCACGCGCACCATGGCGGCCAGGTCCCATGTCGAGATCGCCTCGCGCCCCTTTAAGAGGCCAGTGAACAGGGTCGCTTCGGCCAATTGCACGTTGAATCGCGCGCGGCACTCGGCGGTGATCACTTCCTTGTCGCGGCTCAAGGCGAGCAGCACGACGTCGGCGGTGTCGGCACAAGCAGTGCGCTGGATGTGGCCCGATACCACGTGAGTGGCGCTCGTCACGCCGCTCTGCGTTCTGGTCTGGGCACCCAGGTAAACCACCACTTCGATGGGTGACAGGTCCACAAACACCATTTCCACGTCCGGTTCGGGACCGAAGAGGGCCTGTACCCAGCCCCAAGACTTCAGTTCGTCCCAGAATCCGGAGACCTTGGTGTGCTCCTCCGTGATCACCTGCTCAACCTTGCCGTTCCGGATGACGACGGCGGCCTCGCCCGGACCGACTGCGATCTGCTTGCGCAGGAAACCGGGGATTTCGGCACGGTTGAGCCGACACGCTACCGTGTCTTTTCCGTACACTCGCCATTGAGTTGCCATAGTTTTTCTCTAATAGGTCTGTTAATGTTTCACATCACCGCCACATCTGTCCCACACCCACGCTGGAAACATTCAGTCCACCGTAGTCACCAGCGCAGTGAGACGACTGCGTCCACTCTCATAACTCGGTGCACCCCCACCGAGGACCTGGGCGCACGACGACGTCGTAATCAACAGACACCCCTACGTCTTGATATGCCGTTGACACTGTCGTTTTGCATGGACCGTCCAGCAGGTGTTGCAAATAACGGAGCCGCATCCCGCAGCCTCACAGGTCCCCACGCGGTCGAGCGCGGTCTGCAACACCTTGCCGCACGCGCCGCAAGTCGAACTGAGGCCGCTGCTGTAGGCCAAAAAACCACTCACATGGCTGGCCACGCCGGCGGTCCAATCTACGCCGATTCCACCAGCCCCGACCGCCGTGCTGCTGGCCAACTCGCGATTCAGTTCCGCCACCCGCTTCTGGTGTTGGAGTCGCAGTTGCTCGGCGCGCTGGTTTACCTGTTCCAGCTCAAGCTCGGCATTCGCCTGACGCACCTTGAACGCTTCCGCAAGCGCATCAATCTTCAGTTCGCATTCGCGCCTGCGGACCTGCGCTCGCTGACGCGCCTCGTCCCGGCGTTCCTCCAGCTCCAGCCGCCGCAGCTCGGCGTCGTGTTCGACTTCCGCCTTCTTGAGTTGCTCCTGATTGGCAGCCGTGGCCCGCGTCGCGGCGATCCGCTCCTCGATCTTGGCTCTCACCAAGAGCAGTTCGATCGCCGCCTGTTCGGCCTTGTACCGTGCCTCTTGTTGCTCCCGCTCCGCTTTCAGCCGCGCCTGCTGCAGCTTCATCTCCAGCTCCTGCATCGCCAATTTATGCTCCGTCTCCAGCCTCTCGATTTGGTGCCGCTTGGCGGCCTCCGAAATCTCCTGGTCGTGCGCCAACCGACGTAGCATTTCGGCATGTTCGGCGGCCAACCGCAGCCGGTCTTTCTCCGTCGCTCTCTCGGCCTCCCACTCCCGCGCTTCCGCTTCGCGTTCCTGCTGTTTTTCGCGGGCCATCCGCTCCAACGCGGCGGCCTGCCGGCGCTCCGCCTCCTGCTGCTCCAACTCGGCGTTCTCCCACTCCGCTCTCTCCACGGTAACTCTGAGACCGGTGCTGCTGAGGCAATCGTTGAGCCGCGACGTCCATGTTTCTGGAGTGAAAACGTGCTTGTCGCGAAACGTCTCGAACCCGTTGTCGTTCACGGCGGTTCGGATCGTGTCGCGCAACGGTGCACCAGCGCGCACGACCAGCCAGGACGCCAGCCCCTCGCGTGTGAGTGGGGCTCCGGGAGACGCGAGCTGTAAGCCACATTCTTTCGCGAACTGAATTGGGTTCGAAACATGGGCGGTTCCGGACAACGTAACGTCCCAGTCGCGGCCATCCCCATCGCGCGCAGCCGCAGCGAGGGTCAACACAATGGCAATGGGCCTACTGAGCACCCGGACAAACTGGATGGGCTCATTCGATTGCAGCGAAGTGCCCAGTTCGTCCTCGGCGAGGCGACGCAGAACCGGTATTGCATCGTTCGACCGTGTGGCCACGAGCAGCAAAGTGCCTGCCACGGGTGGTGGCACAGGGATAGTCTGCCGTCCCATCCACCAGTGTCGGCGAGGCAATACTTCAATCACCTCGACGACCCGCACGTCTGTAGCCTGGTTCGTGTCGTTCATGTGAACTTCCAACAGGAAAATACGGCACAGACGCGAAACTTATTCTGCATCTGGCGCCTTGGCTTAGAATTCCTTTGCAGTACGCGCCTTTCTGATCCACCGGTAGAAGGTGACTGTTGTGGGGAAGGTCGTCCGGTCCAGCCGCGTTCCTTTATGCCAAAAGAGGCGCGCATAATGGCGATCTAAGTGGATCCTGGCAAACAGGCATCCAAAGTTCAAGCTTCAAAAACGGACAACGGGCGCAAAAAGGGCACTGCACGGAAATGGCGCATCACGGATTGGCGCTCAGCGCTGCCAATGTCTATTGCCAATGGCTGACAGTAAAGGAGCAACCAGTGAGGAGGTTTGCGGAGAACCTCGTGTTGCCAGCATCGAAGGCGCGCCCCGGCAAGAGCCGCTGCCCCGATGTGGAAGGCCGGTGGCTGCGCCCGCGGATTGTTGGTGCAACGAAACGGCGCTTTGAGGGTGGGCGTTATGGTTGGTTCGAGCGTGGGCGACATGTTCTTGTGAAAACCACTATCGTGCGACCATCGTCGCCGAGCTTGCTCTCGCTTTGGCATGGTAGAGGTTATACGCACTGTGTCTTGTGTGTTGTGTGCACAAAGCGCCGGCAAGCCGGACGCACTCCATACGCTTCGCGACCCACGGGGCTGCGGCCAATTCGTCGCGCCAGGGGTTGGTGTGGTCATCCACTGCAGAACGCCGTCTGACTTCCGAATAGAATTGCGCCCCGGCCCGTAACAAGAGATAAAGTTCCGTCAGACATGGCTTGAACCTCTCGCAAGAGAATGAACATGGAAGACAAGTCTCAACGCCTCCCGGCACATCCTTTGGCGGCTGTGCCAGGTCTTGATCCTCAAGCGCTGGCCGCGTTCAAAGGTCGGTGGATCGAAACGGTGGAGCAAGTCTTGTCCTTGTCGGCCACCACTGAAGGAAGAGAGGGACTCAGAAGACTTCTGGGGTGTGACCAAGAGCAGTTGGAAGAGCTGCTGGCGCAGTTGAGTGCGGCGGTCGGACCAGAAACAGCGCGTGTTTTGCGGCAGCCGCAGGCCGGTGGAGAGTGCGGTCTGTTGCTCACGGACGAGCACAAGAAGAAACACGGGCTGTCGTAGTGGCTCGAGGGTGTTTGGTGTGTGTACACGGTGGCGAACCTATGAAGCTCAAGGGGCAAACGGACTTGAATCGGCTCGATCAGATCGGGCCCGAAGAGCGGGCGTGGCTTAGGTCCCTGTGGGTAGAGAGCGCGGAAGAAGTGCTCTCTTTGTTGGCAGCCGTCGAGGCTGGTCAGAAAGCGGGCACAGGCGAGGCTATTAGCCGACTCCAAGCCACGCGGCCTGGGGCATTGGCCTTGGTAGGGCCCGGCAAAGCGCGAGCGGTCA
Organism: Verrucomicrobiota bacterium; assembly: GCA_012517065.1. Lineage (GTDB taxonomy): Bacteria > Verrucomicrobiota > Verrucomicrobiia > Limisphaerales > J093 > JAAYVR01. The sequence goes on along the minus strand of JAAYVR010000094.1, from coordinate 3,680 downwards.
CAAAGGCACGTCCAGGCGGTTCCCTCGGATGTCGTGTCAAGCCGGAATTGTTTGAGCGGTTTGCCAGGCAAGGGCGGATCGGGCCGCAACGGGCTGGGCCGCCATCCGGTTTGGAGCGACAGCCGCTGCCTCCGGCAGTGCGGTTACATGATTTGCTGGACGGCGTGAAAGACCAAGGCCGGCGAGGGACGTGCGTCGCTTTCGCGTCGGTCGCATTGAAGGAGTTCTTGCACGGAACGCCAGCGCTGTTTTCCGAGCAGTTTCTCTACTGGGCCTGCAAGGAATTGGACGGATATGATGGTTCGGGCACCTACCTCCACACGGGGATGAATGTCTTGGGGTTGTACGGGGTCTGCCGTTCTAACACTTGGCCGTACAATCCCGAACCGATCGAACACAACGAATCGCAGAAGCCGCCGCCGCCCGGAGCGATAGAGGAAGCGCGTGGGTATCGGGTGATTGATTGTCGGATGGTCGAGCCGTCGCTCGTCGAGCAGTACAAAAGGGTGTTGGCCGGTGACGATCAGGTTTCAGGCATGCCAGTCGTGTTCGGTGTGCTTGTTTTCGACAGTTGGTTTATGTCAGCGGAAACTCATCGGACCGGCAAGATCACGCTGCCGTTGCCGGGTGAGACTCCAATCGGAGGCCATGCCATGTGCGTGGTGGGGTATGTGGACGACGTTGAAGTGCCCGGTGGCGGCTATTTCATCGTCAGGAACAGTTGGGGCAATGAGTGGGCGCCGGAGAGTCCAGAGGCTGCAGGACACGCGCTCGTGCCGTATGCGTATGTGGAGTCCTACGCGCTCGAGGCCTTCACTGGGCCAGCCATTCGTGTGAGCGGCGCCCCAACGAACGGTGATGCCGCCTTCCGTCGTTACCTTCGGAAGCTCCCTGACAAAAGCCCTGATAGTGAGCGCCGAGATATCGAGAAGCGGCTGCTGCCTCCCGGCAAAACCGTTCTATGTCATCCCTTGGCCCCGCAGGAGTTCATGGAAGACACCGAAGGAAATCGGCAACGGTTCAAAGAGGCAGACTTCACCTGGACATCCGCAACACGACAGCGCGTTTGGTTTCCGAATATGCAGTTGATTCCCGCTGATCTCAAAGCACGGTTGGATGCCGCCGCCGTGTTGAAGCAGAGGTTTTCCAGCACGCTCGATGAGAACCTCATCTCCGCCGCTGGCACGCCGTTTCCTCAGGTGCGTGTTCCCGGTTGGTTCAAGTGGCTCCCCTACGAGTGGGAGCCCAAGATCAAAGGCGTCTCTGTGCTTGCCGACCTCACTGATTTGTTCGTGGACCGGATGCGGACGGAGATCGGGTGCGTTCCAAGAGAGGTCCCTTTGCCCGCTGAATCGCGACAACGGTTGAGTGAGTTCAACGTCATGAAGGTCTATGCGGTGGAAGGTTTTGCCCTTACCGCTCATGTGGTTGTGGCCTTCGTGAACGCGCTCAGATTCCAGCCCGAAACGATGCCTCAATGGGTCGGCTTTGACCAGCGACTGACCTTCCTGGTTCAAACCCTGTACGCCGAGTGGCTGCGCGACCGCCGCCAAGCCAGGCCCCCCTTCACGTTCTTCACGATCGGCACCGCCGATCCCCTGCCAGAAGGGACCATGCCCGTTGCCTCGTCGGATCATTGGATTGTCTTCTCTTCCTGCTCCGGGCCCAAACAGCCATGGGAAAGCCGCATACCCCCCCGAATACCAGACCGCAAATCGCTGCGGGATTTCTCAGACCGGCTGCTGCCGGAAAGCCGCCGTGATCGAGTGGCGCGCATCAAGACGATTGTAGATGACCTGTTGGCGACCGACGGCGGCAATGTGACGGTGGACAAAGTAGTCAAACGTTCCCGGCTATTCGTCAAACCGTCCGGATACCGCCGCGCTTCTGTGCGAGACGGTTTTCTGTGTCTGCAGGACCAGGGACCGGACGATTACCGCTTACGTAGGACACAAGAAGGACTGATTGCAATTGCCCGACCAAACAAAGGCGAGCCGATCACCATCACAGCCGCATCGTTCCAACGTCGGTTCTTGCGGCGACACGCCTTGCGGATTCTGAGCTCGGCCGTTGGCGTATCCGTGAGCATGTCTTCCGTGCCGCTGAAGTCGTGGTTTGAACAGAAAGTCGGTCTGCCAGGGTACTGTATTACGGCGGTGGGCATTCTTATCGCATACTTTGGCAGCTTAATTCAAAGCGCCATCAACCGCCGCGCCGACCAGGACAAGGAAGAGTAAGTGGGTGCGGGTTCCGGCTTGGGCGAGATGCGCCGAGCAGATTGAGGAACTCCCTGTTGCAGGCCAAGCCGTATTAAGATAAACAACAGCAAGATCGGGAGAGAATGCTTAGAACGCGCGAAGTGCTGGCAGTGATTCGAGAGAGGGTAATGGCCAGCGGCGCAAGCCGCCACGGGCTGGTCATCGGGGTCGATTATGCGGATCCCAAGCTTAGACTACCAGGCGCCCCGGTCGATGCACAGGCCATCTACAACTTGATGATCGACCCTCAGTGTGGTTTGTTCCCGAAGGAGAATGTCCGACTGCTGCTCAACGAGCAGGCCACCTTCAGGAATATCCGGATGGAATTGAGCCTTGAGGAAGCCGGTTTGTGCCTTCATATTCTCGACGAGGGACCACAAAACGAGGTGGAACGCAATGTAGCGGAGGAATTTGAAAACTTTGTCGAGAAACGTATCCGCTTCACCACGTTCAAGTGTTTGGTACAATTGGCCATGGCTGTGCGCACGGGCAACAGGGTGTCGGAGTCGGTGAACGACGCCGCCGATCCAGGGACTGAAGTCGGCAAAGCTCGAAGGCAACTAGCGGAACTTGAAGTCCAGATTCAGGCGGCCCGCGAAGAACTGGCCGGCGTGGAAAAGCAGATGCTCCACCTCTCATCAAAACAGCCCCCCAGCGCGGAGACCCCAGCGCTCAGCACGGTGAAAGACATCAGGGGCTGCGGCGAGTCTAGCTGTCCTGCTTGCCTCAAGAGCCTTCCTTGCGAGCAGTGGATGCTGCACGAGACGTGGCATGATTCACACGGTCGCGCGACGTATCGCTGTCCGAACTGTCAAAGGATCACGGAACTGATTGGTACCCAGTTTGCCCGCCGGATCGAAGGGCCGCCAGACTCGATCGCTAATGCGGACCAGACCTGCGCCCTTTGTGGGCACCGTCTTTCTGGGGCTGACTGGATGCGGCGGATTGTGGCTCGCTTCCAGAATGGGCAAGGCTTTTACCACTGCCCAAACTGTAATCGGATCGGTGAACTTGAACCCGTGGTCGCGGCGGCGCCCTGACCGCCTCTGACGGGTTCACCTTACACAAACAGTCTAGGAATGACACTTGTTCATGCACCCGCTACCCAGGTCCTGTTCTGCATTTGTGTTACGTTGCACGCTAATTTGAGGGGAAATTCTCATAATAATTTGTCGGGTTTGGGTGCAGGTGATCATGATAATCAGGCAGGATGTTGGGATGTTGTTATGGAGGATTGGTGGTGTTGATGTGTTCAGGATGTTTCATGGCCGAGGCTCAGACCCCATGACGTCGGGTATGTGGTTTGTCAAGTGGCTTTGTTCAAAATTCTTTCCTGATTCGAGATTTTCGGCCCGTTGTTCGGCTTTGGCCATGGCAGCCTCCCTCCCCTTGGGGAAACCGCAAAGAAACGTACCCGGGACG
>JAAYVR010000093.1 GCA_012517065.1 Verrucomicrobiota bacterium | reverse complement strand
GCGTTTCGATCCCGCAAATCGGGCCACCGAACATACACCGGTTGGGTGCGGCGAAGAATCGCCGCGCTCCTGCCGGCGCGTTAGAAGAAACACCGACGGCCGGCAGCGCGGCCGTCCTCGGCCGCATCAACGTGACGACCGATCCTAGGACCCGTTTGGATCACACAAATGCCGGGCGCGAACATTCACCGGCTGGGGATGCGCAAACAACGTGTCTGTCCCCTTATCGGCATCCGAGGGTTCCTCCACAGACTTCGGCAGCCGCCGATTGGAACAAGGGGCAATTGGCGGGCCACGCCGCAATCAGGGCCCAAAACCCAAACAACGAGCCTGTCACCTTATCCAGCTCACTGTCCAAGACCGTACCATTGTGACCGCCTTACTGACTGCCAGAGAATCAGATACAGAGAAATTGATCACACTTGTAGCGTGAGAATCTTCGCGAATATGAATGACTTTTCCATATAAGAACCTAATCTCTTGAAGATATTCGCTACGCAGACGGGTCAAGACATTATGTAGGTGGGCCAGGAGCAAATAGAAATCGCCATGAAAACGAACAACAGAACCGATGGCGGCCTTCCGGCCGAAACGTCGAAGAACAGGACAAGCACAATCAATCGCCGAGAATTCCTGCGCACAACAGCAGGTGGCGCAGCGGCCAGCATGGTCGTCGCCGCGCCTTTTGTGTCAGCGCGCAACGTCCTCGGTGCGAATGAACGGCTCGGCATTGGTTTCATAGGAGCCGGGGGCCGCGCCGGAAACCACATGCAGACAGTCCATTACCTCAAGACGCAGATGAACGAGCAGGTCGAAATGGTTGGTGTGGCAGACCTGTATCGGCCGCGGGCAAAACAGCGGGCGGAAGCGTTTCAGATGAAGGCTTATCCGCATTATCATGAGCTGCTGGTGGACCGCAGCATTGATGTGGTTTGCATTGCCACACCCGATCATCATCACGGTTATCAAGCACTTGATGCCGTCAAGGCCGGCAAAGATGTTTACTGCGAAAAGCCCGTCACGCACTGGCGGCAGTTTGAGCTTACGAAGAAGCTGGCCGAAACAGTGCGCGGTTCCGACCGGGTTTTCCAGCTTGGGACACAGGGCATGTCCGATTCAGCATGGCACCAAATGCGCCGACTCATCCAGGACGGGCTGATCGGGCGCCCAATCCACGCCGAGTGCGGTTATTTCCGCGTCGGCGACTGGGGCGAACGCGGCATGCCGATCGACGACCCGAACGCGAAGCCTGGACCTGAGCTTGATTGGGACGGTTTTTTAGGTGATGCGCCGAAGCGGCCGTTTGACGTGAGTCGGTTTTTCAGATGGCGGATGTACGAGGATTATGCGGGCGGGCCGTCAACCGACTTGTTATCGCACAGTCTAACCCCGGTGCTTTACATGTTGGGCGTTGATTTTCCGAGCAAAGTCGTCGCCACGGGCGGCATGTTCAGGTACACCGAACGCGAAGTGCCGGACACTTTCAACATGCTGGTGGATTACCCCGAAAAACTGACCGTGGTAGTCATGGGCACCCAAGGAAACAACTACGAAGGCACAGGCGGTCGCGGATCAACCGGTCGGATCCCCATCATTCGTGGCTGGGAGGGAACCCTGACCATTCAGGGGAAAGAAATCGTGTTCATTCCTGCCGAAGGCTCAAAGAAAGAAGCTCAACGCTGGCCGATCGAGCGCGATCAAAACGACGTCGTGTTTTGGCGGCATTTTCTTGAATGCTGCCGGACGCGGGAACGACAGACATGGAGCACCATGGACCTCGCGTACCGGGTCCAGACGGCATTGATCATGGGCATGCTGTCAATGAAGAACGACAAAGCGGCACGGTTCGATCCAGAAAAACAGCAGCTAATCGTTTAGCGAAGCTGCGGTTCACGCTGATCATGCATGCAGCGTGATGGCACCTGGCAGGCCGGCGCCGACTTCGGCACATTGCCCGGCTCCCTGAAATGTGGCCGCTCCGCGGCCACTGCCACCGTTGGCAAACCAATGCGCCGGCAACTGAAGTGATTCAGCACATGCCGCCTTCCATGCGAGCATCTTGAACAGGGAAATATAGTGACAGGCTCGTTGTTTGGGTGTAGCCGCCGGACTGCGGCATGGTCTGCAGATCGTCCGTTGTTCCAATCGGCGGCTGGTGAAGTCGGTTGGGATCCCCGCGCATGCCGATATGGGGACAGGCACGTTGTCTCGCATGTCTGTTCAGCGAACTGTCTGTGTGCCGCGTGAACGCGGTACTCTAACAGCGATTGGTTGTGCAGTGCCTTGGGCGATGCGACGCCCGCGGTCGTTGAGGTGGTTCCTTCAGCCCGGAAATCTCAGGGGATCGAACGAATGGTCGTATATGAGAGGGTGGCCGGTGAGACTTCCGGGCCAGAGGGTGGGGCTATTTCTTTCGGGTTGACCTGTCCATCAGCCAGAGCATGTCGAGGTTGTTCGGCGAAGAAATGTTCAACTGTAACTGCTGCCCCGGCCTCAGAGCTGGCATTGTGCGTTGGTCTGTCCATTTCTTGATTTCGGAATGGCCATCGGCGAAGGAAAGTCCGCAAGCGCGGTTATGGTAACTTGCGGGGTAATCGACAATGCGCCATTGATTTGGTTGGTTTGGGTAACCGGTCATGCCGACCACCATTTCGCCGTCGTTGATGCTGTCTTCGCGTTCGTCCATGAACAACCATGTCATGGTCGGACCCGGATCAACAAGATCGCTCATTCGATAGTACACGCGAAAACCGGGGCCGAACCCTTCGACGTCCGTTGAATTGAACCATGCGTTCATCGAGATGCTTCTGACCCTGGGATAAACCTTGCCCTGGTATTTGACAGTGCTTTTGTCCGCCGGGCATTTCCAGATGCCCGCGCTTTGGCCGCAGTAAGGCCAGAGAATGCTGTTGGTGATGTCTCGAGTATCCCAGTTGCTGCGATTTCCGCCGTCGAAGTCCAGCGATCCATGGACCCACTCGATTGGTTGCCCTGGCGCGTATGAGGCCGGGAGTTTCTCCTGGTTGTCGTCAACATAGAGCCTCCATGCCATGGACATTTGGCGCCCGTTGTTCATGCACATGATGCCTTGCGCCTTTGTCTTTGCTTTGGACAATGCAGGCAACAGCATCCCGGCCAGAATTGCAATAATGGCGATTACCACAAGCAATTCGATCAAGGTAAAGGCCGGCTTTGAGTTTTTCAGAGCGGATTGCAACGGAAAAAAGCGCGTGTTCATCGGTCCAAGTACTGTTCGGACAATTACACTTTCACAAATACGCTTCCTGCACAATAAGAACAGTGTGCGTTGTCGCGCACAGTTTGTCCGGGAAGCTTTTCGTTTAGCCTGGCACGTTGTTTGGGCATCCCCAGCCGGTGAATGTTCGGGCGCCGCATTTGCCTGATCTAAACGGGGCATAGGGTCGGTCGTCACGTTGATGCGGCCGAGGACGGCCGCGCTCCCGACCGTCGGTGTTTGTTCTAACGCGCCGGCAGGAGCGCGGCGATTCTTCGCCGCACCCAACTGGTGAATGTTCGGGCGCAGGATCTGCATGATCGAAACTGGTGGTAGGGTCGGTCGTCACGTTGATGCGGCCGGGGACGGCCGCGCTCCCGACCGTCGGTGTTTGTTC
>JAAYVR010000092.1 GCA_012517065.1 Verrucomicrobiota bacterium | reverse complement strand
GGCGCAAAACCATTACCGTTTCCCTCAGTCCGGCCCAGTACGCGGCTTTCGGCCAGGCGACGAGCAACTACCGCACAATTTGGAAGATCGTTGCCGAAATGGAGAGAGTATCCCGGCAAATACTGTTTCGAACCTTGCCCGACGCCCCTCGTCGCAAACGGCTGGCCAAGAGAGTTTTAGGTCTTATCTAAGCGCCATTCGTGTCTGTCCCTCTATTTCCCGGCGCCCCCGTTCTCCGGTTTTCCACCAGTATTATAGGCAAACTAAGATTCCGGTCAGGCAACTTTGGTTCCGGCTACGCCGGGCTGGGGACCATGCAGGCTAAGTTAAGACCAATGTGTCGGTCTTTGTGTTGCGACGGCAAGCAAGCTGGAATATCAGCAATCCGCCCAAAAACAGCAGAAGACCGATCGCATCGAACCAAAGCGGCTGGAACTGGCCCGGCGTTGACGACGCCGGATCGGTGTTGAACCCCTGAACCTCGAATGGAATGAACGGTTGGACAAATACCAGACCGTTGGCAAACGCATGGCCAACGAGGCAAACCGTCAAATTCTTCGTCCGCACAAACCACCACCCCAGCAGTGTTCCGAGCAGCATGGCAGAGAAGAACTGCCACGGGTTCAGGTGAATTACAGTGAAAAGCAGCGCCGTCAAAAGCACCGCACAGCTACTCGAATACCGACTCAACAGCCCACGGAGAATCAATCCACGGAAGAAAAGCTCTTCTGTCACCGGCGCCACAACCACAAGCAGGAAACCTGATTGGATCGGGTACGCTCTAGTGTCGCCGATTCGCCCGAACATGTTGACAACCCAGTCAGGCGGCGGGAAGAACATCCTCGTGAGATTGTCCACCTCAGAACTCAACACAACTGCGCCCATGATGGTGACCGCGATCGCCAAGACGAGCAATGGAGGCCGTGGCCTTCTCAACGGCAGCACTTGCGAGAACCGCGCCTTCTGGTACAGCACACCAAAAACCAGCGGAAGACCGAACCCGACGGTGTTTGTCAGCGCGAGGAAAAGCGGTTGGGCAACCAATGATGTTCCAATGTCTATTCCGGCAATTCTGAGGGCGGCGTAAACCATCCCGAAACCGATGCCGTATGACATTTGTATTCCAATTACGGCCAGGACAAGAAGTGCGGCCTGGCCAAAACTGGGGAACGTCCTGTTGGTAAGAGCGCTGTTGTCCACGAATCGTTGCGCCAAGCGTCGTCACCGTCCCTGTGCCGGCGGTTTGCGAGACTCTTTCGCCCATGAGTCCCTGAGTGTTATTGTCCGGTTGAACACCAATCGGCCTGGCGGGTGAGTTTGGTTTGCGCTGGCGATCGGATCCGGCACGTCAACACAGAAATAGCCCAGGCGCTCGAACTGGTAACGCTCATCAGGTTTGGCATCGCGGAGCGAAGGCTCAAGCATTGCGCTGACGATTTCCAACGAACGCGGGTTCAGGTGATCGGTCAGCTTGCCGCCCACCAGATCAGGCTCGGGTACACTGAAAAGCCTGTCATAGAGCCTGACCTCGGCCTGAACTGCGTGGGACGCACTCACCCAGTGAATTGTGCCTTTGACTTTTCGATTGGCAGTGGGACCACCGCTCTTTGAATCCAGATCAGCAGTACACCGCAGCTCGACCACTCGCCCTTCAGCGTCTTTCACGACCTCGTCGCAGCGGACAATGTAGGCGTACTTGAGTCTGACCTCGCCGCCGGGCCGCAACCGGTAATAGTTTGCCGGCGGGTTCTCCATGAAATCATCCTGCTCGATCCACAAGACACGGCTGAACGGCACGGGCCTTGCGCCTGCTGACGGGTCTTCAGGATTGTTGACTGCCTGCACTTCCTCGACTTTGCCCTCGGGATAATTGGTGATCACCATGCGCAGGGGCCGCAACACGGCCAATCGCCGCAGCGCTCGCTGGTTCAGGTCTTCGCGCACGCTGTGTTCGAACAACGCCATGTCCGTCAGGCCATCATACTTGGTAACCCCGATGCGGTAGCAAAATCTGCGGATTGCCTCCGGCGTGACGCCGCGCCGCCGCAAGCCAGCCAAAGTCGGCATGCGCGGATCGTCCCAGCCGCTCACACGCTCCTCCTGCACCAATTGGAGGAGCTTGCGTTTGCTCATGATTGTATAGGCCAGGTTCAGGCGCGCGAATTCGTACTGGTGCGGCAGCGGCCGTGGCAGTTCAAGCGATTCTAGAATCCAGTCGTACAATGGCCGATGCACCTCGAATTCGAGCGTGCAAATCGAGTGTGTGATTCCCTCGAGATAATCGCTCAGGCAGTGAGCGAAATCGTACATCGGGTAGATGCACCATTTGTTGCCCGTGTGATGGTGCTCGGCATGCCTGATCCGGTACAAGACCGGGTCACGCATCCAGATGTTCGGAGAGCTCATGTCGATCTTGGCACGCAACGTCCTTGCGCCGTCGGGGAACTCACCCGCTTTCATCCTCTCAAACAAGTCCAAGTTTTCAGCCACAGACCTGTTCCTGTAAGGGCTCTCCCGACCCGGACGGTCTGGTGCGCCCCGGTAAGCTTCCGTTTCCTCCGGACTCAGATCGCACACGTACGCTTTACCTTTCTTGATCAATTCGACGGCGTAGTAATAGAGCTGATCGAAATAATCCGATGCGTAGAACGGCTCGACAGACGCATCAGCAGGCCAGCAACCAACGACCGGCTCGATGTAAAAATCGGGACGTCCGTTGCTTTGGACGGATGCGGGAGTTTGCCCAACCCTCTTCAAACCAAGCCGGTCATCGGCCCACCCCGCAACCAGCCATCGCACATCCCGAATGATCGATTCCACGTATTCAACGTCTTCCTTGGTTGGATTCGTGTCGTCCATCCGCAGGTTGCAAACGCCTTGGAACTCGCGGGCGATGCCGAAGTTCAAGCATATCGATTTGGCGTGGCCGATGTGCAGATACCCGTTTGGCTCGGGAGGGAATCGGGTTGTGATCTTTTTGTACCTACCGGCGGCGATATCTGCTGCAACGATTTCGCGCACAAAGTCCACCGGCCGTTCTTCGGGCGCATTCGCCGCGTTGGCTGTCATTTTGTTCAGGTTATCCATCGCTCAAGCAACTCCGCCACCAGTCAATCAGACAGGCGCGCAGAAGTGGAGCGAATTCGACGCACTCCGCTGCGAACCGAGGTTGAAAACAATTCGGGTGGCTTCAGTAAAGCCACCCGAACGTTGCATCTGCTCAGATTAACAACGGGCTATATCCATCACTGCTGCTTGTCTGCAGGTGTTTGGCGCGCGTAAGGGCAGTTTCCGCCCTGAGCTCGCGGGCCGGTTCCATCGCGCAACCCGCGTCGGTACGCTTTCCCTTTGGCGTCTCCGGGGCCGCGTTGACCGCGGGCTTGCCCTTTCAGGCCGGCTCCGCGGGAGTCTTTTGCCCACGGGCAGTTTGCCCAACGATCGTATCGTTCCTGTTTAGACTTCGGTGGGCCACCGTATCCGCGCCCGTGCGGGCCGGGACCGCCTTGCGCCAAAAGCGCAGTTGAACCACCCACCAACAGACCAACAGCCACCAACCATGCGATTGTTCTTCGTTTCATAACTTTGTTCCACATTTTGTCATTTTTGTTTCTCTTCTTGGTCCGGCGATACCTGATTCGCCTTTCCACATAGAACAGACACCCGAATTGTTAACTTTGGCCTCATGCCCGCATTACAGTTTGTTAATGTTCGGAATTGCCGTTTTGCAACGGTATCATCGTCCCACCGTAGCATAATGCAACTGCTCGCCGATGCGCTGATCGCCGGCGTTGTGCGACGAACACATGGCCAATCGGCCCCGCCGATGGTATTGGCGGTTGCGTTGATGCAAGTCATTGTTGTTTCGAGACTTGTTGGAATCTCCAACGAGGCTTCAGGTTCAGCCCTTCAGATCCGCCGAGCCATTCCCCAACAGCGGTTTTTGGCACGCCAATAGCCAACACACCAAGCATGACAATCAAAAGAGTATCAAAAATCCCGCACCACCGTCGCGTCAATCAGAAGCGTCTGTCGCATAAGCAGTCTCAACGGTCTGCTTACTCCGAAGCCGAGAGAACAGAGCGCATGGCTCTTGGGCTGCCGGGGGATAGACCTGCTCCTCCGTCCATTTTGTCGGGATCGCGTCCGAACGGCTCGCTGATCAAGAAGCGAGCCATTTGTGCGCCTGAAGTTCTCAATGAAGCGAGCGCTTACGGAAGCGCTTTTAGTCGCGGGCTTCGCCTTGATTTTCCTCATGGGATAACCCTTCTCATCATAAGCGGGACCGCCAGTGTGGGAGCCAAGGGGGAGACACTGTACCCTTGCGATTTTCGGGCTCAGTGCTGGCGCGCGTTTCGAAACATCACCAGATTGCTTGCGAGCGAAGGGGCGAGTTGGCATGATGTGATTCGAACGGCGTGCTATTTGCGGGACATTGAAAGGGATTATGCGGAGTTCAACAATGTGCGCACCGAGTTTTACAATGCGCTCGGGTTGGACCCTTACCCTGCGAGCACAGGCGTTCAGGCGCGCATTTGCCGGGACGACCTGTTGGTCGAGATCGAAGCTCAGGCCGTGATCTACCGCGAAGGAAACTGATCATCCACAATCGCATGTCAGACCCGAACCAACCCATGCCAGCCACAAAACCCGGTGACTGGAACAAACCGCCGAGCCAGAAATCCCCGCACAACAGCGGCGAGAAATATTCCGGTTTCTCTGTGCGCTCGCGACGCGTTGGATTCTCGTTTGCCGGTAAGATTGTCTTGGCGACTGCGGCGCTGGTTTCGGCCATGATTATTGCACCCGCCAGCATCGCCTTTCAAACCGGGGCTGAACCTACCGCCGCCGATATCCCGGCCCTTGTCTTGACGCAAGTGCCGGTTTCGCCCACAAACGGGGCAAACAGCCAAGAACCGCTCACGGCGGCATTGGATCGACCGTTCGGATTGCAGCCTTCGTTTCTCGGAGCGCGCGTGGTGATTGTGTCACCCGACGGACAAACGCGTGTGCTCTCCGAGGGGTTTCACTCGGCTTGCGACCCGGGTGTTTCGCTTGACGGCACACGGGTGTTGTTCGCGGGGAAGAAGGATGTGAATTCGCACTGGCGGGTTTATGAGATCGGAGTGGATGGCACAGGTCTCCGGCCCATAACACCTGAAGGGCAGGAAGCACGAAATCCCATCTACCTTTCAACCCTGTTCACTTTGGATTCGCCGCAGCCATGGTTCACCATCGCGTATGTTGCTCGCGAGAACACACTTACCGAGCTTGGCCTGCCAGCCTCATCGAGTCTCTATAACATCAAATTGGACGGTACGGAAATGCGCCGGCTGACTTACAACCCAAACAGTAACTTCAGCCCGTTTCAAATGTGGGACGGACGGCTGATCTATGCCGCTGAACAGCATCCCACTGAGCCGGGCGAAGTTTATGGTGTGCGCCTGTTTGCCATTCACATCGAGGGAGCCGACGTTGAGCTTTACGCCGGAGAACACGGCCGGCGGTTCAAAGACATGCCGTGCGCCACACCAAAAGGCCTTGTGGTTTTCGTTGAATCTGACACGCAGGCCCGGGGCACGGCAGGTCAACTGGCTTGTGTCCACGAATCACGCCCCCATTACACCTATCGCAAGCTCACGGACGACCCGGCCCAAGTCTATCTGTATCCATACCCTCTGCACGACAACGTGCTGCTGGTATCGAGGCGCAGCACAGACGGCAAAGACACCGCAGGCGTTTTCGCCTTTGATGCGGATAAATTGAGTTGCAGGCGAGTCTTTGACAGCCCGGACCATGACGACCTCCAAGCCCACCCACTCAGACCGCGCAAGAGCCCCGACGGCCACTCTACCGTCGTCGATACAAAGGCAAAAACCGGCGTGTTCTATGGGATGAACTCGTACATTGCAAACGACATGATGCAACCACACCTGACGCCGGGCTCGATCAAACGGGTGAGGTTTATCGAGGGCGTTCTTCAAGCGGCAAGCACGTCTGACTCCCGTTCGTTGCACAAAGGCATACTTCCGGTCCCACGCCGCCTCATCGGCGAGGCCCCTGTTGAGGCCGACGGATCGTTCAACGTCGAGGTGCCTGCCAACACACCGATCATCCTGCAGACACTCGATCAACACGGGCTCGCCCTGGCAACAAGCGGTTGGATGTGGGTCCAGCCCAAGGAAACACGCGGTTGCATCGGATGCCATGAAGACCCAGAACTTGTCCCCGAGAACGAGTATGTTCTGGCTCTAAGGCGCCCCTCAAACGAGTTGACCCTTCCGCCCGAGAAACGACGAGCGGTTGTCTTTCGCACCGACGCAGCCAGAATCTTCATGAATTACTGCAGCTCCGCCGATTGCCACGGAAACCGCAACAATCCCCTGTTTCTCCCGCTTTCGAGCGAACGACCTTCCGAAGCCGACCTCGAACGCGCGTACTCTGCCCTGACGGCCCCTGAAGATAATCAGGCTGCGGACCAGCAGTCTCTCCCGTTGCTCAAGAGGGGCAAGTACATCGACCAAGGGCGAGCCCGCACGAGCTGGCTTGTGTGGCAACTGCTCGGCACGAACACTGCCCGTCCGTGGGACAACGCTTCGGAAAGACAAAAGCGGCCGGACAGAAAAGTCACCCAAATGCCGCCCAAGGGAAAAGCACGCGCCCTCGCCCCTGAGGAATTGCAGACCATAATCCAGTGGATTGACCTTGGCGCTGCCTTTGCAATGCCAGGCGGACCTGATGGTGAAAAACCTGCCGTGCCACAAGACAAATGACCGCTTACCACAGCACCACGCATGCGTGAAACAACAACAAGGTCAAACATCCAAATCCGCCGTGTGATCACCACCCTGGCCACAATCGCGATGGCCGCGACTTGTTCAAGCCCGAGGTGTGACGAACCCACCAACTGGCCTGTGTTCACCGACATAACCGAATCCGCAGGCATCAAATTCAAGCACAGCTTAGGCGACTTCGAGATGAGCAACATCGTCGAAGCCACCGGCCCTGGCAGTTGCGTTTTCGACTACGACAACGACGGTTTCATGGACATCTACTTCGTCAACGGCCGCTGGCACCCGGATGTCAATGACAACCGCGGCAGATCACTCAAAGGCAAACTCAAAAACGCACTCTACCACAACAACGGTAACGGCACGTTCACCGACGTCACCGACAAAGCCGGCGTCGCCGGATACGAAGACAGCTACGGAATGGCCGCTTCCGCTGCCGATTACGACAACGACGGTGACCTCGACCTTTTCGTTTGTAACTACGGCCGCTGCATTCTCTACCGCAACAACGGCGACGGCACGTTCACCGACGTGACCGAGAAAGCCGGTCTCACAAGCCCCGGCTGGTCGCTGGCCGCGCCATGGCTCGACTACAACGGCGACGGATTGCTCGACCTGTTTGTCGTTCACTACCTCGAATACGACAAGGGCGCGTTCCAGCGCACCGGCGCCTATTACAAAGCCGACAATTTCCCAGGGCCGCTTTCCTACCCCGGCTTGCCTGATCATCTCTACCGCAACAATGGCGACGGCACGTTCACTGACGTGACAAAAGAAGTCGGCCTTTGGGAACCGACCGGCCGCGGCATGGGCGCAGTAGCCTGCGATATTGACTGCGACGGCGATATGGATATCTATGTCACCAACGATGCCATGTCGAACAACCTCTGGATCAACGACGGCACCGGCAAATTCAAGGACATGGCCGCCGAAACAGGCACAGCCTTCGGCGAAGGCGGCCAAGGCGTGTCAAGCATGGGCCCGTTCGTCGCCGACCTCGATCGCAACGGTCTCCTCGATCTCCTGGTCCCCGACATGGGTTATAGTTGCCTCCTTTTGCAAATCAACAAAGCCGTGTTCGTCGATGTAACAACTCAGTCCGGAGTTGCACTTCTTTGCGGACAATACACAGGTTGGGGTGGGCTTCTGAACGACTACGACAACGACGGTTATGTGGACCTTTTCATAGCAAACGGAGACCCACACCACCTTTACGTCGAAGAAGCTGTAATCGCCCGCTGGAATGGCAAGGACAGGTTCATAGACATGGCTCGCAAATCAGGAGGTTTCTTCGACAGCAAACACGTCGGGCGCGGCGCTGCTTTTGCCGATTTCGACAACGACGGTGACATCGACATCCTTGTAAACGCGTTGAACGAGCCGCCACACCTGCTGCGCAACGATGGCGGAAACCGCCTGAACTGGCTCAAGGTCGTGCCATTGCGAGCCGACACCGGCGCGATCGCAATCGGTGCCACCGTGACAGTCAAGGCCAACGGCATGACAATGATCCAGCCAGTCATAGGCGTGAACGGCTATCTGACATGCAGCGATCCGAGGCCGAATTTTGGACTCGGAAAAGCCGCCAAAGCCGAGCTTGTCGAAATCGTCTGGCCTAACCGTCAGAAAACCGTCTTGAACGACGTCCAAGCCAACCAAATCCTAAAAATAACCCAAGGCAAACAATGAAACGCCGCTCGATTGCGTTTTGCGCTCTGATGTGCCTTTCAATCATGGCAGGGCAACACTCCTTTGCCGCAATGGAAGGCCCCGCCAAAGAGCCAATCTACATCGGGTCCAAAGCGTGCGGGTCATGCCATGACGGCCCGCAAATGGGGTTCCAATACAGCAAATGGCACCTCAGCGCCCACGCCAAGGCTTACGCGACACTCTCTCTCCCACAAAGCAAGGAAATCACCAGATTGAGCGGTATAACAGAGGAACCGTACAAAGCAAAAATGTGCCTCGGTTGCCACACTACCGCGGCAGAAGCCGAAAAATGGGAAAGAGGCGAGGGGTTTCATCTCGAAGACGGCTTGCAATGTGAGGCTTGCCACGGACCAGGAAGCGAGTATGCGACCGCCGATGTAATGCAGGATCGCATGAAAGCCATGGCAGCCGGACTCAAGATGCCATCAAAAGATGATTGCTACATTTGCCACCGCTCGAAAGGTTCCCACGAAGCTGTCCTCAAGACCCAGCCTTTTAAACTGGACGCCGCATGGGAAGCAATCGCTCATCCCACGCCAAAGGCTTCGCAATCCGATTCTCCTTCGGCAAAGAGCGAGACGGCCACTTCCCAGTTCAAATTCGTCGGCGTGATGAAATGTGCGGCTTGTCACACCGGGCCGATGTTCAACTTCCAGTTCAGCAAATGGCGATTGTCGAAACACGCCGAAGCATGGGCAACGCTTGGCACACCAAAAGGCCTTCAGATCGCTAAAGAAAAAGGTGTTATCGGCAACCCGCAAGAAGCCGACCAGTGCCTCAAGTGCCATAGTACCGCAGCAGGCAAGGATGCCTCGGCGCGGCTGGACACGTTTGACGTGCGCGATGGTGTCCAGTGCGAGGCATGTCATGGCCCTGGCAGTGAGTACTCATCTGAGGCAATAATGCGAGACAAGGCTGCCGCCCGCCAAAACGGTCTCTGGGCTGTTGACAGAAAAGTCTGCCTGCAATGCCACCAGGGACAGGGCAGCGGCGACTTTGATTATGACAAGGAGGTCGAGAAGATTGCGCACCCGACGAAACCAGCCAAAGCTGATGTGGCCGAAGAACCAACGTACAAGAACCCTTTGAATCTCTGTCTGACCCCGGACGGCAAGCAGCTTTGGGTCGCCTGCGAGGCTTCGGCCTCAGTGGCAATCGTTGATACGGCCACACAATCCAAAGTCGCCGAGATCGCTGTCGGCGGTCAGCCAAACGATGTCTGTTTCACCCCCGACGGACGAAAAGCGTTTGTTTCCAATCGGCTGGACGATTCTGTGTCAGTGATCGATGTGGCTTCGCAAAAAGTGATATCAACAATCGAGGTTGGGGATGAACCGCACGGCGTAATGGTGGACCCACAAGGGAAGGTTCTCTATGTCTTGAACACGTCAATTGACAGCATCTCGGTCATTGACATCGAAACTCTCCGCGAAATCAAACGGCTTTCGGCAAGTAGATCGCCATGGTCACTCGCAATCTCCCCGGACGGCGAACTGATGCTCGTAACGCACGCGCTGTCGCGTTTTGTCCCGGACCGAACACCCAGCATGTCCGAGGTGACGGTGATCGACGTGAAAAGGGCCGTTGTCAACGATCGCATTGTATTGCCCGCAGCCAATCTTCTCCAGGGCGTTGCATGGCATCCGAGCGGCGAGTACGCCATCATCACGCTGCTCAGGACAAAGAACCTCGTGCCCATGACCCGCATCAACCGCGGTTGGACCATTACCAACGGCATCGGCATCATCTGGCGCGACGGAACCGCAGACCAAGTGCTCCTCGACCAAAACAACCTTTATTTCCCCGACCCTTGCGATGTCGCCATCACCCCGGACGGCAAGTACGCCCTTGTCACCAGCAGCAGCACTGACCGCGTGGGTGTCGTTGACCTCGAGAAACTTGTCGAAATGCTCCGCTCGAGCTCGGCGTACGAACGTAAGCACGTCGTCCCAAATCACCTCGGCAAATCGTCCGTGTTCTTTGTGAAAAGCATCGATGTACCAGCCTGTCCGCGCGGCATTGCTGTGTCGAAAGACGGTTCAACAGCCTACGTCGCAAGCATGCTTGACGACTCGGTCACCACCATCGACCTTGCAAAGCTCGAAGCTGTTCGCCGAATCGATCTCGGCGGCGCCAAGGAACTCACCAAACGGCGCCGTGGCGAAAAGCTCTTCCACAACGCCAGCATCACGTTCAGGCGCCAGTTCTCATGCAGCACCTGCCACCCCGACGGCCACATCGACAACATCGTTTACGACATCGAAGACGATGGCATCGGCATGGGGCCGATTGACAACCGCACTCTCCGCGGAATCAACGACATGGCGCCCTACAAATGGATCGGGATCAACCCCAGCCTTCGGCGGCAATGCGGACCGCGTCTGGCGGTCTTCATCACCCGCATTCAACCGTTCACATCAGAGCAACTGGACGATCTGCATTATTATCTCTGCACAATCCCCAGGCCGCCAAATCGCTACCGCAAACTCGGCGAAGACCTCACTGAAGCTCAACGCCGCGGCAAAGAGATATTCGAACGCACGCACAAGAACGATGGCTCACCAATCCCGGTCAACAACCGTTGCGTAACGTGTCACCCGCCCCCCCTCTACACCGACGGCAGAATTCACAACGTCGGCACAAAGTTCCCCTACGACCGCGACGGGAAATTCGATTCGCCGCAACTGCTCAATATCTACGATTCCGCACCTTATCTGCACAACGGCATTGCATGGACTCTCGAGGAGATTTGGACTAAATATAATCCGTACGACGAGCACGGCGTCACAAACGACATGACAAAAGATCAGTTGAACGATTTGATCGAGTACCTCAAGACCCTGTAGCTCCAAACCACAACAAGGATGACCTATGCCAACAAAACCGAAACTGCTGCCCGTTCAAGCGTTGTTGGTTGCATTCACGGCGCTTCCTGCCCTGCCATTGTCTGCCGCCGACAGCGCCCCGACTGATGGGGAGCCCGGCCTCCCCTACGTCTATACCAAGTGGGAGCAAATAACCACAAAAGATGGCCTGCCCAACGACCACATCTTTGCCATCAAGGCTGATCCGACTCGCGATTGCGTGTGGATCGGCACCGAAGACGGACTTGCATGCTACAACAAAAAAACCAGAAAAATCAGTTCATGGAAAGAAAAGGATGGCCTGCCATGGCGCGTCGTTTCGGGCATTGATGTTGACCCTAAGACCGGCGATGTGTGGCTGGCGTTGTTCGGAGGCGGCTTGGCCCGATTCAGTGCCGGCCGGTTCGACCACTATCATCAGCTCAACAGCGGACTGGTCAACGACGTCGTGTACGGCGTGGCAGTCATAGGCGATGAGGTTTGGTGTGCCACCACCGCAGGCGCCAGCAGATACAACGTCGTCAAAGACAAGTGGAACATTTACACCGAACAAAATGCGCCCATGGAGGAAATCTGGAATTACGGCGTGAGCGCAAGGGATGGCAAGGTTTTCCTCTCGGTCTGGGGCAGCGGAATCCTCGAGTTCGATTTGGCTACCGAACGCTGGAAGCATTACCTCGATCCTGACGGCGAAATGGAAATCGAGCTTTATCGTGACGACGGCGTGGTGCATGTGATCACCACCGGGGTTTCATACGTGGACAAGACCCTTTGGGTTTCGACCTACTTCGGTGCGTGCCGTTACGACGGGCGAAACTGGCGCGGCTTTTTCGCCCAAGAAGGCGGAACTCCAAGCGACTTTAACAATGCCGCTCGCGGCAGGAGCGCTCACGAATGTTGGTATTGCACAGATAAGGGCATTGGTGCCATTGTAGATTTCGAGACTGATACATGGGTCGTTTACACAATGGACCCGGACACTCACGAGGGCATTGCAGAGGTTCGCCGCGCCGGCAAGATTCTCAAGACGCTGCGGTTCAAACAAGGAGTCCCGCACAATTACGTTCTTTGGGCCGAGTTTGATGGCAATGATGTGTGGGTCGGCACCTCGAAAGGTTTGGCAAGAGCAATCGGCGAAGGGTATTACCCTCGTCTGAGGCCTTTGGACACACAAACTGCAGGTTCAGGTTCACGCCCGTGAATTGGCCCTAAATATGAGATTTCCCTTTTGACACTCAACCCTAAGCACAGCAGTTGCCTATGAAAAGAACCTTGGAGTATCGCCCGTGGCGGCAGATCGGCTGCCTGACAGTGGCCTGTGTTGTGTCGGGCTTGATTGGCATCGCAGGTGACACTGCAACCCATGATGGTAGTGGTCCGCAGCAAACGCTTTCAGTGGCGGAAATCCTGAAATTGATTGACGTTGACGCTTACCATGTCCCGCCACTGCCGCTGATGACGAACAAGAATTACGCCCGATCAGCCGCAGACGTCGAACCTTTCGGAGCGGTCAAGCCATTCAAAGAGCACTTTCTCGCGCAAATGGAATACACGGGGCCTGGCCGGGCAATCCCGGAGCCCGAACACGTTGATACCGTCAAGATCGGATTCCTCGGCCCTATCATGCCGACCGTCTCCGTCGCAACTGGCGGCAAAAGCCACGAGGAGAATCTTGGTATCGCGATGCTGCGCGGGTGCCGGCTTGCCATCGAAGAGGCCAATGCCAAGGGCGGGTATTTGAAAAGGCGAGTCCCGTTCGAACTTGTGGTCCGCAATGACAATGGTCTATGGGGCGCTTCGGGCAACGAGATCATTGACATGGCTTACAAGGAACATGTGTGGGCCATACTCGGCACCATCGACGGCGCAAACACACACATCGCCATCAGAGTGGCACTCAAAGCCGAACTGCCAATGCTCACTGCCGGTGATCTTGATCCGACTTATATCGAGACCAACATTCCATGGGTTTTTCGTTGCATAGGAGACGACCGCCAGCAGAACTACATACTGGTTGATTACCTCTTCCGCAAACTGAATTGCCACCGCGTCGCAATCCTTAGGTCCAGCAACCGATACGGCCGATTCGGTGTTCGCGAAATCCGCGATAGCGCCAGAAGGTTGGGGCGCCCCATCGTGGTCGAAATGGCGCACAAGGTCGGTTCAAGGGACTTCACAATGCAGCTCGACCGCATCCAAGCAGCCGACCCGGATGCAATTGTGTATTGGGGAGACGGCGAAGACGCCGCCCACGCCCTGAACCAAATCCGCGCCCGTGGCATGAAACAGCCGGTCGTCTTTTGCGACCGCGCCGTGTCAGACGAGTTTCTCAAGATCGCAGGGCCCAATGCCGAAGGCGTCGTTTGCGGGTACCCGTGGAACCCTGATCGCAAAGACCCGAAACTCGATGCGTTCAGAGAGGCTTTCAAGAAACGCTGGGGCGTCGAACCCGACACTTACGCCTCCCACGCCTACGACGGAATGAACATGCTCATTTGGGCTATCCAAACCGCCGGTCTGAACCGCGCTAAAATCCGCGATGTCCTCGCGCATCGCCCAGATCCGTTCCCGGGTGTTACCGGCGATATCCCTCTCAGCGCAGCCCTCGACGACGCAGGTGAGGTCTTCCTCGCACGATACGAAAACGGCAGATGGAAGTATTACTCGAGGGAAGACATGGGCATTCCATCCGGGCCGGTCATCGAAAGACCACGCGTTGAACGCGAACAGGCCAGCATCAGGTGAAATCGCCTTGAAATACCACCGACGTCACAAGAAGCCTGAGTCTGTTACCCGCCGTGACTTTCTAAGTACGACGTTTGTTCCGGCCGCAGCCATTGCACTCTCGGGATGCAATGCAGGCAAGAAAACGGAGAATCTCAAATCCGAAATCACACCCGTACCAACTCCGGCCCCGCCCAAGCCCGCGCCACTCGCCGAAGGTCGATCCCGAGACGAAGTGCTCGAGTTGGTCGATAACAAGGCCGAGTACTACATGCGGTTATGCCACAACTGCGCGCAGACGAGCTTCATTTCTCTGAATGAGGTTTTTGGCCTCGCCGATCCTTCGTTCGTCAAAGCGTTGACAGCCGTGCCCGGAATCGCCGAACGAGGCGAAACTTGTGGCGCGGTTACCGGCTGCTTGCTTGCCATGGGCCTTGTGTTCGGGCGGGAACGCCTGGACGACTGGGCCGGCTGGCGCGCATGCCTCGTCCCATCTCGCAAGTTTTGTGATCAGTTCGTCAAGGAAATGCGAAGCACAATGTGCGGGGACATTGTCGAACGACTCTTTGGCAAAAGGTATAATCTGGCTGATCCCGCCGACCTGGGACAATTCCAGGCCGCCAACCCGACCGAAAAATGCGGCGGAGTTGTCCGAAAAGCCGTGAGAATCGCCGCAGGAATTATTCTCGACAGAGGTTGAACCGGCTCGCAAACCAGGTTCCAACCGATGAACCAATTCCCGTCAACGCAGTGCCGCGATACCCGCACCAAAGCCCACCGGGACACGGCAGCCATCGTAGTGCCGCACGGGCTCGCCGCGGCCATGGTCTGGTTGATGTCAACCCTGTGGCCAAACCTCGATGCCGCACAACCCCCACCTTACATGCGGCTGCGCGATTCAACTTTGGAGTACCCGGGTCCCTCCGCCAACATCACCAATTCCACCGAATACAAAATCGGATGGTTTGGCCCAACAAACCTTGACGATCCGCTCACCGGCGATTTGTGGTGGGCCGCAAGGTTCGCCATTGACAAGGCGAACTCCGAGATTTCAAAGCCGGTCCCACAAGGCAATGCCGAGTCTTCCTCCCTGCCTTTCCGACTGGTTCCAAGATGGGCAACCAATCCATGGGGTACCGGCGTGTCGCTTCTCGCCCGAATGGTCTATGAAGAACACCCAATCGCTCTCTTGGGCTCGGTCGATTCCGCTTCGACCCACCTCGCCGAACAAGTCGTGGCCAAGGCGCAGTTGCCCCTCGTCAGTCCAATCGCAACCGACAAGTCCGTAACACTCGCCGGGGTTTCATGGACGTTTGCGTGTGCGCCCTCGGACGACGCAATCGCGCGTGTGCTCGTAGATCATGTGTTCCGGGCGCTGCAATCCTCGACTTCGAACCGGACCGAACACAAAACCGCCCGATCGATCGTAATGCTCAGTTGCACCGACCACGAATCGCGAATGACCGCGCGTGAAGTGATGAAACAGTTCTCACTGCGCGGGCGCCTTCCCGATTACAGACTCGAACTGCCGCCCGGCATGGAGTCGTACCTCGAACGAATCGCCCCTCTCGAGCAAAGTTTGGGACAGTCCGGTCACATCATTCTGCTTATCGTGGCCGCTCCGGAGGATTCGGCACGCTTGCTCCAAGCCGCACGAGAATGCCTGTGCCATGATACCAGCGCGCTGCGCCGGGCGATCCCGAACCCCAAAAAATCTTGCTCCGAAACAGCAGAAGATGACGGCGAGCTGCGTTGCCTCATTTTTGGAACGCATGCGATGGCGCGTGCACGATTTCTTGCCCTCGCTGGCACTCACGCAGAGGGAGTGCACGTGCCAATACTTTTTGTACCCGATCCCGAAAACCCGGCAACCGCGGGTTTCATCCGCGAATTCACCATGGCTCGAGGGCACGCCCCGGATCATGCAGCGGCGCTCACTTACGACGCCACGCGATTGCTAATAGCTGCAATTCAATCCGGCGGCCCAAACCGTGCCCGCGTCCGCGAAGCGCTCGCGAAATTGTCCCCCTGGCAGGGAGTTGCCGGGACAATCCAATTTGATGGCACGGGCCAAAACACCCGGACAAACGTGGCAATGGGAATCGTGCGGAACGGCGCAATTGTCAGATTGACACCGCCCGATCCAAAATAGCCCTCTGATCCGCGATCTCTGGCTGGAATATCTCTCAAACCCTATCCTGAGGCACCATGACGTCGGCGAAAATGCGATTGTAGGCACAAATAGAGGGACAGACACTCTATTTGGGCGCTCCGGGTTCTGCCCCGGCCCCGCCCAAGCAGTTGGACCTTATGGCACCGCATGCCCGGGTGGGCGGAGGCGGAGTGGGGCTGAGCTATGTTTTGCGTGATCTGAAAGTGGGATCGATCGAGTAAGGAAGCGGAGGACGAAGTCGAGGAAGGGGAGAGAGGCGTTTTGAGAGATCGGACTTGTGGGAGGCCGAAGGCCTGGTGACGGTGTTCGGCGGAGGGGGATTGTTTTCACATGTTGTCATTCCCGGCTTGGTCAGCTTGGTGATCCCGGTGAGATCCCCGGTGGGAGGGGAGTTCATGCCGGCTGACAAGCATTGTCGAGTCAGAGGTGGAGTCTCCGAGGACTCTTGTGGGCGGTTGGCGAGGTTTCGGTGCGCACGCAACAAATAGAGGGACAGACACGGTATTGCGGC
The DNA here is from genome assembly GCA_012517065.1 of Verrucomicrobiota bacterium. Taxonomy (GTDB): domain Bacteria; phylum Verrucomicrobiota; class Verrucomicrobiia; order Limisphaerales; family J093; genus JAAYVR01. Next base: position 24,440 of record JAAYVR010000092.1, on the reverse strand, counting down.
GGCCGCGTCGAACCGAGCTGGACAGGCATTCTGGCGTCACAGGTGAAGTTTCCGAGAACCGTTGAGCGCTGTTGGTGGGGGTTTGGCGCTGGCTGAACGAATAGAGGGACAGACACGATATTTCCAACGGCAGACTCGTGCGAATGGGAGGAATTGACAATCTGACCGATTGAAACAAACATGGGAAACAGAACGGATTATGAAGAACCTGCCTTTTGACCGAATCCGATGCCGAGAAGCAACTCGATCATGCGCATTTTGGATTTGTCGATGTGAACCCCGCGGTCAAGCAAGCGCCAAGATTCCTGCCGGCTTGTCGGTGGGGATCTGTCACTCGGCAAACATAACGGTCTGCGGTCGCGACAAGAAGGATTACCCGGGGTTTACTTTGATCGAGCTTCTTGTGGTGATAGCAATTATTGCGATTTTGGCAGGGATGCTTTTGCCCGCCTTGTCTCGGGCCAAGAGCAAGGCACAGCAGGTCAAATGCACAAGCAATCTGAAGCAGATGGTGCTTGCCCATTCGATGTATGTGACCGACTACGGTCGTTCGGTGCCTTACGATCAGGGGGACAGCCTTTGGATGGCGAAGTTGATGGATTATCAGGGCAAGGTGCATCTGGTTCGATATTGCCCAACGGCGCCCGAACCACGCAAACGCATCAACAGGCACCCGCTTAATCCTTACTACGGAACGGCAGACGAGACATGGATTTGGCTGACGAACAACAACCTTGGCTATCAGGGCAGTTATTCATACAACGGCTGGCTCTATTACGATCTGAGTTGGGAACAGAGCAAGGTCCTTGCGCGTGAGGCGGAGATTCAGATGCCCGCACTCACACCTTTTGTCGGGGATGCGATGTGGGTCGATGCATGGCCGAACCCAACAGACACTCCGGCTCGAAATTTGTATGAAGGCGATGGGCCGGCGGGCGGGATGGGCCGTTATTGCATTGCACGGCACGGCGTGCTAAGCCCGCGGGCTGCACCAAAGAACATGCAGCCCGGCCAACCTTTGCCAGGCGCGGTCAACATGTCCTGCATGGACGGCCACGTTGAAACCGTGAAACTGGATCGGCTGTGGCAGTTTTACTGGCACAAGACTTACGTACCGCCCGCCACACGCCCCAAGTAACGAGCCCGAGAATCTCACCGTCTGACCGGTCCAACACACCCGAAGCTTCATTCGGGCGAGATTTCCGGGATGGCGGTTTGTTCAGCAGCGCCCCAATAGCGCGCATGCTTGGTCGGGGGCTGCCCCAATGCCCAGCTCGAAGAGCACGCTATGTTCACTCTGATGCTTTCAGTTCCAGATCGGAAGGTTTTACGCCGGGCTTGAATTTGCCGAATCCAAACCAGGTCGGCTTGTATTCTCCAACGTACCGCACGTCATTGCTCTCTGGTATTTTGTCAGCCAGCCCGGTGGCATAATAAGCCGCGTTTACCAACAACCTGCGGAGCCCTTCGCTTTCGAGATCGACGGAGGCCCCCATGGTCGTTGTAAACACGAACGACGATTTGCCCTTGCTGCCGGTGTAGGATCGGGTCCACACAAGGGGCACCATAGGGTCATTCTTTTTGCCTTGCACTGGCGGGTCGGTCGGATTCATCCCGCTGAGCACCTGACCGTGCATGAGAACTTGGGCGTCCTTGGGAAGGTGGACGACCGTGTAAACGTCGGTGGGGCCCCAGACGTCGGTTACGCCACGAAGTATGGGATGATTCTTGAACTCGGGGTTGATTACGCCCCTTGTGCTTTCTTTGCCGTGTTCGCCGTGGTGACTCACCCATGTTTCGCCCAAGACCTGTTGGCCAAACCCGCCCGGCCATTCTTTACTTCGCCAGTCGAACTTCGCATATGGGCTTTGTTTGTTCTTCTCGTACGAGAACGCATGCGTGCTTGTGCGGAGTGCGATGATAGGTCGGCCGGAATCGACGTAATCAACGAAATGCTTCATTTGCGCATCTGGAAGCTCGCGGAACCGGAGTTTCATTATGCACAGATCAGCGGTGTCAAGGGCTTCCATGCCCGGGATATTGTTCAGGACAGTTGGTTTGATTGTCCCGTCGGCGGGATCGATTGCGAACAACACTGTGCATTTGAACCCATGGCGCACGGCCAATATCTTGGCCAGCATTGGGAGGCCTTCTTCGGACCGGTACTCTTCGTCGCCGGTCAAGAACACAATGTGTTTGCCCTGACCAGGACCGCTGCGCCCCTGATACACAACCCAGTCTGCCGCATGAACTAACTGTCCGAGTGCAACGCAGGCCAGAATGGCCGTCCACAAGAGTCTCATAAGATTCCTCATGTTTTTCATGCTTTCGTCCTCGAGCTTTGCACCATCATCGCAATTCATCCGCATATCACACTCTGCCCCCCCCACCGGCTTGAGCAGACGATCCGAATTTCCCGCTTGTGCGGTTGGCGAATCCACCCTCGAGCAAATCGCCGCACAGCGACATGCTCGGCGGCCGGCGCAATTGTGTCGATGGAGCAATTCCATTGCGGCTGTGCCGCGCCGTGCCGCCGTGTGTGCTCGACAGGGTTTGGCGAATTCGAACCGCTTAACTTGTCAAACTAACACTTGCCCCAGCGACGCAACACCTCAAGCGTTTTCTCGACACTGACGAGGGGCGGATAAGCGTCACTTTCGTATTCGACGATATACCATTCGGTGCTGCCGATGGTTTCGCACAGTTGGAAAATCTCCGGCCACGGCAGCTCGTCGTCGCCAATTAATGCGTTGGGTTTGGCTTTCGAGAAAGGCTTGATGTGGACCGTCGTGGCTCGGCCCGGGTACCTCTTGAGGTACACAGTTGCGTCGCCGCCGCCGTGCATTGCATTTCCGGTGTCGAATTGCATGACCACGTCCTTTCGCACGCGCGAGAAGAAAGTGTCCCACGGCAATTCCCCATCGAGCTCTTTGAATTCGGTTGTATGGTTGTGATATCCCACGCGCATGCCGTGGGGTTTCACCTTTTCCGCGAGCTCGTTGAACAAGTCGGCTGTTTCCTGCCATGCTTTGCGGGTTTTTGTGTACTTCTCAGGCAGCCCGGGCACGATCAGGAATTTATTGCCGAGAATCTGGTTGAACTCGATGGTCTTGGGGAGGTTGTCGCCAAGGAGGGTCTCGATGCCGATGTGGGAACCGCAGCATTTGATCCCGTTATCGTCGAGGATTTGCCTGAGCGTCTTGGCATCGTGACCATAATAGCCGGCAAACTCGACACCTTTATATCCCATTTTCGCGACGGCTTTGATTGTGCCCGCGGTGTCCTTCTGGCAGACGTCGCGGACCGAGTAAAGTTGGAGGCCAATGGGGATTTTGTTGCCGCCGTAACGTTGTGCCGCAAAAAGCGCAGGAGCGATTCCGTTTGCGCATGCAGCGACGGCGGCGGTTGAGGTGAGCTTCAGAAAATCACGCTGGGACATTCGCATGTTGTTCATGGGAGCTGGATACTCCATCGCAATCGTCGCGTCAAACTCAAATCAGACAACAACGAGCCTGGCACACTATTCTCAGATTTGGCAATAACTAGCCTGGCACACTATTTGTCGCGTCAAACTCAGATTAGGGAATAGCGAGCCTGGCACACTATTGCAGGCCGTTGAGGCTCCAACCCGCCTCGGCTGACAACCTTTAGCGCGGCTCCGCTTCAGGCCGACCAGGCATGCGGTGCCATGATGTCGAACTGGAACCCACCGATCTCGGTGCACGGCCTGCCTTGCTCAAAGTGGCTGTTCCGCCGCCACTTCGTTTCTTGGTAAGCGAATGCCGCGGCGACCTGCCCGCGGTATCAGCCGATCTGGCGTGGGAACAGACGCCGAAGGTATTCGGCTGTGGCAGGATAATCCTTGGCCGGGCCGTTTGGAGCAGCGGCTTCGATGTGTATCCAACCCCGATACCCGATTTCGTCGAGGGCTTCGCGGACCTTTTCGAAGTTTATCCTGCCTTTGCCGAGGACGTGGTCGCCGTCCTTGACGTGCAGCTCGCAAAACTGTCCTTTGAGCATCCGGATTTCCTTGTAGATATCGTAACCTTTGTCGGTTGAATTCCCGACGTCGTAATACACTTGGACGGCTGGCGATCCGACTCTGCGGACGATTTCGAGGTTTTCTTCGGCGCTTAGGTAGTTTTCAAGGCCGAGAATCACTCCGGCTCGTTCGGCTCGAGGCGCGATTTCCTGGAGCAACTCGACGGTCCGGCCGATTCCCGCCGGGTCGTTTTTCAGGTCGCCTTTATAGAATTGCGCGACCAAGATCACCTTTACGCCGAGTGCTTTTGCGACGTCTATGGCGTCAACCAGCCAAACGGCAGCACGCGGATCGCTTTTCAGGGGGATATTGTTGAGTTCGCCCAGCGCGAGACCGCCGATTTCAACGCCGTTCTGAGCTGCGGCATCGAGATAGGCCTTTTGCACCTCTGGTCGCCGGAGCCACATTCGATTTTCCGCGTTGCCCATGTTGATCTGGACTCCGTCGAGGCCGATTTGCTTTGCAAGCGCCATGCATGAGGGGTCCGGTTTGCGCAGTGACCAATCGCAAGCGCCTATCTTGAATCCGCGCTTGTCCGCATCGGCGAGCAACGGCGCAACGGCCGGGGCGCACAAGGCGGCCAGCAAAGCCGAGCCCGTGCGTGTTATCATTTGACGTCTGTCGAGGTTCATACTTGGCATGCCGGGTTTTAATTCATTTGCCGCTTCCTTTGTAACATTCCGGCCGGACAGGTGACAATCTCAAACCCTGTTTGGCGAGGCTTTGCGTCAGCCCGACCAAACATGCGGGCTGACGTTGCTCTGCGAGTTGACCAAACCGAAAGCCTCGCTACACTCGGGTCAACAAGCGCACAGTGTGCAGTGTCGCAGAGCCGGAGGCAAAAGATTGCGGTGTTGCGGAAACTGTCAGAGACAGCCGTTCAGAATGACAAACAGTTCACTAAACTGGTTTGATGCGCTCGCGGTTGTGTTTGTGGGGTTTACCGTGTGGCGCGGTTATCGCAAGGGCGCAGCGGAGGAATTGTTGCCAACTATTCAATGGACGGCAGTGGTGTTCGCGGGGGCTTACACGCATCAATCCTTGGGGCAACTGCTGAGAACAGCCTCGGGAGCCAACCTTGCGGCCTGTTATGCAACGGTGTATTTGGGCGAAGTGCTGGTGTTTTTTGTGGTTTTCAGGTGGTTGCGCAAGATGGTGACCGACCGAATCGTGGCTGCGCAAATATTCGGCAAGACAGAGCATGTGCTTGGGCTTGTGCTTGCGGCTGTTAAATCCGTAGCGGGCGTATTGCTGGTGGTGGCCATTTTGAATGCCTTCGACATGGCCCCGACGCGCAAGTGGCTCCAAAAACACGGTAACGATCCCACATTCCAGGCACTTTCTCTCACGATTTCAGAGAGAATACAGCGTGATATCGCGCTTGATTCGTTTTCCGGAGGCCTGCTTCGGAAGAAATTTCCCCATCTCCTCGCAACGCCTGTCCAGATTAGCACTGCACCGGATGCGAGCGGCGCGATCCAAGAACGCAGACGTTTGTTGGATCAGACTTCACAGCCACGGTGATTCCAGGTGAACAGGCGCAGTTGACCAATCGTCTGCGAACAGGCACCTTTCCGAGGCGGAACGAACGACGCAATGGCGGGCATCATTCCCAGTGCATTGTTGGATCAGATCCGCGCCGCCAATGACATTGTCGAGGTCATTGGCGCGTCGCTGCGGCTGAAACGTGCCGGCGCCAACTTCGTCGCGCTCTGCCCGTTCCATCGTGAAAAGACCCCCAGTTTCACGGTCAATCCCGGCAAACAGATTTTTTATTGTTTCGGATGCCACAAGGGCGGCGATGTTTTCACTTTCGTTCGCGAGTACGAAAACGTGAGTTTCATCGAGGCAGTCCGCCGCCTCGCCGAACGCGCGCGCATACCACTGCAATTCGAGTTCGAGCCCGGCCAGGCAAAAACCCAGTTTCTGAAGGACACGCTTCTCAAGATCAACGAACAGATCGCTCAGCGCTGGCAAGCGGCACTCGCAAACGACGCAGCAGCTCAAGTAGCGCGGGATTATCTCGCTCGACGCGGTGTGAGTCCGGAAGCTATCCGACTTTTCCGGCTCGGCTATGCGCCGGACGCGTGGGACGACACGCTCAATTGGGGCCGCAGCAGAGGATATGACCCTTCACTGTTGGAACAGGCCGGCCTTGTCATTGCGCGCGAAGGTGGAAACGGCTATTACGACCGGTTCCGGGGCAGGCTCATGTTCCCCATTTGTGATGAACAGGGACGTGTAATCGGATTCAGCGGCAGAATCCTCTCAGGAGAAGACAAAACAGCAAAATACGTCAACTCGCCCGAAACACCCGTGTTTACCAAGGGCAAGGTGATCTACGGGCTGGACAAAACAAAGCGCGGCTTGTTGGAGGCCGGTCACGCCATCATTTGCGAAGGCCAGCTCGATCTCATTTCCTGTTTCATGGCCGGCGTGAAAAACATCGTGGCTCCGCAGGGCACAGCTCTGACGGCCGAGCACTGCCGTATCCTCAAACGTTACGTTGACGAAGTTGTTCTTTGCTTTGATGCCGACCCCGCGGGCCAAAACGCTGCGTTGCGCGCGCTCGACGATTTGTTGGAATCCGGACTCGCAATCCGGGTCGCAGTGTTGCCCGCGCCGCACGATCCGGACAGTCTCATACGGGAAAAAGGACCCGAAGCGTTCATCGCGTGCATCAAGAATGCCGTCGGTTTTTTCGATTTTCTTCTCGAACGGCTTTGCTCCACCCACGATCCCGCCACCGACAAGGGCCGCCTCGCGATTTTGGCCGGCATGTCGGAGGCGTTGTTAAAAACCGGCAACGCCGTTCTCATCGACAGTTACGCCCAGAAAACGGCTTTCAGGCTCGGCGTGGCACCCGATGCCGTCCGATCAGAATTCCGGAAAGCGCCAGCGCCCCTCAGAGGCAGAGCGCACGAGCCGAGTCCTGCAGTCCAACCGCCTGCCACGTCTTCAAAGCCGGGCCCGGCCGATTTTTGGCTGTTGCGCCTTTTGCTTCTCGACGACGACCTTGTGCCGTGGGCTGCCGCTCACATTCGGCCCGAATGGATTCAGCATGCAGGCGTTCGCCAGATAGTACAGTACAGATTCAAGGCGGCCTTGGAGGGCACATGGCGCGGTGTGGCGGCTTTGTTGGGAGAATTCCCCGACACAAGCCTGCAGCAGCTTATAACGGAGGCTGTCTCTGAAACCCGCTCGCTCAACAACCGCGCCGAACAAATCAAACAAATCGCGTTGCGTCTGCGCGATCAAAGCATAAAGAACGAACTGGACGCTCTCACGGCACGGCTCGGCAGCCCAGCGCTCTCTGAAGAAGAGCGGCAAGCCATTCTCCGCCGTCAGCAGGAGCTGCGGTCGCAGAAAAAACAGCCGCTTGTTCCGCTTGATGAAACTCCCAGCGCCGACGACCCGCCCGCGTCCAAACCGGATACCCCAACGGAATGACGGTGCGGCCTTTGGGAGTGAGCCCGATAAAGTGTCACGCTCGTTGTCTGGGTTCGGGCCTCAATAGAGTGACAGGCTCGTAGTTCGGGTTTTGCCCCCCTTTATTGCGGCGGGGTCCGCAAATTGTCCCTTGTTCCAATCCGCGGCTGCCGAAGTCTGTGACGGCCCCCCGGATGCCGATATGGGGACAGGCACGTTATTTTGTACGCCATGCCGATCTGGTTCTAGGCAAGTTGTTTGTGCATGGAAACAAAGCGGCAGCAAGCTGCCGCACTCCAAGCGCTTCGCGCCTACCAACGCCCACTGCATCCGCGGCAGCGCGGGAAAAACCATTGGGATCAACGGCGAGATCGAATGGGGCTATATGGGGACAGACACGTAGTTGGCTCGGGGCGCCGCAGGCCGTCCCTTTGCGCAGGCGCATATCAAGTGCTGCATCCCCAAAAAGCTTTCGACCGCAAACGCGTTCCGCGCTATCGTTTGTGCCGTGGCACACGACGCCCAACTTACTCCAATGATGGCACAGTACCGGCGCTTGAAGAGCGGCCTGCCGCCGGGCACGCTGCTGCTTTTCAGGCTGGGCGACTTCTACGAAATGTTCTTCGAGGACGCCGAAATCGGGGCCTCGTTGCTTGGATTGGCACTGACAAGGCGGAACGGCGTGCCCATGTGCGGCGTCCCGTACCACGCGGCCAACGGTTACCTCGCGCGACTGTTGCGCAACGGCAGGCGCGTCGCAATCTGCGATCAGCTCGAGGAAGCGCGGCCGGGCAAGCTCGTCAAACGCGAAATCACCCAGGTCCTCAGCCCGGGCGTGCATTTTGACGAGCGCATGCTTTCGGCCGAGCGCCCAAACTACATCGGCGCCGTCTTCGCCATCGGCTCGACATACGGGCTGGCTTTGGTGGATCTGACCACCGCCGATTTTCGCGTCACAGAAACCGATGGCGAGACTGCCCTCCTCGCCGAGCTCGAACGCACCAGACCGGCCGAACTCATCTGCCCGTCCGAGGCTGTGTTGCTCATGACCCTCCTGCGCGGGCGTGCACGCAACAAGGCGTCAGCCGAGAAAAGAGATTCCGCCGGCTCCGCAGACAAGCCGCGCCCGGGTGTGACGATTGGAACGGATTTTGGCTGGGCGTTGAGCGGGTACGACGACTGGGTGTTCGCCCCGGAAACAGCCCAGTTCACTCTGCGCGACCATTTCAAAGTGGCGTCATTGGACGGCTATGGCCTGCGCGGCCGGTCGGCAGCAATTGGCGCGGCTGGTGCGGTGTTGCATTACCTGCAGAACCAGATGCGCAGAGACCTGACGAATCTGACGCGGATGGTTTTTTATCAAACGTCGGATTATCTGGTGCTCGATTCGGTCACGCTGCGCAATCTCGAGGTGCTTGAACCGCTGAACCGCGACGCCCCGCGCGATGCGTCATTGTTTGGCGTGCTGAATCGCACCGTCACACCAATGGGCGCACGGCGGTTGCGGGACTGGCTTTCCCAGCCGTTGGCGTCGGTCGAGCCAATCAGATGCCGCCAGGACGCAATCCAGGTGTGGGTGGATCATCCGGGAGCAATCCACGATTTCCGGGAGGCAATGGCAAACGTGCGCGACCTCGAGCGAACAATAGGCAGAATCGGCGCCGGCACCGGGAACGCGCGCGATTTGGTCGCGCTCAGAATCGCCCTCGAACAAGTCCCAAAGGTGCGCGACGTTCTCGATTCGCTCGAGAGCGCGCCAAACAGCCAGCAAAAACTGCGCGAACCAGAACTTGGCATTCCTGCGGCGCAATCGCCCGGCCTGCAGACCGGGGTCCGCCAACCAACGCCTGCTTCGTTGATCAGCGAGCTGCGCGCCGCAATAACCGAATGCCCCGAAGTCGTCGATTTGATCGGCCGCGCGATTGTCGATGATCCGCCGCTCGCGCTCAAAGATGGCGGTCTGATTCGGCAGGGGTTCAGTGCCGAACTCGACGAGCTGAGGCGCGCGGCACATGAAGGCAAAGACTGGATCGCAAAACTCCAGCAACAGGAAATCGAGAGGACGGGCATCCAATCGCTCAAAGTCAGATTCAATTCTGTCTTCGGCTATTACATCGAGGTAACCAAGGCCAACCTCGACAAGGTCCCGCCTGACTACATTCGCAAACAAACCATCGCCAATGGCGAGCGGTTCATCACGCCCGAACTCAAGGAAATGGAATCGCGCATCCTCGGCGCAGAAGAACGGGCGGTCCAACTCGAATACGACCTTTTCCTGCGTGTGCGTGAAGAGGTTTTGGCCCATCTCAAGTCGATACAACAAACCGCAAACGCACTCGGGCAACTGGATGTGCTGGTCGCACTGGCGGATCAGGCGCGCCTTTACAACTATTGCCGGCCCGAGGTTGGCGACAACGGCAGGCTTGTCATCCGCGACGGGCGGCATCCGGTGCTCGAACAACAACTCGCCGACGAGAGGTTCGTGCCCAATGACGTCGAGCTGGACGGCGTGAACCAGCAGATCGCGCTCATTACGGGTCCAAACATGGCCGGCAAAAGCACGTATATCCGCCAGGTTGCGCTGTTGGCGCTGCTTGCGCACACGGGTTCGTTCATCCCAGCCACATCAGCAACAATCGATCTTGTCGATCGGATATTCACCCGGATAGGCGCCAGCGATGATCTCCCACGCGGGCAATCGACGTTCATGATCGAAATGAGCGAAACCGCCAACATCCTCAACAACGCCACACGCCGAAGCCTTGTCATACTCGACGAGATTGGCCGTGGCACCAGCACGTTCGACGGACTAAGCCTCGCCTGGAGCATCGTCGAGTACATACACAACCAAATCGGTGCAAAAACCCTCTTTGCAACCCACTATCATGAACTGACCGAACTTGCGGGCCGATTGCCGCGGCTCCGCAATTTCAACGTGGCTGTTCGGGAATGGAATGATCAGGTCGTGTTCCTCCGCAGAATCGTCCCGGGCGGCACCGACAAGAGCTATGGCATCCAGGTGGCACGTCTTGCTGGCGTGCCGCGTGAGGTTGTTGACCGCGCAAAGGTCATACTCGCCAACCTGGAAGCCTCCGAGCTTACGCCCGAGGGAAACGTGCGCCGCCCATCGAGACGCCAACAAGACCGCGACAAACTAAAGACTCTCGAACCGCCGGCGCAGTTGGACCTGTTTGGATGAGCTGTGCGCCGCCCTGCTTGTTCTCTTCTTGACTGGCATGGCAGGAGGAAGCAATACTCTTTTACCATAGTTCTGAGCAAACACATCTGGCCAACCATGAACAACCCAAAGCAAAGAAAAGGAAGTTATTCGGCTCGCCGAGCAATTGCTCCTCATGGGTTTACGCTCATTGAACTGCTGGTCGTAATCGCCATCATTGCAATCCTTGCGGGCATGCTGTTGCCGGCTCTGAGCAAAGCGAAATCTAAAGCTCAGGGTATCATGTGCATGAACAACACCAAGCAGCTCATGCTCGCATGGCACAGTTACATCGGGGACAACAACGACAAGTTCCCCGGCGCATTTCACGGTGACTGGGCAAACAACCCGACTCCCAACCACAAAGACGCTCCATGGGTTGTCGGATGGCTGGATTGGACAACTGCCGAAGACAACACAAACATACTCTATCTAATCGACCGCCGTTACTCGAAGCTGGCCGAGTACTTCGGCAACGCAAAAAACGTTTTCAAATGTCCCGCCGACAAGTACCTGAGTCCGGTGCAGCGCGCCAAAGGCTGGACTGAACGGGTCCGAAGCATATCCGGAAACATAGGCGTCGGCGAAGGCAACGCCGAAACAGGTCCATGGGACACAGCTTACGCCCACGTCAAATGCACGTCCGACCTCACCATCCCGGGACCGTCAGAGACATGGGTGTTCGTAGATGAGCATCCGGACAGCATCAACGACGCTGGTTTCTTTGCGCCGTACAGGACCGAGTGGATTGACCAGCCGGCTTGCTACCACAACGGCGCCGCCGGGTTCGCCTTCGCTGATGGCCATTCCGAAATCCACAAATGGATCGGCCCCAGCATGAAAGACCCGCGATACACAAAGGTCAAATACTCAGACATTGGACATATTCCGACGACCGCGAATGACCCGGACCTTGTCTGGGTGCGCTACAGAACCCCAAGGAAAAGTACCTCACTGTAGTGCTTGGCGCAGGCAGGCTTTTTCCCATCGAGACCTGCCGCCAATGACCGGCGCTCCATGTTCAATCAGTGGGCTGTTTTCACCTCAGTTTGTGGTGGGCTCTTGCTTGTTGGAATGTTTGGCCGAAGAGCACTATATTCAACGGAGTTTCAGAGTTTAGCGAATTTGCAGCGAAGATAGCAGGCTGTATGAACATCACATGGTTTGCGATGCTCGAGAATGGGGAGGCGCCATCCCCGCCAGCGTGGACAAGCTCTTTTCGTCATCCGATTGAACTTCCGCCACTGGACACCGACCGCGACCAATTGCCGGATGATTGGGAATCGTCGGTTTGAGGTGACTTGGGCGCATGCGATGATCCGCATGGCGACAAAGACGCAGACGGGCAATCGAACCTTTCCGAATATTTTGCCTGCACCGATCCGCGATCCCCCGCGTCATGTGTCAGGCTCGCCGCAACAAGAACCACGAACACAGACGTGCGGCTGCGTTGGCCTGCGAATCCTGCGCAGCGGTACCGTGTTTTTACCTCCACGGATCTATGCAACTGGTACCTCCTTGGAACGCCTGTTGTGGGAGACGGAGCAGAGGCAAGTGTCACGGTCCTTGCGACTGTCGCCGGCGAGAAACGATTTTACCGCATACAGGCGCTCCCCAAATGACGCCATAACGCAGCCCCAGTTTTGTGGCAACGCGCAGGCAAAGCCGTCAAACTTCTGTGCGCAGCTTTCACTTCGGAGGCGAACCGGTCGATAGCGAGGCGCTCGAGGCACTGAAAACGGCCAGAGCCAGTTCGGCATTATGGCATCGCACGACGGCGCGGGCTGAGGCGCGGCATCGCTGATGTAATGATTGGCGATCGAACAAAGAAGATGTCTATCGGCACCAACTCGTTTCGGAATCGCTTGCCGTGCGTGTTGTGGATGGCAGTGCTGCTTGGTGCGGGCTTGCTATGGCGCGAGCCGACATTGCATTTGTCTGAGTTCATGAGCAAGTACGGGGGCGATGCGTTGTGGGCTGCCTTCGTTTTTGCGGGATTCGCTTTTTTGTTTCCGCGGCTTTCAACGGGGGGCGTGGCTGCAGCGGCCATGGTTTTCTCGGTGTTGATCGAACTCTCGCAGTTGTACCACGCACCGTGGATCGACGCTGTTCGCGGAACGCGGCTGGGGGCATTGGCGCTTGGCGCCAATTTCAACGCTCCGGACCTGATTGCTTACGCATGTGGCATCGGCCTTGCCGCAATGGTAGAACACATCGGCCGGAGAATTCGCTAGCCCGGGAATCCCTTTGGAATGACGGCTTGGGTGTGCTTGGCCTTTACGCTTCTAACCCGGAAACCTCACCGCAATGAAGCTTTGCGTGTCTTGGTCTGGTCAGGCGGTCAGGTTTTCGGGCCAAGGAAACCCGCGCCCAAACGAGGCAAATGTCCGTAGCAGCTCCAGCGCGCCAAGGATGGCGCGGCCTGCCGTTCATGAAACCTTGCATGAGGCAGGGCGGGCGCTGCGCGCACACCACAAACAGCGTGCCTGTCCCCATATCGGCAGTTTAGTTTCTCGCGGCTACTGGCGTGGCATCGCCGAAAAGAAACAACGTGTCTGTCCCCATGTCTGCATACGAAGCTTCCCCACAGACTTCCGCAACCGCGGATTGGAACAATGGACAATCTGCAGGCCACACCGCAATCAGGGGGAAAACCCAAGCAACGAGCCTGACACTCTATTTGCGTCCTTGTTGGATGTGCGCGGGCGGCAGGCGGCAAGCACTGAATCAATCCATTTGCCGACATATTCGTTTCCCAAGGGCGAAGTAGGCGCGGATTGGCTACGGTTCGGTGATGCGTCCCATGCACCGGTGGCAGCGAAAGCCGATTGGGCGTTATGCCACCGCACGCATGGCGAGCCTCGCCATGCTCGAAATCCTAATTGCTTCCAGGAGCCTTTCAGGAGGTCTTGACATCTGCTATGGCAGCGTGGTAGAAAGGTGACGATGGCTGTCAGGGGTTAACTGATTGATCCAATCAACGAAACCAATGGTTGCCATGAAAAAACTAAGTTCAGTATTCAAGTTGGTTCTTCCAACAATCGCGGTCCTGTTTTGCGCGCAGCAATCGCAGGGCCAGTTAGTGATTCGCGAGTCGCACGTCGTTACCACAGTGCAGAATGAGGGCGGAGGTGTTTATCGGTACGAGTACGAGCTTTTCAACGACTCGCCTGGCGCGCAACCGCCGGATGCTAGCTGTTGGCCGGCGATAATCGGGTACGAGATTCCTCTCGATTCGCCAAGCGTGGTGTGGGATATCGCTTGGCCAGACACTTGGTACTACAGGTTTCTAAGCGCCGAAGAGTACCTGTGGGAATACGATACCGTCAACCCGTTCAATTCAGCATATGTGCTGCAATGGTACGATACTGAATTGCCAATGAGAAGAATGATCGTGCCGACAGGCTATAACGAGATGTTCGAGGCGAACGAATATGAACCCTCGGCTAGCGGATTCGGTTTTCGATCTTATCTGGCGCCTGTCGATGGTCCGTATGCTGCGGTATGGATGGACTTTTACAGGGGGATAGGTGATCCGCCTCTGCCCGGCGGGTCATTAAGCGGCGGCGCGCTTCCGTACCAACCTGTGCCCGAAGTACCATCCCAAACGCTGGCGGGCATTGCCTGCGTCGGTGTCGCTCTCTTCTGTGCACGGCATCGCACCAGAAACAGGGCACTGACAGGGAGCAGTCAAGGTTAGCTTTGGCTGTTCGCCACTGTATCTGTGCGAATGGAAGGCGTGGCCAGGGAGCGGTCTCAGTCTCGCGGGGCGGGCCAGACACCGAGAGCGAAAAGGCCGAGGCGGCAGTTGTGAAACCGCCCACATGACCGGCTGGAGGCGGAGTTTCGCTAGCCGGAAATTTCACCGCCTGAGCGGCTCACTACACTCAAAGCTTCATTCTGCTGAGATTTCCGGGCTCGAAACTTGCCCTTTTTACCGCGTTGATAAACGCCCGTACCAAGGCCGGATTCTTCCGGCCGGGGGCCGACTCCACTCCGCTGGAAACATCAACTGCGTGCGGGCGAACGGTCCTGATTGCATCCGCAACGTTGTTTGGCGTGAGCCCTCCTGCCAGCACGATGGGGCGTCCCATTCGCACTGCGTCAACTGCCAACTTCCAGTTGAACTGCGCGCCTGTCCCGCCCGGTTCGCCGGGCACATAGCTGTCCAGCAACCAGAGATCCGCCTCATACCTCGGCAACACTTCCAGCGACCTACTGTCGCGGACACGGAAAGCTTTGATGGTTGCCACACGGCCTGGCTCAGTGCCCGGGATTCCCGGTAAAAACCCAACAGGCCTCGGCCTTCGTTGAGCGACGCATTCGATTTGCGAGACGAACTCGGGTGATTCATCGCCGTGCAACTGGAACGCGTCAATGCCAACCTCGGTCGCGGCTTTCCTTAATTCCTCGATGGACGGGTTCACGAAAACGCCCACTGCAGCCACCGTGCTCGGCAACTGTTCAACGATTCTGGCTGCGACCTCGAAATCCACATGTCGTGGGCTTGCAGGGTAAAAAACGAGGCCAATGGCGTCCGCACCTGCGTCGGCAGCGACAAGAGCATCCCCGGTCGTGGTGATGCCGCAGATTTTTGCGTGCACGTTCACTCGTCAATGTCAGCGCGCAACGATCAATCGGCCTGGGTTTCCTGCTGGGCGCGTTGCCGTCTCTCCATCCAGAACGGGGCTGTCACAAACCACAGCACCGTGCATGCGAGCAGCCACTTTCTGAGTTGGTCATCTGAAACGGACCCTGCGTAGAAAAGAGCCGACACGACCACCATGCCAATCAACACCGCGCCGGATATTACTTGCACGAACACGCGCATGTTTCAGTAAGCGTTCTGTCGTTTGACAGCGATAACTGGGCGGCGTCGGCCGAGCCTGCTCAACCCAACGTACAGTGCGGTGGCTATGAACCAGCCCGGCAAGCCCACAAAGAATATTGGCACGCCGCCAGACAACACCAGCGCCGTGCAAACAATCACGGTCACAAACCACGCCATCGCAGCCGCCCAGTTCCAGGTCAGTCCGTAGATTGCTGCCCTGTACGGAGCCATTCCAAACCGCCGCAGCAACCAGAAATCTGCAAATATTATTGCGCCCATTGGCATGAGAATCATCCCCCACAACGCCACAAAATCCAGAAGCCGCATGGTGACGAGCGGAAAAACCGCCGTCAGGCTTGCCACAAGCCCGGTGCAAATCGTCGCGCGGAATCTGGATGAACCCGGTGCGATTGCCTGGAATGCCAGTCCGGCCCGGTAAAGCGTCGGGTTCGCTGTTGTCCATCCCGCAATGACAACCAGCAACAGCCCAGCCATGCCGCAGGCATGGAATGCCATTGGCCCCGGGAGGACGGCTGGCGGCCCTTGCCAAACACCCGCCTGAATCAACTCGTTTATTTTCGAGGCCGTGAGGAGGAACTCATGAGATTTGAATGACTCGAGCAATCCTGCGTCGGCAAGTGCTTTGAGTTCGGCGGGGGTCAGGTTAACCTCGTACAACTGGAGCGCATAAAGCATTGCTGCGCAAATCCATGCCATGAAATGTCCGAGGTACATGCCGGCTGCGGATGCCAATCCGTACCATGACTTGCGAGCGTACCTCAGGACGGTAAGGTCAGCCATCCCGATGTGCCATGCCATGTTGCAGAACCACGCAAAAAACATCACGTGCCAGAATGTGAACTTGACCCGACCCGGGAAAGCGTCGCCCCCCTTCCAAATCACATCCTTTGCGAGGTTCCACAGGTCGCCAACGCTGGCAATGTTGACCCCGGAAGAAGTCTTGAATCGCGAAAGTGCAACAATGCCAAAGGCGAGGAACATGACAACCATCCATGGCGCGGCGACATTGGCGAATCTGGCCAGAGCCTTATAGCCATAGGCTGCTACAACAGTAAAAAGCCCGCCAACAACCAGCACCGCTATCACCCACCCCACGCTGTTCGGCAAAAGATCGTTCAACCCGGGCATGCGGAATTTGAATCCGACGCCCAATGCCGTGGCCGACACAGTGATCATTGCGCCGGCCAAAAGGGTGAACATCACACCGTTGGCAGCGTCGTAGAGAACCACCAGCTTGCGCCCGCAGACCTGCTCAAGTTGATGGTACAATGTGAACCGCGCCCGCGTCGCAATCGGCGCTGTCATGAACGTCCAGCTCAACACCGCTAGCAAATTCCCGATCAACAGCCCGAAAACCAGATCAAATGCGCTGACGCCCGACGCCACAAACAACGGCCCGATCATCAGTTCCGTCCCCGCAACGTGTTCGCCCGCGTATTGTCCAACAAAGCTCTTGAGACCGAGCAAAGCACTGTCAGGCACGCGCTCGTGCTCGTATTCGTTTACGGGTTCGTGAGGCACTGAATCACTCATGCTGTGCGCTGAAACATGGCCCGCCGCAGTCACAACCAGCTTGCTACCGCAAGACCGAAACCAACACATTGGCCTCGGTCTCGCGATGCCAAGTCAATGCGCGAGCAAGGCACGCCCTCTTCATTCAAAGACCGGTCACAGGAACTTCGCCATTCATATCCTCGCTGTGCCCTGCTCGGCCAGATCAGCCTTTGGAGCGACATTCTGTTTCTCAGCCAGATTGCCGCTGTAACCGGCGATGACCGATGAGAGCAGCAGCAACACCAACCCGGCCGCCAACAAGGTCCGTGTCCGGTTGCTGGTGCCTCTCCACTCGCCAAGCAGAATGCCAAGGAGCGTGCTGAACAGGATGGCGCTGGCCATCAAAACTGCCCATCCAACGTAGGCCATCTTGCCCATGGCAGGCTCGCCTGTTTTGAAGCAAATGAACTGTGAACACCAAATCGCGCCTGCGAGCCCGGCAAACACAAGATTAAGAAACAACGGCGCGTCTGTCCGGCAATAATCGCCGCCGGTCTTATTGCGAACGTTCAGCAGAATGCACCAGGTCGCATTCACGATGAACCCGCCAAACAGCACCACAACAAGCACGGGCATGCCTCTCCATGTTGCAGAGGTAACCGGCGACACGGTTTGTGCGAGTTTCTCGATGTCAGCGCCGCCTTGCAGCCCGAAGCTCATCGCGGAACTCATCAGGCCGGAGAAAATCGCCACAATCAGCCCTTTTTTGAAATTGTACTCGGCAACCGCCTTTTTCTTTTCCGCGTCGGGCAACTCGTTTTCTTTCGACATGCCGGCCATGCCAACAAGCACGATGCCCAGCAACGACACTACGACCCCAGCCAACGACGCGTAGCCGGCTGGCGTGCCGAAGAGTTTTTGCAGGTTGCCGGAGATTATCGGCGGAATGAGCGTTCCGGCGGCCGAGCAGAGCCCGCAGCCTATCGCCAAACCAAGCCCAACCCCGAGGTATCTGATCATCAAACCCCATGTGAGGCCGCCAACACCCCACATCGCGCCGCACATCGCACAATAAAGCACCTGCCGTCCTGGCGCCTGTTTCAACACCGCAATCACATTTGGTGAGGTGAACAAAGCCAATAGCCACGGCACTATCAACAAGCCAAAAATGGCATAAACCAACCAGTAGCTCTCCCATGCCCAGTTCTTGACCTTCTTGAACGGGAGATAAAACACGGCGCCAGCGAGCCCGCCGAGGGCGAAAATTGTGACGCCGAGCACGGGATTTGTTACTTGGGCAGTTTCGTTCATAGCAGTTCCATATTTGTGGTTGGGCGGGCGCCCGTTGCAAGAGCAGACGCCCGTTTTCAACCTTTCAGGTTATTTGTCGATCTTCTCTGCGCACCGGTTGTCAGACCAGAACAGGAACCAAGGCTGGCGTGACCTCCAATTGCCGGTCCAACGGCTAGGACCGTTTCGACAAGACATCTTTTTCGTACTGCTTGACTTCAGCAAGCCACGCTTCGCCAACCGGAACGTCGTTCTTCAGGCAATACCAGTCCCATACCGCGCCAAACGGAAGCGACTTGGTTTCCTCGAAAAGAGCAAGGCGCGTGGTGTAATCGCGTCTGGCTTCGGCTGCTTTGATGGAATCGATTGGCGTCAACAAGGCCATCAGCAATGCCCGGATCATGTTCCGGCTCCCAATCACCCATGCAGCGATCCTGTTGATGCTGGCATCGAAGTAATCGAGCCCGATGCGGACCCGGCCCAAATATCCGCCCCACACGATCTCCTGCGCGATTGCCTGAAGTTCGTCTGTCAAGGTCACAACATGGTCGCTGTCCCACCGAACGCCCCGGCTCACGTGCAGCGCCAGTTCCGGCAGAAAACACAGCACCGCCGAGATTTTGTCTGCAATGGTTTCTGTCGGGTGGTAGTGGCCGGCGTCCAGCGTCAGCAGAATCCCACGGCTTACCGCGTACCCCAAATAAAACTCGTGCGAGCCGGGTGTGTAACTCTCGGCGCCGATGCCAAACAGTTTTGGCTCGACCGAGTCAACGTTGTATTTGCGATCGATCTTGGGCTTGAAAATAGCGTCGAGTGACTCAACCAACCGTTCGCGCGGCCCGCGTCTGTCTGCGGGCGTATCTTTCATGCCGTCCGGAATCCAGAGGTTGGTGAGGCATGTTTTGCCGAGCGCCTTGCCAATTGCAGCGCCGATTTCGCGGCAGCGAATCCCGTGCTCAATCCAGAACGTCCGAATCGATTTGTCCGGATGGGTCAGCGTGAATCCGCCATCGACCTTCGGATGTGCAAAATAAGTCTGGTTGAAGTCCATCCCGATCCCCAGTTTCTTTGCCCAGTCGATCCAGTTGCGGAACTGTTCGACGCTGATCTCATCGCGGTCAACGCGTTTGCCGCTCATTTCAGCATACGACGCGTGGACATTGAACCGGTGTTTGCCTGGCAACAGCGACAACACCTTTTCGAAATCGGCCCGGAGTTCAGCCGCGGTTCGCGCTTTGCCCGGATAATTGCCCGTCACGGCCAGTCCACCCCCGAGCTCCATGTCGGCACTTTCAAAACCGCCCACGTCGTCTCCCTGCCAGCAATGTATTGAGATGGACACACCTGCCAGCTTTTTGAGTGCTGCCTCGGTGTCAACACCGAGGGCTGCATAGCGTTCTGAAGCGAGTCGATAAGCCTGCTCGATTTTCTTGGTTGATTTCATGGTTGCAGATAAAGTTGCAAGGTGCTTGCAGATTTGTTGTTGGTCCAGATCATTCTGCGCGGGTTGATAGTGCCAGAAACCCGGCACTGATTGCCAACGAAAATTGTTGGTTGTGTGGCGCGCTTGACGCCTGCCGCAGATGATCTCACTATGAAGTGCTGCCGCGGGTCGAATCGGGCCTCCACTGAACCGGGGGTGCCGGTTAGGCGCGGCGGTTTAGAAAAGGTTACTTGTGAACGTTTCAGTTGAACATTTGGGTCCTTGCAAGAAATTGGTTCGGGTCGAACTCTCGCCCGAAGAAATCGAGGAAACCAGGAACAAGATAATCGACGAGTTGGCGCGCAAGGCGCAGTTGCCGGGATTCCGACCCGGCAAAGCGCCAAAGGCTATCGTCGCGAAGGCGTTCCACGAACGCATACTAAGCGAGCTGAAAGATCGCTTGATCCCGGACGCTTACCGTAAAGCCACGGCACAGGAAAAACTCCGCCCAATAGGCAAACCCGAGCTTGAACAGGGAATACTCGAAGAAGGCAAGCCTTTCTCATTCACGGTAACGGTTGAAACTGAGCCTGACTTCGAGCTGCCGGATTATCGCAATCTTCCCATCAGAGCGGACACGCGCACTGTGACCGAAGAAGACGTGGCAATGGCCTTGGAATCGTTGCGAGCCCAACGCGCACGGTTCGTTGATTGCAATCAGCCGGTCCAGCAGGGACATTTCGTCGTGGTCAATTACGTCGGCACGATCGATGGCAAACCGATCACAGACTTCGCCCCCACTGCTCGTGGCCTCGCCGAGAAACAGAATTTCTGGCTGCGTGTGTCCGAGGACGAGTTCATACCAGGTTTTACCACACAGCTCATCGGCGCATCCGCCGGTGAAAAACGCACCGTCACCATCACGTTCCCGTCCGACTTTGTCGTCGAGGAACTCCGCGGAAAGCTGGCCAGCTATGAGGTCGAGATTCTCACCGTAAAGGAAAAAACCCTGCCGCCACTGGGGGATGAATTCGCCAGGGAATACGGCGCTGAAAATCTCGAGGCTCTAAAGGCAGGGGTCAGGCACGACCTTGAATTGCAGCTTGCCGCAGACAAGAAAAGAAAAGTCCGCGACCAGCTTGTCGCGACATTGCTGGGACGAGTCAACTGCGAGCTCCCGGAAGACTACGTGATGCAGGAAACACGCAACGTCATTTATGACATTGTCCGGGCCAATCAGGAGCGCGGCGTCCCCAAAGAAGCCATAGACGAACGGAAGGACGAAATCTACACAGTCGCCAGCAACAGCGCCCGCGAACGAGTCAAGGCCATGATTGTGCTCCGCCGCATAGCCGAACAGGAAAAGATCACTGTGACAACCGAGGAAATCGAGCAGAGGATTACTCAATTAGCCAGACGTTACGGTGTCAGGCCGGACAAGTTCGCCCAACAACTGTATGAGAAGAACGCGCTCGGTTACGTCACGCGCGAGTTGATCGAGGAAAAAGTGCTCGATACGCTCGAGCTGTACGCCCGGGTTGAGGAGCCTGCATCGCCAACAACCTGAGCCCACAGCCACTGTCAATTCCTCCTTTCAACCGTGCCGCCGTATGGTAAGATGCCGTCATGCGAAACGCTAGCGAGGCTACGCGAGCAGCATTGCGAGTGATTTACTGGACCTTGGTGTTCATCCTCGCCCTTATGCTCGCCGGAGCTCTGGCAAAGCTCCTCGGCCCGTTGATTGTGCGGGTTGCCGGTGGGCTGATGGTGCTGTGGCTGGTATTCGCCCTGTTCACAATCTATTTCTTTCGCGACCCGGAAGTGGCCATCCCGTCAGCACCGCAGGCAATTGTGTCCCCGGCATCCGGGAAGGTCGATTTGGTTGACGAAGTCGATGAGCCCGAGTTCATGGGCGGGCGTTGCCGCCGCGTTTCAGTGTTCATGTCGGTCTTCGATGTGCATGTGCAGCGAAGTCCTGTGGCTGGCCGACTTGTGTTTTCCAAACGCACGCCAGGCAGCTACATGAACGCCATGCGCGCGGATTCCGCGGCTCACAACGAAAACGTGTTGCTCGGATTCGAGTCGTTTGAACAACCCGGCGAAAAGGTTGGGATTCGATTGATCGCCGGTCTTATCGCACGCCGAATAGCGGTATGGGTGCAACCTTTTGGCAAGGTTGCGCGCGGTGAACGCATCAGCCTAATTCACTTCGGCTCGCGCGTTGACCTCTACATGCCCATGAATGTGCAGGTCCAGGTTAAAGTCGGCGATCACGTCACAGCGGGGCTAACCGTGATCGCGGAAAGGAGTTCTGTTCGTGTCTAAGTCGAACGCCCAACAGGCGGTTGGCGCCAATGCTGAGCCGCGGCTGAAAATCTACTTTCTGCCAAATCTGCTGACCGCAGGAAATTTGTTTTGTGGATTCGTCGCTCTAACGAAAATTGTTGAAGCAAATCCGGCAGAAGCAACCTACAGCGCCTCAATCCGATACGCTCTTTTTTTCATATTGCTGGCATGCATTTTCGACATCATGGACGGGCGCCTAGCGCGCTGGGGCGGCTCTGAAAGCCCGTTCGGACGCGAGTTTGATTCGCTTGCAGACCTGATCTCGTTTGGCGTCGCGCCCGCGTTTCTGGTTCACAGAATCGTCCTGAAAGACGTTTTCGTGAATCATCCCGAGGTCGGGTGGTTCATCGCATCGATCTACCTTATCAGCGGCGCACTCCGGCTGGCGCGATTCAACTGTTTGGCTGCCGAGGCCGGGTCAGGCGGCACCAAAGAGTTCATGGGATTCCCGATTCCGGCAGCCGCAGGCCTTGTGGCTTCGTTGACGTTGTTTCTGATGTGGTACGACGACCGCGATTTTCCGTGGCACCGTTGGCGGTACGTTCTGCCAGTCATAATGCTGTTTCTTTCGGTGATGATGATCAGCGATGTCAAGTACCCGTCTTTCAAATCGATCAACCTGAGCGTCCAGCGCCCGTTCGGCAAGCTCGTCATAGCAACCCTGTTTGTGGGGTTGATCCTCGTGCTTCGCGAGAGAATCCTTCCAGTGGTGCTGCCCCTGATCTTCACTTCTTATCTCGTTTACGGATTCATCCGCCCAAAGGTCTCCCGCAAGTTCCGTGCGGAAATCGAAGATGGCGATTCCGATGCAGCCGAACCATGACAGGTTTGGGTTGCTTCCAAACTGAACAAGCGTTAGCTTGACAACCGTGAACAACGGCTTTCGCCTTCTTGCGGACAACGCGCCGGTCAAACAGATCGGTAACGGGAACCGCGCCTTTTGTCCCCCAAAACCGACCTCGTGCCTGTCCGCCCGGGCGTTCACATTGATCGAGCTGTTGGTTGTAATCGCGATAATCGCCATCCTGGCCGGCTTGTTGTTGCCTGCCCTCAGCATCGCAAAAGCTCGCGCCCAAAGGCTCCAATGCACGTCACAGATGAAACAGCTCGGAGTCGGCTTCGTCCTGTTTTCAGCCGATCATAACGACCAGTACCCGCCGACCGCCTACTCGACAGGTGATTACCAATACCAACTGTCTTGGGACGATTATCTTCATCGGTACATCGGCGGAACCTCCCCGGAACAGGACCTCATACTTGGCGCGGCTGGCTCCCTCGCCGATAAATCAACCATCCCGAAAATCCTCAAGTGCCCCGCCGACCGAATTCAGATCACGATAGTCTGGGCCGCTTTCAGTCAAAGGCGCACTTACGCGATGAACTACGCCGGCCCATCGTTCATGCTAAACTCCAAAAACGCCGCGTTGCCGCCCCCAGAGTACGGCGTGGGAGTTTATTATGAGCTCCGCGGGTCCGCCCCAGGCGCACTCCCTGACTGGGACGCGAGAGGTTACAGAGACAGCGTCGTGCAGGAACCCTCGGGAACAATCCTTCTTGTTGAACAGGCCGAGGGCGGCAACATCTGTGGCAATGATTGGCCATCGTTCTGCATGGGGCCGAGCGGCCCGGCACAGGGCGCATACCCGGAACAATCGCCATACCAGATCGTCATTGGAGAAAAACACAAATGGGCAACAACTGCCTACGGCCTCCATGGGCGAAGATTCAACTATCTTTTCCATGACGGCCACGTTGCCATTCATCGGATCACAGATACTGTGGGCACCGGTACCACAAATGCCCCAAAAGGGATGTGGACAATGCGGGTCGGAGATTGACGGCCGTGCACCGCAACTTTCGACGCAGCACTTGCATTCCCCCGACCGTTAACAGTTTGCGCGCCGTTCTTTTGCCTCCAGCCCGCATACTCCCCAGCCCCGCGTATGCCGGAACCAAAGTCGCCTGAGTGGCGACGCCCCCGGCTCTTGCACCCACCCGGACCTTCAGCCACGCCGGGCTGCGAAATATCCCCTGTCAGTCGGCCGCAAGGAAGAGCGCGCTGATCCCAATTGTTTCTAACGCGCTGCCGCCGATGCAATGGGCGTTGGCAGACGCGAAGCGCCTGGAGTGCGGCAGCTTGCTGCCGCTTTGTTTCTATGCGCAAACATCGTGCCTGGAACCATATCGGCATGGCGTACAAAACAAAGTGTCTGTCCCGAATGGCGCTTAGATAAGACCTAAAACTCTCTTGGCCAGCCGTTTGCGACGAGGGGCGTCGGGCAAGGTTTGAAACAGTATTTGCCGGGATACTCTCTCCATTTCGGCAACGATCTTCCAAAGTGTGCGG
>JAAYVR010000091.1 GCA_012517065.1 Verrucomicrobiota bacterium | reverse complement strand
GTGAATGCGGCGTACAATCTGGACAACAACAGCACTACGCCGAACCCTGCCAACGATGCTGCAGGGAAGTGGGTCGTTCAGGCCTACATTCAGGGTGTGAACATTGACGATGCCATTGAACTCAACAATCGCATCGACGGAGACCTTGATACTGTTCAAAAAGGCACGACGACTGCCAATACGCTGGGGCGGGTCAAGTACACGGCTCTTGCTTCAGACAATACGGTTGACGTGCGGGTTTACCTTGCACACAAATGAAGCACGATGAAGAGAGGAATGCCAAGGTGAGCCTTTCATTTATCCGGGGGGATGCCTTGGCGTTCATTCGAGGTGGAAGCTCAGAATTCGTTAATAAACCAGAGGAGCTGGCTGGTTCCGCCTGAAAGCATCCAGCCAGCTCAGGGTTGTGACGCATGCCTGCTGCAGCACAAGGGAGCACTAGACCGATAGTCGGCGGCGTGGTTGATCGCCTCTTGGCAGCCGGACTGATCAGCGACAGCCAGCTTCAGTTGGCTATGCGCGAGCAGCGGCAGCGAGGCGGAAGGCTGAGCAAGATTCTTGTCGAGCTCGGTTTCGTTACTGCAGACCAAATCGCGGCGATGATGGGCCAAGAGGTCAAAGCTGAGCGGGTTGACCTCAAGAAATTCCCAGTTGAAAAATCCGCCGTTGATTTGGTGCCGATCGAGATCGCGCGACGGTTCCGGGTCCTGCCTCTCAAACACAGAAACGGAACGCTGGTGGTGGCGTTTGCAGACCCATCAAACGTCAGGGCTATTGACACTATACGTCAATTGACCGGGCTCCACATCGAAGTTGTTACTGCTCCCGAAAGCGAGATTCTGGCCAGGCTGGACAGAATCGGGAACCTTGGCGATGCCATCCAACAAACTATCGACAAGGTCATCGAAGAGGAAAGGCAGGACCAGGCCGAGCAAGAAATCAAACCAGCGCTGGAGCAAAGTGTCCAAGCATCCGAGAACGACGCACCCATTATCGGGTTGGTGAACCAGATCATTACTCGGGCGGTCAACCTCGGAGCAAGCGATATACACTTCGAGCCGGAAGAGAAAATGATGAGGGTTCGGATGCGGCTTGACGGTGTGCTGCATCAGGATGTTCTGCTGCCGAGCGTGATTTCGTCGCTTGTGACTGCGCGGCTCAAAATAATGGCTGAGATGGACGTGGCGGAATCGCGAGTTCCACAGGACGGCCGGGCGACTGTCAAGGTAGGACAGCGTGAGGTGAACCTGCGTGTTTCATCTTTGCCTACAGCCTACGGGGAAAACATGGTACTGCGGATTCTTGATCCGGGGTCGCAAGTCATCCGCATTGACACCCTTGGCATGACGCCGGTCATGGAAAACCAAATCCGAAGTCTGATGGACAAGCCGCATGGCGTAATAATCGTCACGGGGCCGACCGGCAGTGGCAAGACCACCACTCTTTATGCCATCTTGCGGGAGCTGTGCACTGAGGATGTGAGCATCTTCACCCTCGAAGACCCGATCGAATACAAAATGCCGGGCCTGAGGCAGACACAGATCAAGGAAGAAGTGGGGCTGACATTCAGTGCGGGCTTGCGCGCGCTGTTGCGGCAGGACCCGGACATTATTCTGGTGGGTGAAACGCGTGACACCGAGACTGCGCAGCTCATGGTGCGGGCGGCGTTGACGGGGCATCTTGTGTTCACCACGTTGCACACGAACGATGCGCCGGGGGCGGTGCCGCGGCTTTTGGACATGGGGGTTGAACCGTACCTGTTGCCGGACAGTTTGCTTGCTGTGTTGGCGCAACGGTTGGTGCGCAAGATTTGTGATCAATGCCGCAAACCCGAGCCCGACCCGGAACGAATTTTTGAACGACTGCGCATTACACCGCCGCAGGACGTTCCGATCCAGCTTTGGCGCGGCTCGGGGTGCGCCATGTGCAAGGACAGCGGGTACAAAGGGAGGCAGGGTGTGTTCGAGCTGATGGTTATCACGGACGATTTTCATGATGCGATCGTGTCGAGGCGCGGCGCGCCGGAGTTTTATCGGTTGGCGCGTCAGAACGGGATGAAAACGATGTTCGAGGATGGTTTACAAAGAGCACTCCAAGGAGTGACGACACTGGATGAACTGTTGCGTGTGACGCGACTGCAGGTTTGAGGAATGTATGCCGGTGTATTCGTACATAGGGATTGACCGATGGGGCAGAAATGTCAGCGGGCGAATGGCGGCTGATGACGAGGTCAGCCTCGAAGAAAAGCTGCAGGCGCTCGGTCTGTGGCTCGTCGAAGCCAAGCGCGAAAAGGATGAAAAGAAGAAAAGGAATGCGGTAGGAGATTTGATGTCGTGGGGCGGGTCGCGAAGGCGCGAGCTGATCAATTTCTGCACGTTGATGGCGTTTCAGCTTCGGGTCGGGATACCGATGGTGACGGCGTTGCAGGTGGCGGCTGAGGATTGCGAGAACGCCCAGTTCAAGCTGGTGATCGAGGAACTTAAGCGGTCGGTCGAATCAGGCCAGCAATTGTGCGAAGCGATGGAAAGGTTTCCGAGGGTGTTTTCGGAGCAGTTCACGAGCCTTGTGCGCGCAGGCGAAGAGAGCAGCACGCTGCCGGAGACATTCATGGAACAGAAACGGTACCTTGAGTGGCAGGAACAGATTATCGCGGATGTCAGGCAGGCAACGATTTACCCGACGATCGTCTTGATTGTGGTGGTTGTGTTTGTGCTGCTGCTGTTTACTTTTGTGATACCCAAGTTTGTTTTGCTCTTGAAAGCTGCAAACGCACCGATGCCACTAATTACCCAGGTTGTTTTCGGGATCAGCGATTTTGTCAAGGCAACATGGTGGATGTGGCTTGGAGCGTTCACGATTGTTCCGGTAATGCTTCAGGTTGCAAGAAAAGTCTCGGAGGACTTCGCTGTGGCATTCGACAAGTTCAAGTTCAGAATGCCCGTTTTTGGGCAACTGAACCACATGCTTGTGGTGTCGCAGTTCGCGCACAGCCTTGCGGTGCTTTACAGGTCTGGCGTGATACTGACCTCGGCGATCAAGCTGTGCCGTGATCTTGTGAAGAGCGCTTGGCTGTCAAGGTCATTGGCCGATGTTTTGAAGCGTGTCGAGGCTGGCGAGCCGGTGAGTGAGGCTCTGCGGAAGCACGAAATCTTTCCAACGCTGTTGGTTCGGATGACGGTGATGGGCGAGAAGACGGGGACGCTTGACCAAGCATTGGAGAATGTAGCTGACTACTACAACATGGTGATTCCGAGGAAAATCAAGAAAATCTTCAGCATAGTTGAACCTGCGTTGATCATTTTCCTTGTCGGGATAGTGGGGATGGTGGCTTTGGCGATCTTCCTGCCCATCATTTCGTTGGTCGGAAGCATCAAGTGACCTGGATGGTTTGCATATGTACTGCCGAACATCAACACGAAATGCCGGAGCAAACACAGGCGGCGGGGTGAAAACCCGGATGTCGATCCTGGTTGCTAACGGAAGGCAGGTTCGCCGAAAGGTTGGACTGGGTGGGTACACATTGCTCGAACTGGTGGGGGTGCTTGCGATAATAACCATTCTGGGTTTGATTGTTACGGAGAATGTGCTGGAGAAGATAAAGCAGCAGGCACGGAAAACAGAGGGGGACAATTTGGCGGTTGCTGCTGATGCAATGCGGCGGTCGGTTGTTCGCACCAAATCGATTCCGGGCGCAGGGAATATGCCTGCACAGATTGCCGCTGAATTGTCCTTGCCGATTTCAAAGATTCTGACGACACCTTTCCGTCAGACCCGGTACTTTTTCATGCACCCGGATTTCCGGGTTGGGACGAACCTCACATCCAGTCTGCCGTACACACAGACCGTCTTTGGTTCGACGATAGAACCCGCAAACTGTAAAGCGCTGATCATTTCGAGTGTCGGGCCGCTGGACGAGGATTTGCTCCCTGCCTCGATGGACAGCACAACCTTTACCAACTTGTGGAATACAAGCGAAGATTGGGATGCGCTGGCAAGGGACGTCAAGCTGCAGCGCATCGAGTTCCGCGATCTGTTTCACAGAGTTATCCTGAACAACCTGGATTCCTCCAGGGATGCGCCATTCTCGGTCGAGAGCACAAATACGCTGACATACGTTGTTGCGGGGGGAAGATTTGAGACCTGGTTCATTGACACAACTGCGCTCAACCTTCACCTGGCTTCCGGAGAACTTCAAACTTGCGAGATCATCCGGGAAGACGTCAGCTACGTCTTCGAGAATGGGCGTTGGGCCCGATACCTCACGGGGGGCAGAGGTACTGGCAGTGGTGTTTTTGGCTCTCTTGTGGATGCGTTCCTTAACTCCAGCCTTTACGGCGGGCGCAAGTTCGCTGCCGACCAACAGTCGATTGTTGACGAAATATACAACTACCTCTGGTACGTGGCGCTCTGGGCCAACGATGGATTCCCGGGCGATGATAAATCGAATCCGCGCCCTCAGATTCCAGAATGGCGCGTGGGATACGACGCCGCGGACCGCCTTGCCGACTTCGCAAAGAACCTGGTTGGGAATTGACGATTCTACTGCCATGAAGACGCTGATCAGCAAAGGCGCTCGAAGGAAAGCAACCCGATTATGGGCATGGTCGCTGATAGAAATGATCGGCGTGCTTGGAATTATAGCGATTATTTCGCTGGCAATCGCACCAGCTTTGATGAATCAGATCACTCAGGCCAACAAAGAGGCAGAATCAAAGATGCTGGAGCGTCTGGCTGATGGCTTGCAGATGGCCATTCTTCGAGAGCACAGGATTCCGGGCGCAGGCGACTTTGCCCAGACAATCGCCCGTCAACTGGGACTGGATCAAGCCTCTGTTCTCTACAACCGTGTTGGACGACAAAGGGTTTACCTGATTCACCCAGGTATTCAACTTGGGCCAAGCAATTCGGGGCTGCCATACACGCAAGACTGGCACGGGTCCCCCAACGAACCTACGAATGCGCGCGTTATGATCATATCGAGTCTGTCGATACCGTTGCCCAGCGGGATTGCGAGTGGCCCTGCACCGAGCGCAGACGCCTTTGAAGCAATCTGGAATACGGCTGAGGACACCGTGCCATCTGGATGGGACAACTGGAGCGGCGACGGTTCATCCCTGATTATCCGGCGGGTCAATCTCGGATTGTTGTTTGTTAAAGTTGGTATCAGCAACAACTCGGTGGACACTGGCATGTTCGCCATTGATGACGAGAATGGTTTTCACCCTGCGCCACGGACTACGTGGTACCTAATGAATACCAAGCTGCGGTTGTTTGGCTCGAATGAAATCTTGCAGACCACTGAGATTTTGAGAGACCCGGTAAGCTTTGTTTATGACAACGGTGTATGGCGTGGCAAGCCTTACTCGATCGGCAGCCCGAAGAGATTATCAGGGGTTGACTTGCAGGCGGCTTACGAGCTTTTTATGGCTTCGCCACCAAACCCGAATGGCAAGGCGAGCAAGGACGATGTAATTGCCGCAATGACCAACTTCATGAGTTACTATACGAATTGGGCGGCTCAGAACTTCCCCAACAATCTTCAAAAAGATGTTAAACAGGCAGCGATGAGATTAGACAATGTTCTTGAGGATTATTTGTTTAAGGCAGCCAAATAGATTATTGACCGAGGACCTTTTCCATGCTTCGCATCGATCCAAGCAAGAGAACTCAGAATGCCAGGCCCGGCAACGGTGCAGAACGCCTTTCGACACAGCAGACTGTTCTGAGCCTTTCGTGGATTGATGGAACAGTTCGAGCCTTGGCCGTGCACAAAGGAATGGTCGAAGGTTCGTGGGAATGCCCTGACATGGTGACGGAGGCGGCCGGGTTCGGCGCGGTGTTGCGGCAGGCCGTTGCGCATACTGGTTACAAAGGCACAGCGGTATCGATTGCGCTTGCTCATCCACGGCTGAGCCAGCAGTTGCTTGCTGCGCCTCCGACCAAGCGAAGGCGCTTGATGAGCTGCCTCGAGAGGCAGATTCAAATGGTGTTGTATCTTGGGGTTCCTCCCGACTTTCAGCCGGCGCTTGCGCGTTATATTCAACGGCAAGTCCAGAGTCTCAAGACGTTCGATGGCGAGGCAGGATGGTGCTTTGAATACACGGTTCCAGTCGCAGAAGCGAGTGGATTGATTGTTCACGTGTTTCCGAGACAGATTCTGGACACCTTGGCTGCTGAGTGTGACAAGGCAGACCTGAGGCTGACTGCAGTGGTTCCGATAACATCGGTGCTGCAATCGCAAGTTAGGCACCTGCCGATTGGTCGTGAAGAAGTTGCGATGCTTGTGGGTGATACGGGGCGGTCAACCGCTCTGGTGGTAAGCAGGGGAGACGGCCAGCTTTACTTGAGTCGGGTGTTGGCTGGTGTGTGGTCAGACGATGTGGAACAGCTCGCAGTTGATCTTCAGCGGACGGCGGTGTTCGTGAAGGAGGAGTACGGGGCGACCGTGTCGAACGTGTGGTTGTTTGGTCCGGAGATGCGAAAGCATGTTCAGCGGGTGCAGGCTGAAGTCGGGATTCCCACGGCTGAAAGTCCTGTTCCATGGGATGCTTTCTACTGGCCGCGGGAGGTATGCTCGCTTGTGCCGGCGATGATGCCGAATTTCATCAGCCGGGAGCAGCTTGACGCGCCGCGAGTACGTTTGTGGCTGAAGTTCATCTCTGCGGGTGCGCTGTTTGTGGTGGCAACTTGCCTGGCAACATCGGTTTATGTTGAATGGACGTTGCGTGCGGAGCGTGCCGGGCTAAAGGATCTCAAAGCCAGACTAGCCGAAACTGAGGAGTTGAAAAAGAAAGCTGAAAAACAAAACGAGGAGCTCCAAACGAAGCGCGAGATAATCGAACTCGCCGATAAGCAACGTCTTCCGCCTGTGCCCGCATGGTTCCTGGGTTATCTGAGCGAGGCGGTTCCGGAGGATATTCTGTTGACAAGCCTGAAAGTGTACCGGGAGGGTGACCAGTGGCATCTCAAACTTTCGGGTGTCCCCCAGCCTTCGACGAACGCTCCTTCTGCAGCTGCGTTTTCGAATTCTGTGGAACAGTTGAAACAGCGTCTAACGACAGGCCCGTTCCATTTGGCTTTTGTGGGGGGCACAGACCGTGATCCAAAGTTGCAATCGGCTGATGCAGGGCCGAAGCCGCTGCGAGAGTGGATTAGCGGACTCAGCAAAGTGGTGGGAAAACAGGAGCAGAAGAATCTCGAATTCAAACTGGAGGGTGTCATGGAATGAAAGCGGACCGGCAAGAAACCAAACCTGTTTTAGGCGCTGCGGGTTGGCGTGTGCTGTGGATACGGCTGGTGCTGTTTGCACTTGTAACTGCATCGGTCTTGGTGCTCTCTCACAGCGTGACCCGGTTGTCGAAGGCTCAAGCGGAAACACGCTCTGCGGCTACGCAGCTTGCACGGATGGAAAACGAAGTCCGGGTGTTGCGGTCGAAATGGAGCCAAGAGGAAATCGAAGAATTGGAGGCGAGGTTTGCGAAGCTTCCTTCGCTGCTGTTCCCAGAAGAGCAGGCGCTTGGTGAATGGCTCCGGAATCTGAGGTCACAAGCTGATCCTTTGGCGTTGGACACGAAGGTGGAATTTGGGACTGCGGCCGTTCCGATTGCGAAGAGCCAGAGTGTTAAAACGATTCCGGCAACCGTGACGGTACAATTGAAACCTGGGGAACCGACTGCGCCGCCGAGGTCGCCGTACAACAGGCTGCTGTTCTTGATTTCGCATCTGTTGCGTCATCCGCGTCGTGCGGACATAGTGGGCATCGAGGTGCGCAGCACATCGAACTCGGTCAGTTATGCTGTGGCGAACATCAATCTGTGGGCTATTGAGGGGCCTATGTGAAAGATCACTGCCATGAAGCTCTTGCAGAATCCAATAGTGGTCGTTGTGCTGGTCGTTGTGGCGATCGCGCTTGTTGTTTCATCTTTCACGCCAAAGTCGAGGCCCAGGCGTGCAGCGCACCCGAGGGCGACAGCTGCTGCAAAAGCTGAGCCGGATGCCAATACAAACGCTGCTGCAGCCGCAACGATCAAGCCAGAACGGCCAATCGACCTGGCGTACATCGAGAAGCGAGCGCAGGAGTGGTTGGAAGCTCCAGTGCGCGACCCCTTTTTTGCATATGAGTTGCTGAAACAATCGAATCGTCAGGCGACAAATCCGGCGGTCAGTCTCGTCTTGACTGCGATCTGGCGACAGAGTGGTGGGGCTTTTGCTGTCATCAACGGGACAGTTTGTGCTGAAGGGGACAAGATAGAAGGCCTCCGCGTGGAACGGATTGAGGACGACAGGGTCATACTTGAGAACGAGGAGTGGCGCGAGGTGATTAGATTTCCGGGTGCTACGGATGGTGCCCTGCGTGGTCAGGAATTGCCGGAACAGCCTGAGCCAGTGGCAGGCGTTGGCAATAACTAGGATGCCGATGGCAGTCGAAGGAAGAGAAATGAGAGTTGAAAATGATTTGAAGTCCAACTGTGCACATGAGAACGCGAATAGACTTGAATAGCCGGAAGCTGATTGCTGTTGCGGTCGTTGGGTTGGGTCTTAGTGCTTCACCCCCGATTGTTGCGAGGCAGATGTCAGCGCGAATTGAGCCGAAGATCGCGTCTGGACCGTCGTTGAAGGCTGGCTCTGTCGGTTCGGCATCGCAGCATGCAAGTTTGAGTGTTGAGTCGAAGAATCGGCCGCAGCCGTGGCCTGCACCACGGCAAGTGCAAGAAGTCGTGGTGGGCGGTCGAACGATTGCGCTTGCTGCGAACGATCAGCCGGTTGTCGATGCGACGGCGGCGGAACCATCTGTCAGAGCGGCTAACAAGATCGAGCAAGCCGACCAGTCATTGTCGCGCACTGCCGGAGGGAAAACCCTTTATTCATTTCGGGCGACCAATCTGGACATCAAGAGTGCGCTGGCATTGTTTGCGCGGGCAAACAACCTGAACATTGTGCCCGACCCGGATGTTACTGGTGATGTGACACTGGACGTGCGGGATTTGCCGCTCGAGGAAGTGATGCGCGCGCTGCTCGAGGCCCATGACTATTTTTGGGAGGAGAAGAACGGGTTGATTCGCGTTCGCGCCACACAAACTCGGATGTTTTCGGTGGATTACCTGCGGATGAATCGCACTGGCAAGGGCCAGAGCGCAGCGATGCTCGCTTCCGGGTCTGGCAGCATGGGTGGGGGTTCGGGTGGTGGCATGGGTGGTGGTGGCGCCGGGGGTGGTGGTGGCATGGGCGGTGGTGGCATGGGTGGTGGCGGTATGGGTGGCGGGGCTGGTGGAGGTGGCGGAGGGTCATCCGTTCAATTCTCCCAAGAAAACGAGATCGACTTTTGGAAAGAACTTCGAGAAGAGCTTGCCAAGCTGTTGACGCCGAAGGGTCGGGAGAGCATGGCGTTTAATTTGACGGCGGGGATTATTCAGATCACGGATCGGCCAGCGGCGTTGAAACGCGTGGCGGAGTATCTGGCGAACATGCAGACGAATGTCGAGCGCCAGGTTGAAATCGAGGCCAAGATTTACGAGGTCACTCTTAACAAGCAGTTCCAGTTTGGGATTGATTGGGCGCACGTATCGCGGGCATACGGCGGTTTGGCCAAGTACGGTGCTGCTACGCTGCCGGTGCCGATTGGGGCGGGTGCATTGCAGGAATCGGCTCTTGGGGGGACGGCTCCAATCCCGAGTGTGCCAGGTGGTTTGGGGCCAGGCGGTCTGTCAACGGTAGTGTTCACGAACTTCAACACGGCAGCAGCGGTTAACGCTCTTGAGACGCAGGGGCGTGTTGAGGTGGTGTCGCAACCCCGGATTCGGACGCTGAACAATCAGACGGCGATGATCAAGGTGGGGACTGAAATGCCATTTTTCTCGCAAACAACGACGGTCCTTCAGAGTCAGAGTGGAACGTCGGTGACATCCGGAGACCAGATTATGATCATTACTGTGGGGACGATTCTTTCGATCACGCCGCAGATATCGGATGACGGGATTATTTCGCTGGATATTGCGCCTGTGCTGACCAGTCTTGTGGGTACTGAGAAGTCACCCAGCGGGACCGCAACGGCACCGACACTTGACACCAAACATGCTTCGACGATTGTGCGAGTACGGGATGGAATGACAGTTGCATTGGGTGGACTTATTCACAACGAGAAGGCCAGGAACCTGCGCAAGGTGCCTTTCCTTGGGGACATTCCGTTGTTTGGGAAACTGTTTACGGGCACTTATGATGCTCATAACAAGAAGGAGCTGGTGATTTTTGTGACCCCGAGGATTGTTGACAGAGACGGGAACATTTAATCGGGCTTGAATGCTCGGGGAGCGATCCGAATGTGCAAGATGCAGTTAAGAGAACAAAGATAATGGTTCTTGAAAGCAATCAAATCGACGCGGAGCGCGCCGTCGAGTTGTTGCGGCGAGAGGGTGTGCAATTCGCTCTTGTTGAGGAGCCGGAATCACAAGCGGCGCTGATGCAGCAGCGGAGATTAGAGGGCTTGGGCAGGTTAGCCGGGGGGATTGCGTACGAGCTGAACAGCCTGTTGGCGCCTGTGTTAATGGCGACGCGACTACTGAAGGACGAAGAGAGGGGTGATTCAGCGCGGTCTTTGTTGGATGCGATTGACGCGAATGTCCGGAGGGCGGCGTCGGTGGTCAAACAGGTTTTGACGTTTGCTGGCGTTCTCGAGCCGAAGCGTGAGGTGGTCGATATGACGACCTTTGTGACAGATGTTGCTGGTTTGCTGAGTGAGGCGTTTGCGCCTGGGATTGCGGTTCGGGTGGAAACAGCGCCCGGGCTGTGGCCTGTGTTGGCTGACGTATCGCAGTTGCACCAGGTGCTGTTGAACCTCAGTTTGAACGCGCGTGAAGCCATGCCGTCGGGAGGAACTCTCACTCTGAGGGCGGACAACATTCAAACCGATGCTGCATTTGCGCGCGGTGTGCCCGGGGCGACTCCCGGCCATTACGTGTGTTTGTCCGTGATTGACACTGGCGTGGGTATAGCGAGCGACTGCATCGAGCGCATTTTCGATCCGTCTTTTACGACGAAAAAGGAGACCGAGAAAGGCGTTGGCATGGGGTTGCCGACGGTGCTTGCGATTGTGCGTGGTCACGGCGGGTTCATCCGGGTGGATAGTGCGCCCGGGCAGGGCTCATGCTTTAGCGTTTATTTGCCTGCGGCCGAGGTTGGCGGGCTTTCTGTGATACCGACGGACATCCAATTCGAGGAAGGCAGAGGCCAGCTTATCCTTGTTATCGAGGACGAAGGTCCGTTGCGGTCGGTGGTGTCCAACGCTCTCGAGGAATTTGGTTACAGGGTGCTGACCGCAGCCAACGGGATGGAAGGTGTCGAGATGTTTGCGGAGCGTTTCGGGGAGATTGACATGGTGGTGACTGACCTTGTGATGCCGGAGCTGGATGGGGTGACAACCATCCAGAGGATACGCGCCATCAGTCCGCAGACGCGAATTGTGCTGATGACGGGCGATTTTTCACGGCTTCCGCATGCCGAATGGCGCGCTCTGGCGGTTCAGGGCACGCTTTCGAAACCTTTCACGGTTGAAACGCTGTTAATGGTGGTACAATCGGTCTTGAAGAACGCGCCACATGGATGGGGCGCCGGGTCAGTCCCTGGCGACGTGCCGAGTCATTCGTCGAGCATCGTAAGCGCATGAAAAAGGTTTTCACAGCCGGGTCCGAGACATGCTGCAGTGCGCGCGCCCCGGATGGGGCGGCTGCAGGTGCTTCGGAATTGGCCAATTCCGGAGCTGAGGTTGAGGCGGTCCGAGGCGACGACCGTGAGCCGGTTGCGATCGAGGGTGGGATTGGGCTGGACGAGGGTAACTCGGTCCCTGAAGCAAATCAGGCTGGCCAGACCGGCATTCCAAGCGCGGATGAGTCTGTCGCTGCAGAGCCGGACCGGGTGTGCCCGCTTCGGATTCTGCTCTTGGACGATTCCGAGGCAGATGCTGAGCTGATGTGGCACGAACTGGAAAAGGGAAGTGTTCAATTTGAAGGCCGGCATGTGGGAACCGAGCGTGAGTTGCTTGATGCACTGGATTCTTTTAGGCCGGACGTAGCGGTTGTTGACTACTGCATTCCCGGGTACGACGGTGTGGCGGCGATAGCGGCCATTCATGAGAACAGGCCGGATATTCCGGTCATTGTGGTATCGGGTCGGATGGGAGAGGAGATTGCGGTTGAGACGCTCAAGAGCGGCGCATTCGATTACATCCTGAAATCAAATCTGAAACGGCTGCCGTCGGCCGTTCTTCGCGCTGCGAGGGAGGCTGAAGAACAACGCATTCATCAACGCACGCAGATTGCCCTGCGTGAATCTGAAGAACGATTTCGGAGCCTCGTACAGCTATCTCCGGACGCGATTTACGTGTTGTCAGGCGACGAGTTTGTGTTTTCGAATCCAGCCGGGCTCAAGCTGATGGGGGCAGAATCGCCCTCGGACCTGATTGGCAGGAGGCTGGACGAGCATCTTGTCGCGTCCATCAAGTCAGTGCTGGAAAGGAGCTCGAGGGATGACAGCGAGGACTCGGTGAAGTCATCGCCGACCACCAGCGCGGTTGTTAGATTGGACGGCACGTGTGTGCCGGTCGAGATTAGCGTGGCCGTGGTCAAGCTTGACGGCGAGCCAATGATTCAACTGGTTGCACGCGACATTTCTGAGCGGCTGCGATCCGAGCAGGCGCTGCGTCGTGCTTATGACGAACTGGAAGAACGCGTTAAAGAGCGGACGCGCGATTTGCTTTTGTCCAACACGAAGCTTGAGCAGGAGATAGTTGAGCGCGAACGAGTTGAACTCGAACTGAGGGCGAACAGAGCGTTTATTGACGCGGTGTTCAATTCCTTACCGGGGCACATGGCGGTTCTTGATCGGAGGGGCATTATTGTTGCTGTGAATGAATCGTGGCAACGGGCTGCGGAGGATAACGGCGTTCAGTTGAACAAGGCGGGTGTAGGAGCCAACTATTTGGAGGTGTGCCGGCGTGCTGCCGAGGCTGGTGATACTTCCGCGGAAGCCGCGTTATTCGGGATCAGTGCGGTTCTGAGAGGCGAACAGAACGAGTTTTCGCTCGAGTACCACGGGCACGGGGAGGACGCCGACCAGTGGGCAACGTTGTTCGTGACGCCTCTCAGGCGTCCGGAGGGAGGCGCGGTTGTAACGCACGTCGATATCACCAAACGGAAACAGGCTGAGGTTGAAGTTCAGCGGCTGCACAATGACCTCTACCGGTATGGGCGGGTCAGTTTGATGGGCGAATTGGCTGCTGCTATCGCCCATGAATTGCGTCAGCCGCTCTCGGCGCTCAAGACAAATGCCGAGGCTGCGATTGATCTTCTCGGGCCTGGTGCGCTGGATGTGGCCGAGTTGCGGGACATACTTGGGGATATGATAGCGGACATCAACACCGCTGCAGAAGTCATCACGAGAATGCGTGCATTGCTGTCGAAGGGCTTGAGCACCAAACAACTGCTGAACGTCAACAAATTAATTGAGGAGGTAGTGCCATTGATCCGGGAACGAGCCACCATGAAGGGTGTCTCGATTCAGATCGACACCACTCCGTCGTTGCCGGAGGTTCATGCTGACCGGGTCCAACTTCAGCAAGTGCTTATGAACCTCATGGTTAATGCCGTTGACGCCATGAAAGACATGCCTTTGGGCGAACGAAAGCTCACCATTTGGACCGGCATGGCCTCGCCCAATGAGGTTCAGATTTCGGTTTCTGACACTGGCGTTGGGCTGCCTGTCGGAAAATCCGAGGTGATTTTTCAATCGTTTTATTCGACGAAACCCGAAGGAATGGGAATGGGGCTTGCCATCTGTCGTTCCATAGTCCAAGCCCATGGCGGGCGTATTTGGGCTGTCAACAACCGCGATCGCGGTGCGACATTCCATATAACCCTGCCTGTACAAGCTCAGAACCAATGACTTCTCCCAGCGTCATTGCCATTCTGGACGACAACGCGTCTGTGGGGAAAGCGCTGAGTCGGATGCTCCGCCACCTTCCTGCGCAAATCAGGGTGTTTACCAGTGCCAGCGAGTTTCTAAATGCATTTGCGGATCGGAATCCATCGGTGCTGATTCTAGACCTGCAGATGCCGGAAATGGATGGCTTGCAACTGCAGCAACGTCTGCGAAAGGAAGAACGCGAGGTGCCGATCATCTTCATCACAGCTCGAGACGATGAAGAGTTGCGGAAGCAGGCGATCGCAGGAGGGGCGCTGGGCTTTCTCACGAAGCCATTTGACAAGAAAGCTGTGCTGTCGCTTGTGAATCACGCGCTAAAACAGGCTAATTCACGCAAGTCGCAATTGCGGCTGGTGGGCCGTCTAACCTCGGGTCTTGCAAGACTTGTGCGGCCGCAATTGGCACACGACGCTCCGGATTTCGAGCTCGGGGAGATGCTTCCCTGTCCGTTCTGCGGCTCGTATCCGCGCTCGGACAAGGGCACCAATATGGACCTCCGTGGCCACGCGCGGCATTACGCGAGAGTAATATGTCCGCGTTGTGGGGCGATGTTGGCTACGGACCGAGACGAAGAATTCGTTTCTGCGGCGGCGGCAGAGGCTGAAATCAAGAGACGCTGGAACCGACGTGCGTAGGCGATTTGCGGTCCGACGGTCATATCACCGCAGAAAAATTTGGGGCAGAAATAGTTCTGGCAGAAAAATGGATGGCAGAAAGATGGGTTCGAGGTCGATCAGTGCGAACATCCCGGAAACTACGGTTAAATCCGCCGATGGACAACCGACAACGGGCCACTGAGGGCTGACTACTTGATCTGGCTGTTGTTTACGAATCCAGCCTCTTCAGGGCTGGGACGATACTGAGGCGTCTGGTTTCCCGTGTTGTGTGAGGCTGTGTTGAGATATGGGGGCTGATGAGCAGCGGTTGTGGGTCATCTGACGATGCCGTGCTGGATGGCGTAGCGGATCAGTTCCGGCGTGGCCTTCAATTTCATTTTCGCCATGATACGTGACCGGTAGGTGCTAACGGTTTTGACGCTCAAGGAAAGGGCTTTGGCGATTTCTGTGGGTGTTTTGCCTTCGCCGATCATGGACAGGACCTCATACTCACGATCCGACAGCGTTTCGTGCAGCGGCTTTTCAATGTCGGATCCGATGTATTGTGCTATTTTCTCGGCCAGTTTAGGTCCGATGTATCGCCCTCCGCTTAGCACCTTTCGTATTGCCTCAACCAACTGGTCTGGAGCGCATTCTTTGGAGACGTAACCGGCGG
Source organism: Verrucomicrobiota bacterium (assembly GCA_012517065.1). Lineage (GTDB taxonomy): Bacteria > Verrucomicrobiota > Verrucomicrobiia > Limisphaerales > J093 > JAAYVR01. Next base: position 3,938 of record JAAYVR010000091.1, on the reverse strand, counting down.
CGCCGGATCTTATGGCGCGCACGCCCAATTCTTCCTCGGCATGCACGCTCAGAATGATGACTGGAAGCTTTGGATTCGCCGCTTTGATCTCGCGTAGGAGATCGAGTCCGCTTCTTCCGGGCATCGTGATGTCAGCCACGACAACGTCCCAGTTCTTGGTATAGATTTGCTCGAGAGCTTCGGAGGCGTTTCGGGCTTCGCCAACAACTGCATCTTTCCATCCTTCGCCGATTACCTGGCGCAATCCCCGCCGGATCAGAGCGTGATCATCGACTACGAGAATCCGCAACATAGGCTTGGTCAGGCACCGGAACTGGCTCGCGCAGTAGTGGTGATTTTGCCCAGTGGCATTGTGACCGCTACTGTTGTGCCATGGTCTCTAGTGTGGGCGAGTGTTACGGTTCCACCCCATTGGATGGCTCGCTCGGATATTTCGGTCACCCAAAGTGAATTCCGCAAACCTGCTGTGTCGCTGCAGACATCAGACCCGTCATAGTTGAACTCGATTGAAAGGTTGCTTCCCCGAGCAACCAGCCGGACTTCGACCCGGCGGACGTTTCCGACTTGGGCGGCATGGCTGAAAAGCTCCTCCACAATGCGAAAACAGTCCGTACCCAGTGCCGGGGGAGTCTCGAATGTTTCGGGTTCCACCAGCACCATGCAAACTATGCCAGTTTCACGTTCGAATTCCTCGCCGCGCCACTTTATTGCCGCAGGCAACCCGAACTCATCCAACACCTTTGGACGCAGCCGATTCTTTACCCATCGGGTCCATTCCACCGTTTTTCGAACCAGACCGGACAATTCGCCCATTTTTGTCCGCACGTTGTCAAGCTCGGGGCTGTTCAGTTTCCCAGCCAAAACACTCATGCGCCGTTCGAGCAGTGACAATTCCATGGACAGCACCGTCAGGTCTTGGGCGAGGCTTGAATGGATTTCGCGGGCCAGCCAGCGCCGTTCGTCTTCGCGCTGTTGCCATTGTCGGACCAGCAGTGCTCGCATTTCTTCGATGGTTGGTGTCATGGATTTGACTCCGGTCGCCTTTTCACTTTCGATTCGCAAGTTGGCTCTGGTCTGACGCTCATCCTCTCACAAGTCAGGTGCGCGCTCGAGAACTGTCATGCGCATTTGAGCAAATGCTACTTTGCCGCTTGTCCGGACTCAAGCATGATTTTTCCGGGCGGTGGCCGGGCGCATGCCGGGTGTACCGGGAGCGTTGACGCTTTACGCAGCCGGGCATTGGCGGCCGGCCGGAGAGCCGACCAAAGAATTGGCACTTTAACCTGGAAATCTCACAGCATGACTGGCCCAAAACGCCACAGGTTTCATTTCGGTGAGGTTTCGGAAGTAAGCAGATTGCGCGGCAACTGGGTTGATTGATTCCGACGCGCGGGTGATTTGCGGTGCATTTGACCGCGGGAAGGAATTGAGTATTTTCTGGCTGGTTGGTGCGTTTGATTGTTAAGGCGATTGACGTGCCAACCAGAAAAGATGGCGCCGATCGACCGGCGCTTTGCTCAACAAGGAGGTAAGAATGAACACGAACAGACAATCCCAGCAAGGGAAACCACAAACCCAGAACAACAAACCTGTGCATTCAGTGCGAATCGGCACTGTAAAGGCGGCGATATGGGAAAACCGGTCAGGCGAGTCCACGTGGTACAATGTAACAGTTTCACGCAGTTACAAGGACGGCGACCAGTGGAAGAACTCAGACAATTTTGGCCGGGACGATCTGTTGCCGTTGGCGAAGGTTGTTGACCTTGCGCACACGTGGATTTGCGAGCGCCAAGCGGGCGGCTGATCGCGCCATGCCGTCGGCAAGACCCTGACAAATCGCAGCCCGGCGTAGCCGGAACCAAAGGGCCGATGGGCAGTGACGCCGCTCCTGCTCCCCTCGGTGCTGTCTGCCGCGCCGGGCTGCGAAATAGTCGGGCCAAAGACCCGACAACTGTCGATGCCTATACTGCGCCAAAGGCATTACAGTCATGGTTGACTATCGAACTCTTGGGACTACCGTTGCGATGGTAACAGTTCGCCGCCGACGAAGCTCTTCTTGTGGATTGGTTGGAGCCGAGGCCGCGACAAAGTCTATCATCGGTCAAAACGACCCAGTTGACAGCGATTAACTAGGCGCAAGAACAAAGAAAGGAATGGAAAGATGGCATTGCACCCTGACATTCTGGCCACAGTCGGAAACACACCCTTGGTCAAACTCAACCGAATCGCGCGTGGGATCGAAGCCACCGTCGCGATCAAGTGTGAGTTTCAGAACCCGCTCGGCAGTGTAAAGGACCGTATCGGCGTGGCCATGATCGCCGCGGCAGAAAGTCAGGGCATTCTCACGCCCGAAACAACCATCATCGAACCGACCTCGGGCAACACAGGCATAGCACTCGCCTTCGTCGCCGCAGCCAAAGGTTACAAGCTGATTCTGACCATGCCAGAAAGCATGAGCCTCGAACGCCGTACCCTTCTAGCAATGCTCGGCGCGGAGGTCGTTTTAACACCCGCCGCTGACGGAATGCGGGGCGCGGTCCGCAGAGCGGAGGAACTGGCCAAGGAAATCCCCAGCGCGTGGATACCACAGCAGTTCAACAATCCTGCCAATCCCGAAATCCACAGGAAAACCACCGCAGAAGAAATCTGGCGTGATACAGATGGGCGCGTGGACGTAATTGTCGCAGCAGTCGGCACCGGTGGCACGATCACTGGTGTTGGAGAAGTCATCAAAGCCCGCCGCAAACAGTGTAGGGTCGTGGCCGTCGAACCCAAAGATTCACCGGTCATCACCCAGACCCGCGAAGGCAAGCCAATCACGCCGGGCCCTCATAAGATTCAGGGAACAGGCGCCGGGTTCATCCCGAAGAACCTCAACCTCCAAATCATCGACGAGGTAATTACCGTCACGAATGAGGATGCAATTGCCACCGCACGCCAACTCGCACTCGAGGAAGGCATCCTCGCCGGAATTTCCACCGGCGCAAACCTGTGGGCCGCTTTGCAGGTGGCACGCCGCCCAGAAAATCGGGGACGATTGATCGTCACTTTCGCCTGCAGTACCGGCGAAAGGTATCTCAGCACTGCCCTTGCCGACGCAGCACGAGAACGAATACGATCTTAGACCGCATATTTCCCAGCCCGGCGTAGCCGGAACCAAAGCCGCCTGACGGGCAGCGCCCCCCGGCTCTTGCACCACCCCGGACCTTCAGTCACACCCGGCTGGAAAATATGCCTTGCGACTCTGTCGCGAGGCAGAGCGCGCTGATGCCAATGGTTTCTGACGCGGTGCCGGGCGGGCAGTGGGCGTTGGTAGCCGCGAAGCGCTTGGAGTGCGGCAGCTTGCTGCCGCTTTCTTTTTATGCACAAACAACGTGTCTGGAACCAGATCGGCATGACGCCGAAAACAAAGTGTCTGTCCCCATCTCAGCATCCGAGGGGTTCCGGCCACAGACTTCGGCAAGCGCCGTTTGGAACAAGGAACAATCTGCGAGGCATGCCGCAATCCGGGGCCAAAACCCAAACAACGAGCCTGTCACCCTATTTGGGTCTGCACCCGGACAACGAGCCTGTCACTTTATCCGACTCACTATCGAGATGGCCGTTGTCGTGGGGCTTCACGCCACGCTGGTATCGACCGCGCCGTTGGCGCTTCCATGACCGATCATGACAACCCCGTTGTGCACGGCAGGGTAGTTGATTGTTTCAGCCATGAACGCCCCTGACTGTCTTCCAGACCGTTGGTGTTCGTGCATCAGTAAATCGAGGGCCGAAGGCCCGGCCCCATACCAGCATGGGCCAACGGCCCAGGTGATAGGCGCTCCATTCAAAGCCGCATCGAGGCTAGACTCGAACGGCCGTCGGGGACAACGCCACTCGGTTGGCAAACCCGCGGTCCAATTGAACGTTGTGAGTTGAACGTTGTACGTTGGACGTTG
>JAAYVR010000090.1 GCA_012517065.1 Verrucomicrobiota bacterium | reverse complement strand
TTCTGGCGTCGGATTTGCGTGAACCAAACGGGTGCAAGATCGGTTGTCGGGTTGATGCGGCCGGGGACGGCCGCGCTCCTGGCGCCGTTGGGTTTTTCCGAATCGCTGCGGGAGCGCGGGCATTCTTGCCCGCCCCCAGCCGGTGAAAGTTCGGGCGTCGGATTTGTGTGAACGAAGCGGGTGCAAGATCGGTTGTCGGGTTGATGCGGCCGGGGACGGCCGCGCTCCTGACCGTCATTGCTTTTTCCAAGGCTCACAGGAGCGCAGCGATTCTTGGAATGCAACATGGGGACAGGCACATAGTTCCCCCCAAAACTGACCAACGTCCGGGCAAAGGAGTTGCGGGACCGAAACCGGGCCAAGCTAGCCGGGAAATCTCACCGGGCTGCAGTCATGGGTGAGTCTGGGGGAGTGGCCGGAGATTTTCGGGCTAGAAGCGCACGCGATAGAATCGCGCGGTGTCGGATGGCGGCAGTTGCAGGGCGGGAGGGAAAGCGCCGGGCACGGTTGACCAGGGTCCTTCCGGGCTGGCTGCAGACTCGAGGGTTCCGAAGGGCCACTCGATCGCAACTCCACCGGTTGTGGCTTGGATTCGTATCGTGACCTTTGGCGGGGTAACGTTGTCAAAGCTCGCGCCAAGTATTTCACCGAAAATGTAAATGCTTTGGCATTCAAGGTCGGTGAGCGGTCTTCGCCAAATGCCGATGTCGTCGATAACGAATGTCCCTTGTTGAGCGTAATGGCCACCTGCCTGGCCGATGGTCCATTCCATTCTGGTTTTGAAATCCCAATCGGCAGCCGTGGCAATCGGGGTTGCATTTGCTTTCACGCCGTCCAGCCATGTGATGGCGTCGCCGGCGCGATTGAACACATGGACGATGTGGTGCCAGTTACCGTCGTTCAACTCACTCGAGGGAGGGCCGCTGATGGCTATCCCCGGCCATGGTTGAGGCACGAGCGCGTTGTTGAACCCCCATGACCATGAGGCGTGTTGAAACGACGGGGCGATGGTTACACCGAGGTCGCCGGTTGAAAAACTGTTGTTGGCGAGGAAGGGCAGGTCGCCGGGATTGCCGGTGAATTTCACCCAGAACGCCACTGAAAAATCCTGTCCGGGGCCGAAATCAAGGTCCCTTGGAGTGCCCAGGGACACATAGTTGGCTGCGGTGATGATGCTGTCTTGGACGATGGTGCTGCAACGCAGTGCGCCACTGCCGATTCTGCCCGGGACAATTTCGGGGTTTCCCCGTGGCGAGCCATGATTCGAGCGACCGGAAGAATCTCTGTAATCGCCATCGAATTTCAGGTGGAGGACCAGCTCTTGGGCGAGATTCAGGCACGGGGACACAGGTTTCACTGTGAGATTGACCGGGTCGGTCGCAATGGTTGCGGTGCCTTGGGTGACGAAGAGTTGGTACGTGCCGGTATCGGACTCTGTGGCGCGGTTGAAAACAAGGCAGCTTCTGATTGCTGAGGAGATGGGTTGGCCATCCTTTTTCCATTGAAAAGAGAGCGGCTGTGAGCCGACGACTTTTGGTCGCAAAGCATGGCTGGTGCCGGTCAGGATGGTCTGGCTCTTTGGCTGTTCGACGATTGCGACCTGGGTTTGGGGCAAGGTTCCTTTCACACCCGCATCGCGTATCGCGCGTATCTCGGTGTCAGTCAACGCGCGGTCATAGATTAGGACGTCGTCGATTGCGCCTTTGAAGAATTTGCCGGTGCTGACGTCGGCGCCGATGTTGAGAACCGCGTCGAATTCTTCCGGCGGGTGATGAATGGCGTTCACGGCCGAGTGCAGTCCGAAGCCGGAGAGATCGTCGAGATAGACTGTGGCCTTTCGGGCTTCAACGACAAGCGCAACGAAATTCCAACTGTTAATGGCCGGGTATAAGGCTGAAGCCCAATTGTAGGTGTTGGCGGCGTTGTTCCACCAGTACCCGAGCTGTCCGCCGCGCTGGAAGGTCAGACCCGCAGCAGTATTGCCGCCGTGACAGACAACGATTGGGTCATAATCATCCTGGGACCCGTCGGGTTTGATCCACGCCACGATTGTTATTTCAGCCCTGCTGATGTTCAGCGGCGGGATTTCGACCACACCATTTGTGCCGTCGAAACCAAAAGCGGTGTTGTTGTCCTCGAAACCCTTGGCGGCGTTGGGGACGGGGCCAGGCAAACCGGTCGAGACCCCTGCGTTCGCGTTGCCATCCCTGCTGCCCCAGTAATCGTACACGACAGCTTGGTTGGCTTCGTTGAAGCGCCAGTAGCCAAGCGGTCCAAATCCGACTGCCACGCTGGCGAGCTTCGTCGGAGTGGTCAATGTCAGACTTACCGTGGCTTCTGTTCTGCCGTACCGATTTGAAACCTCGACGGTGTAGGTGCCGGCGTCAGACCACTGAAGGTCTGTCAGCTCGAGTTCAGGACCGGTCGCGCCCGGAATGATTTCGGTGCCGTGCGACCATTGAAACGCGAGCGGTTCGGCCCCTGCAGCGACTGCTCTGAAATGGGCCGTCCCATTCAAGAACCGCACGAGCGAAACCGGCGCTTGGACGAATGTCGGCGGAGCAGTTGATGCATACAGGCGGCCTGGCAAAATCCCGGCGTTTTGACGCGACTGTTGCGTGTCCCGTGCGACCGGGTTTTGCAGCTCGGCTGAACCAGGGGAAACGTCGATTTCGCCAAAAACAGACGCGCTCAGTTCAACCAACGCGATCAACGGCAGGACGGCCGGACAAATTCGGTTCCGCATGGCTGTAGAATGCCCTTGTCTCGGCCAATTTCAATTCCTCACTTGCCCGCAGCCCTATATTCAATGCGAGTGATTGGTATTGTGCCCGACGCAACCTCGACGAACGGCTTGCCATTGCGGACGCCGACCGCGCCATAGCCTGTCGCAGTGGAAATGAAACAACGGAAATCGCCTTTCACCGATGGCTCCAGATACAGAACCTTTTCGAGGGCATCGTAACGAGCCCCGGAGAGCCCCTGCAACAACGCATAGCTCGACATTGCCCGCGCGTACCAGTGACCGCACTCGTATTCGTTGAAGGGATTGCGGATTCGGCCATCGTACCGATCTCGGCAAGCCCTGACGATTTCCAAGCCCTCCTTGATTTTGCCCAACATCATCAGGTGCGACGCAACCTGGTATTCAATGCCCGTCCACACTTCATTGGAATAAACAAACGGGAGCGACGGTTCGCCGCCTTTTGGCCATGTGCACAGCAACAGCCCGCCTTCTGCGCCGCAGGCATACGAAGGCCGCTGCGGGTTTGCGTGCTCTGAAAGGTCCGTCTTGAAATTGTAACGATGAACAGATTCGAGATGGCTGGTCACCTTGCGCGCATCAAGGACATGGCCAACCCCGCACACCATGGCCAGCCACGCCCCAAGCACGCCATCAGACAAGCAGCCTTTGCCGTATTGGTATTTGGGCCCCTCCTTTTGCATGAGCGCAAGCGCTTCGGGAGAATACCCGCCGCCGAAGCTTTGCACTTCGACGGGGTTTTTTGCGCGCAGACCCTGCCATTGGATTTTCTGAATGAAATACTCGCCGTCGAACAGCTCCTGTTCCATCCGTTTCAATCCGCGCTCGAGCAACGTTTCGTAACCGGAGACATCGTCGCCCAGTGCGCGGCCCATGGCTACGGCGGCTTTCAATGCGCCCATGTAAAAACTGGTGCACATCCCGTCCGGTCCCCAGAATTCAATGTCGTATGTGTTATGGTGAGGCTCCTCGAGCCAGCCTTTGCGGTCGGGGTCCCACTCGTTGATGCAGTAATCGAGGCTCTTTTTGACCTGCGGCCACAGCTTGCGCAACCATTCGGTGTCGCCGCTGATTCGCCAATCGCGATGGACTTTCATTATGCCGCCGAGTTGACCATCAGCCGCTGCGTGGAAATCATGAACGACCGGCCGGATCGGCAGCGAACTCCTGAACTGCTGATGCCCGCGCTCGTCCTGTGAGGGGCCAAATTCAGTCTCGCGCAATGTGCGTTCGAGCGCCGGAAATAGATGCGGTATCGCCTGTGCGTAGTTCCAAACGTGAGTGCACGAACCATGACAACACCCCGAGTTGTCGCTGCACCCCTCCCAACCCCAGAGCCTGCCATCGGCCTGGCGAAGCACCGTCGGCGATTTGAGAATTGTCAGATTGGCAGCGACCGCTTCGATCACCTCGGGCGGGAGAGTTGAGCTGTAAAAACAGTCGCTGAACCTGAGGCTGCGCGAGCGTAGTTCTGCATAATTTTCCCGCCAGTAATCGGTCACAGCCTCGACGTTGGGGAACTTCCCTGCGTACCACGGCTTGTATTGGTCCGGAGCCGCCTCCCCGTTCTTTGGGTCTTTGCCGATCCTCAAGTTGGTTGACCCCACGTACCATGCCAGCCGCAGCACGATCGTTTTGCTCTGGCCCGGCCGCAATGTGATGGGCACAAACAACGTTGCGCCCGGCGAAGGACCGCCTTCGCTCACCGGCGGCCGGTCATAGCACGCGCCGTTCGCGACGTCGCGCCACGCCATCGTCAGCGGATCCCACCATCCTCCGCGGAACCACGCGTGGTTTACCTTTGCGTCCGCCTCAGAGACGGTTGCAGTAAACGCGCCTTCTTCCCACGGCTTGTCGGTGCCCGGTCCTGCCCAAAGCATGAAACCCGATTGAACGGGCTTGACCGCCTGCGGGTTGCCGCCGATTGCCATGAAATTCTTTGCATTGAATGAGAACACAGCTTCGATTGGCCGGCGGCTTTTGTTCGTGAATTTGTATTCAAGGCCGGCAACGGGAAGGCTCGCTGCGTCGGCATTGCCGGGTTCAAACGGACTCCATCCTGTGATCTCGACCGCCAGCGGCACCGAATTGTCTTCCAGCGTCACTGTCCCAAAAGGAAATCGGGCAACAAACTCAGCCTTTCTGAAGCGTGGAAGACCGAGGGTGGTTCCCGGCGCGCCGTTGCCGCTGTTCGGCCGACCGAACAGTTTCCAGCCCGGCACCGGCCCTTCCAACACCCGCGCCACGTTCGGCTTTCCCTTCACACATATTGCGGCGAACACGCAAGGCTCATTGAAAACCTCTGGCTTATGCCGCAAAGAGAAATGTGAAAGAGCGCCTGTGCCTTCAAGGCAGATCATGCCGGCTCCCATGCCACCCATGGGAAAAGCCACCCGATCCAGAAAAGAACCCGTGTACGGCCCGGCATACGCGTGTTTGCCGAACCCGAAGGATTTGCTTTTCGGCCGTGGCTGCTCGACTGCGCCGCTTTTGTCTGCTGCACTGGCTGTTTTCGTGCCGCTTGTGGCAAGGGCACCGGCACTCGCTACAGACAGTTTCAGGAAGCTCCTTCGTGGAAGATAATTGCCTGGATCAGATTTCATCGCTGTCATTTGATTTCTCTTGTTTTTTCGAAGCGAATTTCGACCTGCAGGTCTGCCGCGATCAGCTCCAAATCGGCCCGCAGGTTGGCAACATCACAGTCCTGCGGGATAAACAGACGCGCGTTTGCCGAAAACAGCGTTTCACCTGACATCGGCGCGCTGGAACACTCGGTTTCCAGCTCCTCGATGTTTACGCCGTGCCGCGCAATCACATGCGATATCTCACGCACAATCCCAGGTCTGTCCTGCCCTACCAGCGTTAGTAATGCTACGCTGCCGGCCTTCTGCGGCGTGGCCACATCCGGCTGCACAACCACTGTCAAGCCTTCGCTCTTCAGCTCTCCCAGAGACTGTACGAACTTCTCCTTGTTTTCAGTCGGGACATTGACGCGTAGAATGCCTGCGAACTCACCCCCCAACCTGCACATCCGGCTTTCGAGCCAGTTGCCACCGTGGTGTCGTACAAGGCGCGCGACGGCTTCAATCAACCCGGGTCTGTCCTGGCCAACCACGGTCATCACAAGCGGGATTTGCATGCAGAATTGGTAAAGCGACAACTCGGGCATGGCAAGCGATTCCTTTGGCGCCGCTTTTTGCATTTGACCCGCTTGGATGCCGCACATTAAGGTCTGGGCTTTGTTTGAGCCATGTTTGCAACGATTCGGAAACACCAGACCTGGCTGTGGGCGTTCATTATCGCCGCAGTCATCGTAAGTTTTGTAATCTATTTCACGCCGACAGCACGTCGATCCGACAGAGTCGGCTTCCGGCAATCGGACCTCGGCTCCATCCATGGACGCCCCATCACCCACAAGGAATACGCCCAAGCTTATTTTGAATCCCAGCTCGGGTTCTTCTTGCGCCATGGCGCCTGGCCCGGAACCGTCGAAGCCCGGCAAGCCGGTTTCTCCGTCGAACGCGAAACCAGAAACCGCCTCGTTCTGCTCGACAGAATCCGCGAACTCAAGATCAACCCCGACGAGTCCGCCGTGGCAGCATGGATTCTGGAAAACCTGGGCGGCGGCAGTTCGAGTGCCGCCGCAAAAGCCAAATACGAAGACCTTCTCCGTCAGTTGAAACGCCATCGTGTCACAGAAGAAGACCTCCACCTATTCATCAAGCATGAGATCGCCATCAACCATCTCGCGTCCATCGCGGGCGTGACCGGCCGCTTGATTCCGCCACGCGCCGCCGAGGATCTCCTCCGTGAGTCGAAAGAGCTGATCGAGGCCGAGGCGGTCCAGTTCTCGGCGACGAATTATCTGCTCTCGATTCAGATGGACCCGGCGAAGTTGACGCAGTATTACACAAACCGACAAAGCATCTACCGAATCCCCGAACGCGTTCAGCTCCAGTACGTCCTGTTTCCACTCACAAACTATCTCGCTGACGCTGAAGCTGAACTGGCCAAACGCACCAATCTGGCCGCGGAAATTGACCGGGTTTATCTGGCCAATAATCCTGCCAGTTTCACAGATACCAACGGGCAGGTCCTGTCACCCGAAGCCGCCAAGGCCAAACTGCGTGAGTCATTGCGCGATCGCCAGGCGCTGACCGAAGCCCACAAGGCCGCCGCAAAATTCGCCACAGAACTGGACAGCATGAGGCCGCTTTCCGTCGAAAAACTCGTGAAATTTGCCGGTGAAAAAGGGCTCATTGTGGGCCAAACCGAGCCTTTCTCTGAAAATCAGGGCCCCGCAGGACTCAAAGTCCGGCAGGGCTTCGTCGATGTCGCTTTCAAACTGACACCCGAAGAGCCAATAGCTATTTCGCCCATCCGCGGAGACGACGCGGTCTATATTATTGCACTCAAAGAGCGTTTCCCAAGTCATGTGCCGTCACTGGACAGCATCCGTGCCCAGGTCGAACAGGATTTCCGCCGGGATGAATCCATGCGGCTTGCGCGGGAAGCAGCCACCAATTTCGTCGCTAAACTCACCAACAGCCTCGCCCAGGGCAAGACATTTGAAACCGTGTGCTCAGAAGAGCAAGTCACGCCAGTCAAGTTGCCGCCCTTTTCCATGTCCAGCCAAACAGTTACGAATTGGGACCGGCGCATTGACCTCAACCTGGCAAAGTCCGCTGCCATGGGTGTCGAAGCCGGCAAAGCCAGCCGGGTGGTTCCATCTCGTGATGGCGCTCTTGTGTTGTACGTGCGGCAGCGCGTGCAGGCCAGCCAGGAGGAACTCAAACAGGAACTGCCCAAATTCCTTGCCAGCATGCGCGATTCAGAGCAGTACCGGGCTTTCAGCGATTGGTTCCAACACCAGGTTGAAGTCACAAAGATTGTTACCTACCTCGGGCGCGACCGAGAGGAATAAAGGACCAGGCAATCAGGTTGCAAAACCCCTGCTGGAAGCGCTAGAATATACACCATGCGACGCTTGATATTTCTGGTGGTCGGATTGACTTTGATCGCCGGCACACTGACCGTGCGCGGCCAGAACCCGGACGATCTTTTCATCGATTTCTACAGCTTGATCCAGCAGGCAGATGTTCTACGGGATACAGGTCGCCGACTCGAGGCGCGGGAAAAGTACGAACAAGCCCGGAACATACTGCTCCGCATCAAGTCCGAATACCCATATTGGAATCCGAAAATACTGGATTACCGGCTCGGCTACATCGCCGAGCAAATCGGCCCGTTGCCAGAAGAAAAAAAACCCGCAGAAACCAAACCCGCAACTGCCCCACAGACCACCAAAACTGATCAACCCGGAACCCCACCCACTCCAACCCCGCAGCCCGCCCCGCCCGCCAAGGAACCCACGACGCCAACCACACAGCCCGCCGCTCCACCTAAAGAATCGCCCACGCCAACCCCGCAACCAACAGAACCAACGCCAACGCCCACGCCTCCACCTTCGCCAACGCCCCCGCCAACCACGCCACCGCCTTCCCAGCCAACCCCCACGCCCGAAAAACCGTCCGAAGTCGCAGTCGCAACTCCTGTGCAAGCTCAGCAAATCGCTGCGCTGGAAATCCAGCTTCAGGAGCTGAGACGCGAACGTGACGTCCTACAAGCAAAGCTCAGAGAGGCTCTGGCTGTCCAACCCGCAGCCGCAGACCCGCGTGAGCTGGCACGCGCCGAGGCCCGAATCAAGGAACTCGAAGCCGAGAACGCCAAGCTCCATCAGGACATCGCAACGCGCCAACAACAAATGCAACGCGCTGTCGATCCCGCTTTGCTCGAATCCGCTCAAAAAGCCCTCCGCGACGCCCAAAAATCCCTCGAACGACAGTCTAACATGGTCGCAAGACTGACTCGGGAAAGAGCGGATTTGGAACAGGAGTTGCGAAAAGCCCGCGAACGATCCAGTGCACGGGCTGAACGCACACTGAAATCTGCACCAGCACCGGCCGAAACCAAACCCGCCGCAGCCAACGCTGCACTTCAAGAGCAGATGGCCGTGCTAAAACGGACCCTCGACGAAGCCCAACGCGCGTTGGCCGCCGAACAATCCCGTTCCGAAGCGCTCCGAGCCGAGAAGGAGACCCTGCAAAAAAGGCTCGCTGAACTGTCCTTTCAGAGCGCGCCTGCGTCCACCACCGCACCCACCGCTACACCCGCCGCAACACCCGCTGCAACACCAACTGTTGCAGCATCGGCTGAGCCCGCCCCCAAACCCAAAGCGTCAGAAACAAAACTCGCCCGCGCTGCCGATAGAGAAAAACTGCGCATCCTCGAGCGCGAACGCGACGATCTGCGAAAACGCGTCAATGTTCTGAGCCGTGAACTGGAGAACTTGAGGAAAAGCAAGAGCCCCACCGCCAAGGAACAGGTGGCAGAAGAACTGTCGATACTGCGCGCTCGCCTTCAGGTTTACGAGGCCCGCGCCGTGCCATACACGCCCGAGGAAATGGCATTGTTCAAGCAAACCGCTTCCTCACAGAAACAGCAGGCAGCCTCCCCGTCCAAGTCCGTGCGCCAAATACCAGCATCTGCCGCGCCGCTTGTTGCGGAAGCCCAGCGCGCCGTGCAAAACCGCCGATTCGACGAAGCAGAGCAGAAATTCAAACAAGCCCTCGCTCAAGACGAGAAAAATCTCATCCTCCTTGGCAACCTTGCTGCCACATACATCGATGCCAACCGACTCGACGACGCCGACGCGATTCTGGCGCGCGCCCTTGCCGTCGATCCAAACGACGCCCAGACATTGTCACTGCAGGGTCTGCTGCGGTTTCGCCAGGGCAGATACGATGAAGCCCTTGATATCCTCAGCCGCGCCGCGCAGCTTGACCCGGACAATGCACAAACACAGAACTACCTTGGTGTGACGCTCAGCCAAAAAGGCCAGCGCGCTCCCGCAGAAGCGGCACTGCGCCGGGCAGTGCAGCTCGACCCCAATTACGCCGAAGCACACCACAACCTTGCCATTGTTTACGCCACACAAACACCCCCTTACATCGAGCTCGCAAAGTATCACTACGACAGGGCGCGCCAAGCCGGTCAACCAGCCAATCCAGACCTTGAAAAAATGCTCCAAACCCGGGGTGCTTCAGGTGCCACCAGATAGCCTCTGACTACACTCGGCGCATGAAAAGATTGTTATGGCCATTCATCGGCGATCAGGCTTGAACACGCCAGAAAAAGCGGCAACCACACCTCCTGCGCGCCTGATTTCTCAGTTCATTTCGAGCATAGTCGGAATGCTCATCTTCTCCGGGGTTTCTCTCCGAGCTGATGAAACCAATCGCTTCGGGTTTTTAGGACCCGAGATTTTCCCCATCGACAACCTGATCAGCCAACTGCGTGCGGCCGACATCGACGGTGACGGTTTGACAGACCTCATTGTCGTCAACAACGCAAGGTCAAGAATCAACATCCTCTACAACCAGACCGGCAAAACCAACGCCGCCCCAGCCCGCCAGATCAAGCGCGACTTGAATGAGTTGCCGCCCGACGCCCGGTTCCGCATCGAGTCCATCGCCTCCGAAAAAACAATATCGGCCCTTGCCGTCGCAGACCTGAACGGAGATAACCGGCCCGACATCGCCTATTTCGGTGTTCCAAAGGAACTGCTCGTCCAATACAACCAAAAAGACGGATCATGGAGCACTCCTCGCCGTTGGACCATGGACGATGGCCTGCTTGATCCAAACGCCCTCGCCAACGGCGACCTTAACGGCGACGCCCGCGAAGACCTCGTCATGCTCGCAGAAAACGTCATCTACTTCCTCGCCCAAAAACCCGACGGCACGCTCGCCGAGCCAGAAAAAATCCCATATTCGGGCAGCGTAAAAGCGGTCCAGATACTCGACATCGACGGTGATGGCCGGTCCGACCTCATGCTGGTCAATTGGGAACACGCCTACCCGTTCCGATTCCGCCTCCAAGGGCCTTCAGGTCAGCTCGGCCCCGAATTCCATTTCCCACTGACGCCAATTCGGTCGTATTGGATGGACGATCTCGACGGCGACCGCAAAACCGAAGTCATCACCGTCGCCGCAAAATCAGGGCGCGCCCAGGTCTCCCACTTCGTCAGGCGCAAGGCCGACCCCATCAACTCAACTTTCCTTCAGGGCCAGTTCAACATCCTGCCTTTCATCAAAACAACCAAAAGCCGCCGCGGCATGGCATGGGCTGACACCAACCGCGACAGCCTGGCCGATTTGCTGGTCGCCGAACCAGACAGCGGACAGCTCAGCGTCTTCGTCCAACAACCCAACGGATCGCTTTCCGCCGCCCGCACTTTCCCCACTTTCACCGGCGTGGCCGAAATCGCAGTGTGCGATTGGGACAGTGATGGCATTCCTGAAGTGTTCCTCCTCAGCATAGACGAACGGCAGCTCGGCGTGAGCAGGTTCGATGAAACCGGTCGCATGCCGTTTCCCGACATTCTGCCCTTGGAAGGACGCCCCCTTGCCATGGCCGTAGGCCAACTGTTTCAGCGCGAACAACCAGTTTTGGCCGTAATTGTCGATATTGACGGCAAACGTGAATTGCAGGTGCGGCACGCAGACGGCACCGCCAAGCGCCAGAAGCTCAGCGATTCGTTTAAGGCAAATCCAACCAGCCTCGTCCTCCACGACATCAACCAGGACAACCGCAAAGACCTCGTCGTGCTCATTCCGTATGAGAAAATGAAGGTCTTGCTCCAAACCGACGACGGCCAGTTCGAGGAACATGACGTTTCACCACCCGGTGGCAGCTCCGAACAACCGTGGGTTTCAACTGCAGATGTGGACGGCGATGGACTTGATGAGCTTCTGTTGGCTCAAAAGAACTTCGTCCGAGCCGTCGTCCTCCAACAGGACGCATCCTTAAAAGGTTCCACAAACAAACCCTCTCACACCTTCAGGGTAAAAGAACAAATCAATGGTGTATCGAGCAGCTCACGCATAATTGGCGCCGCACAACTCAAGACCCAAACCAATGACGTCCCACACCTGTTTCTGCTCGATGCAGATCGACGGGCACTGACACTCTGCAGCCGCAATTCAACAGCCGTCTGGCATACCGTCCGCACCATCGAATTGCCAGTCTCCGATTTCACCGCAATCTCGACAATCGCCCTCGCAGGCACCAACGCCAACACAGTCGCGTGCTTCGGCCTTAATACTGCAGCATGGCTCCCGTTGTTCGGCGACGTCTGGGAACTCACCCGCCTCGACGATTACGAGACACCCATCAAGGACGGCTACCTTCACGACGTGACTTCCGGGGACCTCGACCACGACGGCCGCAAAGACCTCGTGTTCCTCGAAACCGCCAAAAACCACCTCGACATCGTGATTTACCAACCGCCGCACCAGCTCGTTCCCGCAAACCGCTGGCAGGTGTTCGAAGAACGAACCTTCAAAGGCCGCCGCCCGGACATCCCCGAACCCCGCGAAGCTGTCGTGGTCGATCTGACCGGTGACGGCCGCAATGACCTTGCGATTCTTGTCCACGACCGGGTCATTGTTTATCCCCAGGAATAACGTTGGCGAGGCTCCGCCTCAGACCGGATAGCCCGCATGTTTCCCAGCCCGGCGTGGCCGGAACCAAAGTCGCCTGACGGGCAACGCCCCCGGCTCTTGCACCCCCCCGATTTTCAGCTACGCCGGGCTGCGAAATATCCCCTGCGACTCCGTCGCAAGGAACAGCGCGCTGATCCCGATGGTTTCTCACGCGCCGGCGCGGATGCAGTGGGCGTTGGCAGGCGCGAAGCGTTTGGAGTGCGGCGGCTTGCCGCCGCTTTGTTCGTATGCGCAAACAACGTGCCTGGAACCGCATCCGCATGAGGCCGCAAACAAGGTGTCTGTCCCCATATGGCCTCATTCGATCGCGCCGCTGATCCCAACGGCTTCTCACGCGCTGCCGCGGACGCAGTGGGCCGTGGTAGGCGCGAAGCGCTTGGAGTGCGGCAGCTTGCTGCCGCTTTGTTTTCATGCACAAGCAACGTGTCTGTCCCCATATCCCATATTCCCCATCAGCCCGATCACCGGTCATGCGACGCTCTTCGATCCCGCAAATCGGGCCACCGAACATACACCGGCTTGGGTGCGGCGAAGAATCGCCGCGCTCCCGCCGGCGCGTTAGAAGAAACACCGACGCTCGGGAGCGCGGCCGTCCTCGGCCGCATCAACGTGACGACCCTATGACCCGTTTGAATCACGCAAATGCCGCGCCCGAACATTCACCGGCTGGGGATGCGCAAACAGCGTGTCTGTCCCCATATCGGCATCCGAGGGGTTCCTCTACAGACTTCGGCAGCCGCGGATTGGAACAAGGGGCAATTTGCGGGCCACGCCGCAATCAGGGGGCAAAACCCAAACATCGAGCCTGTCACTCTATTTCGACCCAAACCCAGACAACGAGCCTGTCCCTTTATCCGACTCATTCCCAAAGGTCGCACCATTGTGACCGCCTTACTGGCTGCCATGGAGACTGATACGAAGGAATTGACCAAACTCGCAGCCTGAAAATCTTCGGGAATATGAAGGACTTTCCAATAAAATCATATACCCTGAGCAGTCCGCGAAACGGATGTCTTCAAGGGAGTAAGGAAGATGCGGGCCCCGGAAATCGCACCGGCTACCCGAACCATCCGTTCAGCGGACAACCTCGACCGCGTAACCCTTCAGGTACTCGGTCTCAGGAATCGAAGGTATTACCGGGTGGTCAGGTGCCTGAGTGAACGTTGCCACACGTCGCACCACCCGCCGGGTGTCGAAAGCAGCGGACAGTATGACGTCAAGGAACGTCCGCGCGTCCACATGGTGAGAACAACAAAACGTCGCAAGCAAGCCCCCTGCAGCCAGCAAGCGAAACGCTCTCAGGTGTATCTCCTTGTACCCACGAAGCGCGTCCGGGACAGATGCGCGGTTCCGAGTGAACGACGGCGGGTCGAGCACAATGACATCGTATTGCCCGTGCGAAGCCGCATCAGATGAATCGGTTTGGCGCCCGGGTTGAGTCGCATGCGCCTTGAACCAGTCGAAAAGATTGCCTGCTTCAAACGAGCATCGGGCTGTCAAACCGTTCAACTCGGCGTGCCGCCGCGCCAACACAATCGCTTCTTCGCTCTGGTCAATGAAATGCACCTGAGATGCGCCCGCTGCTGCTGCGTGAAGTCCAAAGCCCCCCATGAAACAAAAACAATCCAACACCCGCGCTCCGGGTCGCTTTGCAACCAGATCGGCAACCAGCGCATAATTGACCTGTTGATCAAGGTACAGCCCGGTTTTGTGACCGGACAGAAGGTCAACCGTGAAGAGCAGTTTGTTCAGTCTGACGCTGATTTCGCCCGGGTTTGTGCCCCAAACCACACCACGCGTTTCTGGCAGGCCCTCAAGCTTCCGCGTCGCTATGTCATTACGAGCAATGACAGCCCTGGGCGACATGGCCGAACAAAGAGCTTCAACTATCGTTCCCTGACGTTGGTCCATCCCAAGAGCCGACGTCTGAATCACCAGCACATCGTCGTACTTGTCAACGATCAAGCCGCTCAGAAAATCACCTTCGGCATTCACAACCCTGAACGAGTTGGCCCCCGGCATGTAGCGTTCCCTCAGGGCAAGCGCATCACGCACCCGGCTCTCAAAAAAAACCGCGTCAATCCGAACTTCGTCGAAGGCAAGCATCCGTACGTTGATCTTGGAACGAGAATTGTAAAAGCCCACCCCCAGAAAACGGCGCCGATGATCCAAAACCCGCACCACACAACCGTCAGTCGCTTCCGGGCTCACGCGTTGCACTGCACCCGCGTAAACCCACGGATGACCGGCGATAATCCGATCTTCCTCGCCTCTCTTGAGAACTACACTCGGTCCGGCCTCAGCCGACACCTGGTCGGATTGCGATTTGCCATTCACTGTTCTGTTGACCTACAAGCCGTGCCCTCGCAGTCGCCCATGATCAGAATCGTGCCCCGCCGCCTGATTCGCCGAGCCCATGCGTCGAGAAAACGGCTCTTGCCGAAATTGTTCTCTCCCATGACACAACCCATGCTTGCAACTCACTCTACCCTAGCAACATGTAACATAGCCTCTCAGTTCTTCTAGCCAGGAACTCTCGCCAGCCACGGCCGAACACCAGCGCATACTAACACGTCCGACTCCCAAGACGCCATGATTTACTGTCAAAACAGCCAGATTTCGTGAGAGGCACGGTGCCCACTCCGTTTCACCGGACTCTCGCGCAAAGCGATGCAAGCCAAAATCGAAACAGAAGACATCGTGTCTGGCACTCTATTTCCCGATCCGCCAATCGGCGGCAGATCAGACCGCCACCTGACGCCCTGAACATAGTGTCTGGCACTCTATTCGCATGCCACGGAGGCGTTGAATATCGTGTCTGGCACTCTATTCGCATGCCGTGCTTGCTGCAGTGGACGGGTCGGGGGTAAAAGACTCGCTGAACATGGTGCCTACGGAGCCATTGCGGATCGTCACATTCCACCTGAATCAGGTGGGCGATCTCCTTTTCTCGCTGCCAGCCTTGGCGTCTCTGCGTGCCGGGTTCCCGGGGGCACACATCACAGCCGTTGTCCGTCCTTCGCTTACCAGCTTGCTCAGACCAAGCGATCTAGTTGATTCGATAATTGAAAGAGCTCGCGGCGGTCTGTTGGCGAAGGGGCGTTTGATCTGGCGTTTGCGCCGGGAAAAGTTCCATATCGCGGTGTCGTTTTCACAAGCCGAGGAGTGCGTGTTGTTGTCGCGATTCTCCGGCGCAGCAGTGCGCGCCGGGTTCGATGGCGGGCATTTCTCAAGCGCGTTTACGATTCGAACCGAAAAGGCAGGGCCGCCCTCAACCATGAACAACCTCCGCCTGGTTCGAGCTCTCGGTTGTCCGGTGGTTCAAGACACATACGTTGGGCTGGTCAAGCTCACTCAGGATGATCTGAACGACGCTCAGGAATTGCTCATCAAGGCCGATGTCAGCCCGGGACGTCCGCTGGTCGTTCTTGGGCCTGGGACTTCCCGCCGCCGGACGATCAAGGAATGGCCGTCAGAAAGGTTCGCTGCTGTAGCTGATCACCTCGCCACCAACAAGAGCGCACAGGTACTAATTCTCGGGGCGCAACCCGATCCGCAGATTCACATGGCTGCCCGGGCGCCCATGACCGATTTGTCCGGGCGCACGACTCTGCGCCAGGCAGCGGCCATCCTCAAACGCGCCATTCTGTTTGTCGGTGTCGATTCGGGTCTTATGCATCTGGCTGCGGCCATGGCGACTCCTTGCGTGGCAATATTCGGTCCCACGGATCCGAGTTTGACCGGGCCGCAAGGGCAAGGCCATGCCATCGTCCGGTTAGGTTTGGGCTGCAGCCCGTGTTTCAGGAAGACGTGCCCGTTCAACCGTGAGTGCCTCGAGAACCTCACAACCGAAACCGTCATCAAAGCCGCAGAGGAGATTTGGGGCGCTCGCGTCGCCTGCCAACAATGATCAGTGTCATGTAATAAACAAGACAGGCCGTCTTGGAGTGGGACATTCTCCTACACCGATGATTTCTCTTGGCTCGGTCCCGACACAATTTGGCTGCTAGTCATATATCATTGTCATTGAAGGACTTGAGCGATAAATGTGGTTTTTAGCTGCATTGAGACAAACTTTGGCATGATAATCGCTGCTGTGCCGCTCAAGGAGAAAAATAGACATGGGCAGGCCGGTGAACTGCGTTTGTTATCATAGACTTGTGCGGTGAACCGGGTTTGTCCTGAACAAAGCAGGAACAAGGAGGAAACATGAAAGAGTTCGTAACTGCAATAGCTGTTGTGGGTATTCTGCCGCAATTGAACGGCCAAGTTTTGTTTACTTACGATTTCGCCGGTGCGGACCCGGCTGGGGACGCGTTGGTGCCGTCAGTGGAACACCTGACATTAAGCCCGTTTACGAGGGTTAACGTTGGCGCGGTCAGTCAGTCCGATATGTTTTCGAGTTCGCACTGGAACACTGGGCAGGTTGATCTTTCCGAATACGTTTCATTCACGCTCAAGCCTGAGACCGGGTATAGCCTGCGCCTCGAGAGTCTTCAATATGACGTCTCACGCAGCACCAGCGGCCCTCAATCAGGTCGAGTGTCAGTCTTGAAGGACGGCAGCGTTATCGAAAGCAGCGTCGATTACACAATCGACACAGCCATGACCGGTCGCACGTTCGACTTTTCTGACGTCACGGTCCGAGATTGGGAAACACTCGAATTCAGGTTCTACGGCTGGAATGCTGCAAGCACGGGCAACCTCCGCCTCGACAACGTCTCGGGTTTTGGTCAAGTGACCCCCGTGCCCGAACCGAGTGCGCTTGCCGCTGCCGCGGCAGGGGGGCTCTTGGCTTTGGCGATCCATCGAAGAGTCAGGTGCCCGCGAAGATAAGTTTTCTGGACCAAACCTCACTCGTGCTCAACTAGAACCCCCCAAGGCGGCCCTGCGATCATCCCCCCAAGTCGCCACACACACAAAACGGCGGTACGCCACCCGATTGCAGGGCCGCCCTTCCCCCCAACCGATCTGAAATCATGGGCTCGGCGTCGGGCCCAACAAGTCTTGCGGCGGTGTCATGATGCCCGACTGGTTTTCGCCGCTCTCAGCGTCGCGCATAAACGCTTGACACTCGAACCGGTTCGCTTGACGCTTGAGTTTTATTGGGTCGGATAAAGGCAGCGGTCTCGAGGGCTTGAGAGAGCTTCGGAGAAGGCCGTTTGTCGTTGGGTGGGCTGGTGACGGGACGGTCTAGCTGCGCACTGGCCTTCCTAGCCTTGAGTATGAAGAGAGCTGAACAGATTACAACCAAATCAAAGCACCCTAATGGTGCTTCTGACGATGGAGATTTGCCTGGCGCAACGGTCTCGCCGACAGGCGAGACCGAACGTTCTGGGATGCGGTCAGACCGAACCGGGGATTCACTGCCGTCGCTGCTGGACAAAACCCGGAATTTCCGGAGTGCGACCCAGGTAAGAGCCATGGGGCTCTACCCTTATTTCCGGACCATCTCCACCGCTCAGGACACGGAGGTGACGATAAATGAAAAGCGGGTGTTGATGTTGGGGTCCAACAGCTATCTTGGCCTGACAAACCACCCCAAAATAAAAGAAGCGGCCAAGGCCGCGATCGAGAAATACGGGACCGGCTGTGCCGGTTCGAGATTCCTTAACGGGACTTTGGATATTCACCTCGAACTCGAACAGGCGCTGGCACGATTGGTGGGGAAAGAAGCTGTCCTTCTGTACAGCACCGGGTTCCAGGTGAATCTGGGCGTCATCAGTGCCCTTGTCGGAAAAGGCGAGTACGTGATTGCCGACAAGAGTGATCATGCCAGCATCGTGGAAGGATGCCTCCTGACGCAAGGGAAGTTCCTGAGGTTTGCCCACCGCGACATGGCAGCGCTCGAGAACCGGCTGCGAATGATTGACCGGGATGCCGGCAAGTTGATTGTGGTTGACGGCGTGTTCAGCATGGAAGGGGACATAATCCAATTGCCCGAACTTTGCAGGCTTGCGCACGAGCACAAAGCAGTGGTCATGGTCGATGACGCACACGCAATAGGCGTTCTGGGCAAGAACGGTTCTGGGACCAGCGACCATTTCGGGCTAACCGACAGGGTGCATTTGATAATGGGCACTTTCAGCAAGTCACTGGCGAGCCTCGGGGGGTTCATTGCGTCAGACCATGCCACAATCGACTATCTCAAGCATCACTCGAAGCCATTGATTTTCAGCGCCAGCATGAGCCCTGCTAATGCCGCTGCGGCTCTTGCCGCTTTGAAAATCATGCAAAACGAGCCCGATCGCATCCAAAGGCTGTGGCACAACACAGAACGCATGAAGCACGGGCTCATGTCACTGGGTTTTGATCTTGGCGCGTCTCAGACGCCAATTCTGCCGGTGTATTGTCGGGATTTGCTGGTGACCTTTAAGTTCTGCAAGCGGCTCGAAGAAGAAGGCGTTTTCGTCAACCCGGTTGTGTCGCCCGGCGTGCCTCCCGGACAGGAATTGTTGCGGGTGAGCCTGATGGCAACGCACACCGACGCCCAGATCGATTTCGCACTGGACAAGTTCGCGAAGGTGGGGCGCGAGCTCGGCATCATCTGAGGCTTCCCGAGGACACGTCAGATGAAGGTGTTGCTCACTGGCGCAAGCGGGTTTGTGGGCAGCCATATCCTCGATGTGCTGTGTGAGCGTGAAGTGCCGACCGTGGTGCTGCTGAGAAACTCGAGCAGCAGACGTTTCATTGAATCACGTCTCGCGCGCGTCGAGGTGCGCTTCGGATCGCTGGAAGACGTTCAGGGCCTGAAAACCGCTTTGGCGGATGTGACTCATGTCATTCATTGCGCTGGGATTGTAAAGGCGCGGCATCGCAGTGAGTTTGACCACGTTAACGTCGGCGGAACACGGCGGATCGTTGAGGCAGTCAATGCACACCAAACCAGTGCGCGCCGGTTGGTGTACATTTCGAGTGTGGCTGCGGGCGGGCCTGGGACTTCCTCGGCGCCCATGACGGAAACGAATGACCCCCGGCCGGTTTCTGCCTACGGCAGAAGCAAGCTCGCTTCGGAGCTGGAAGTGTCCCGAGCATGCAGCGCGGAATACGTCATTGTTCGCCCGGCAGCTGTATATGGTCCGCGCGACACCTCTTTTCTATCGCTTTTCAAGGCTGTGAACCGTGGCATTGCGCCAAGATTCGGGCGGCGCAGACAGGAGTTGAACCTTGTATATGTGCGGGACCTTGCGGAGATCGTTGTGGCACTACTTTCGCATGCCGGGGCGAGCGGTTTGACGGTTAACGTGGCGTCTCCCGAGGTTGTGACCAGCGATCAGTTGTGTGAAGCGATCGCCTCTGTTCTTGGTGTGCGCTTTCGGGAACTGACCATTCCCTTGGCCGTGGTCAGGCTTGTTTGTTGGCTTGCCACTGCAGCATCGGTGGTCACGCGACGTCCAAGTATCTTTGGGTTGGACAAGTATCGGGAGCTTACCGCTCCGGGGTGGGTATGCGACACCACACGACTCACTCGGGAACTGCGATTGGAATGTCCAACGCGATTGCATGATGGGATACGTGCAACAGCAAAGTGGTACCGTGAGCATGGATGGGTCTAAGGGTGTGTCGGCGCAGCCAGCAACGGCATGAAACACTACCTTTTCATCGATTATGCCACGCAAGGTTACATGGCTGTGGTGGCCATTGTGATACTGCTTTTTCACAATCAGACCACGCCGTGGTGGCCCTGGCTTCTTTTGGCACATGTGGCTGGCATTGCATTTGTGCGCTTTCTGATTCAGGCACACAGCAGGAAACCATCGGTCCGTTGGCTGGATTTCCTCAGGCATTATTACCCGATCCCGATGTACATCGGGTTTTACAGAGAGACAGGCTTGTTGAACCGGTTGTTTTTCCCGGATTATCTCGATGCATTTTTTATCCAGTTGGACGAGCGGATATTCGGTTTTCAGCCCTGTCTCGAGTTCATGTATGCACTGCCTCGTCTTTGGGTGAGCGAGATATTCTATGCGGCCTATTTCACTTACTACATCATGATTTCGGGGATAGGACTGGCTTTGTACCTGCGCGACAAGCGACAGTTTTTCCATTACGTCTCCGTTGTTTCATTCGTCTTTTACATTTGTTACCTGATTTATATTTGTCTGCCCGTAATGGGGCCGCGTGCGTTTTTCCGCGAAATCGACGGATTTCGGCTACCCGATGAGATTCAGGCATATGCGGGGGCACCGTTTTATCCTCCGGCGGTGCAGAGCGGGCTCTTTTTCCAAATCATGGCGTGGATTTATCGCAATTTCGAAGGGCCGGGCGCCGCGTTTCCCAGTAGCCATGTAGTCATAGCACTTTGCACGCTTTGGTTCTCCTTCCGGTACCTGCCGCGAATCCGATACATTCACTTGATCGACGTGATCTTGCTTTGTCTATCGACCGTGTACTGCAGGTACCACTATGCCGTTGATGTGGCTGGCGGCGCGGTGGCAGCAGCGGTGTTGATTCCCCTTGCCAACCGACTCTACTGGGCGTTCAGCGGACTCGGCGCAAATAAAGAGCATGTGCCAGCAGTGCAACAGCGCACGCACGCAGGTCTTCAGGTCCGATCCCCGGGAAGTTCTGATCATCCTGGCTAACCCGGAAATCGCGGTTCACCGGCCAAACACACCTAAAGCGCTATTCCGGCGGGGGTTCCGGGCGCCAGCATATTGCTGAATCTCTTGAACACTCTGGTTTCGCGACTACTCGGGCTGCATTGTTATATTCAAAAACCATTCATATTCGCGAAGGTTTTCACGCTACGAGTTTGGTCAGTTTATCTGTATCTGCTTCTCTGGCCGCCAGTAAGGCGGGTCACAATGGTACGGCCTTTGGCGGTGAGCCGGATAAGGTGACAGGCTCGTTGTTCGGGTTTTGCCCCCTGATTGCGGCGTGGCTCTCAAATTGCCCCTTGTTCCAATCGGCGGTTGCCGAAGTCTGTAGAGGAACCCCTCGGATGCCGATATGGGGACAGACACGTTGTTTGCGCATCCCCAGCCGTTCAAGGTCCGGGCGCCGGATTGGGATTATCGAAACCGGTGTGAGATCGGGACGTCGGATTGATTCGGCCGAGGAGGGCCGCGCTCCCGACCGCCGGTGTTTTCTCCAACGCGTTGGCAGGAGCGCGGCGATTCTTCGCCGCACCCAGCCGGTGTATGTTCGGTGACCCGGTTTGCGGGATCGAAACGCGTCGCATGACCTGTCATCGGGCTGATGGGGAAAATGCGATATGGGGACAGACACGTTGTTTGGGCATAGAAACAAAGCGGCAGCAAGCTGCCGCACTCCAAACGCTTCGCGCCTGCAAACGCCCACTGCATCCAAGCGCTTCGCGCCCAGCAACGCCCACTGCATCCGCGACAGCGCGTGAAAAACCATCGGGATCAGCGCGTTCTTCCTTGCGACGGCGAGGGAGTCGCAGGGCATATTTCCCAGCCCGGCGTGGCAGGGAGCCCCGGGGGGCGCAGGAGCTTGGGCAGTGCCCGTCAGGCGACTTTGGTTCAGGCTAAGCCGGGCTGGGAAATATGCGGGCGGACCAGTCGCCCGTACAATTCCAGGTACTTCGCGCCCACGCTCGATGCGCTCCTTTCCCGCACCGACTCGCGCAAAGCCTTGCCATCGCCAAATCCGACCTCATTTCGCAGTACACGCCTGAAGCATTCTGCCAGGGACATTGCGTTCTCCGGCTCGAAGAGCAGCCCGCTTCGCTCTGCTTGAACAATATCCACGTTCCCGCCACTGGCCGAGGCAATCGCAGGTACACCCATTGCCAACGCTTCAATGAGGGCAACCGAGCATGGCTCATTGGTCGATGGAATTACAAAGCAATCGGCCTCACTCAACGCTCTTTCGACGTCTTGCAGTGGGCCGTGAAATCTGCAGCGTTCCTCCAAGCCGAGCTTTCGGACCGTTTTGTTGAGCTCGTTTCGATACATTTGCGAGTCCGCATCCGATGAAACCGGTCCCCAGTGATCAAACTGAAGTCGCGCCCGATCCGTTTCGCCCAGCAATCCAATGGCTTCAAGCACAAGGTGCCAGTTCTTCCACCGGACTATGTTTCCGATGCCGACAAGCCGAACCACAGGACGATCGCTGGCGGCAGCTCGTCGCTCAACCAAAGGCAACTCAAAGAATCGATCTGCACAACAAGCCGAAATAATGTGAAGCCGATCCAAGTCAGGCGCCATCCCATAGTGCCTGGCCATATTCGGTGTCAGGCAAACCATGTGAAAATGCCGAAGGCGCACAGCGTTCCTGTACATGCCTGTCCTTCGCGCATAAGCGTGGTTGGTGAAAACGACCCCATGCCCGCTCATTGCCAAAAAGCAAGCCAGTGGAAACGCGCCTCGCGAATGCGCATGCACGACGTCAACCGGCTCGTCCCTGAGCAGCCTCAATAGACCCGGGATTGTGGCTATTGCCCGTGCGAGCAAAGAAAGGTGCGCCGGTGATTCGGCCAACAGATATCGGCTTTGCCTGTATGACAGAGCGGGTTTGCGCGTCTCCTTGTAGGAGCTGTTAACCAAAACTGCATGTGTGCACCCCTTCTCCGCAGTTGCATTCTGAAGATTGCGGATCACCGACAAGATGCCGCCGGTGTCTTCATCCGCTCCCAGCAGATGTAGAACGGTCATGCCGCCGCTGCGGATTCGAGTCGTTTGCGCAACAGATGATGGCAAAGCAGGATTGCACCCGCCTGCAACGAGAACGTTTTCATGGCAAACTCACTGTCCCCGTGCAGGAACAGAAACGCCAAGACGTTCGCCATCCAGAGCCCGGCTACCACACTGCAAAGGCGTGAGAACACGTCTTCGCACCCGTAGGTGCGAAGGTGCTGCATGATTTGCCACGCCTTGCGCGAGCCAAGAAACAAGAAGGACAACATTGCCGCGGTCCCAAAGACGCCGGTGTTTACCATCAAACCAATGAATCCGTTGTAGAACGCGCCTTGGTTCACATGGAACGTCACCACCGTCGGGTCCCAATACGCCGAGTATTCGTCAAGGAACCGTGCAAAACCGCGCCCAATCCAGAAGTAATCTGGTATGAGCCCGAGCCCGATCCTGAACAAGATACGCCGCATGTACATCGTGTTTTCAGCATCGAGGCGAGCCTGATAATCGAGCTTGATGCCGGGCAGATTTGAAACGGCCCGCTGAAAAGCCTGCGGCATCCGGTCTGCAAACCCGTAGGTCAGCGCCAGTAAGATTGCTGCAACGCCGGCGCTCACGAGCATGTTTCGCAGATTGTAGAACCTTTGCGCGTAAGCCACAAAGAGGACCGTGATGCCCACAATCGCTATTACCCAACGATGACCGCTCAGCAAGCTCACCGCAAATACCGCAAGCGTCACGGGAAAAACAATCAGTCCGCGCCGCGAAATCAAATCTTTCAGCCCATAATACATCAGCACCAGATAAATAAACGCCTGGCCAAAATACGAAAGCGATTGGAACCGGCGGATGCCAAAACGCAGGCTTTGAATCTCAAAATTCAAAGCGTCATTTGGGATTTCCAAGAAATACAAGAGCCCAACCAGCGGTTGGGGAGCAAACGCGAACACGAAGTCCGAAATCAGGTACGTGGCCGAAAGCAAATACTGCAAAGTGAACAATCGCACCACCGTCCGCTCATCAACACGGACCATGATCATCAGCAGCGGGAATACGGCGCACAACAGTTGTTGAATGTACAGACGGCCGCCCACTTGGCCTGATCCAAGCACCCGCAAACCAAATCCGCGTACCAGCATCGTAATGATCAACACGATGCAGTATGCGAGCGATGCCACAAAAAGAGCCCTGTTTTCCCTCAACAATCGGGGAAACTCCGGTCTGTACCGGCGCAACCACATGGTTATCACAATGCCAGTCCACGCCAACACCGCCGCGAATTCCCAGAAATAGGGGCGACCCGGTATGAACGGCAATATGAGCGCTGAGCTGAAGGTGCTGAGCGCGAGGAAAAAAGAGACTTGCGCGTGATACGGCAAGAGCACCAACCACGCAAGCCCGGTCACCATAAAGGCTACAAAGAAAGGGCTCGCTGCAAGGAAAAACGCCAGGAACAAAACCGCCAGCGCCATCATCCCATACCACAAAAACAGGTGAAAGCGCAGTCTAACGTCAACAACACTACCGTTCATCTCTTATATGAGCCCAACTCTCGTGGCAAAACAAAACCCATGCACCACAATCAAACTGCCCGTAACAAAACTGGCGGAGAGAGGGAGATTCGAACTCCCGGTGGGGTATTAGCCCACTCACGCTCTCCAGGCGTGCGCATTAAACCACTCTGCCATCTCTCCGCGCGGCCAAATCCGCGTCCATACTTTGCAGCATCATCTCCGGTTCGGCAACTACGAAATCTGCCTTGCTATTGTCGAACCAAGGCACAATGTTGGTGTTGGTTTGGTGAAAACAAGAGCATTCGGTTGCGGCTGGGCTGTGGTGTGCGATGAATAGTTGCATCAGCCCCGATGTCAATATGGTTGGAACGGTCAGGTCGTGAGCCAGCAGCCCCGCCCGGACCGCTCAAAAAAGAAACTCGAACAAACAGATTTTATGAAAACGGCATATCAAAGGGGCTCTTGGGGCGCCATGCTGGGAGTAACAGTCGCCGCCTTGTCAATCTGCCAAGGCGATAACGTCCCATCCACCACTGGGACAAACGCGCCTGCGGCGCTTTCCCCGGCAACCGACGCAGCGGCAGGTAATTCGGCAGAAGCTTCAGAACCAACAGCTAAAATCCCGCTCCAGCCGCCGCAGCTTTCACCCGGAGTCGCAGATATCGTCGAGCTCGCCCAAAAGGGCGTTGGTGATACTGTCCTGGTCGAGTACGTGAAGAAATCCGCCCAAGGCTTTGACCTCAGCGCCGACGAAATCCTTTATCTCAAAGACATTGGTGTGTCTGAAGAAGTTATCGCTGAGATGCTCAAGCACAAGAGCACGCTGGCGCAGGAACCCACCAAGACCGAAACCGTACCCGCCCAAGCTCCAGCACAGCCAACGTCCACCGAGTCAACCTCTTCTGTGGCTTCGACCGCCGCACCTGCAACGCCTGAACCTCCAAGACAGACCGAACCCGCCGAATCAACAGCGGCAAGTCAACCTCAGCCCAGCGTTTCGTCGCCACCTCCGGTGTACACTCAGCCTGTGACGCAGGTTAACAATTACTTCTATTCCAGTTTGGCGCCTTACGGTACGTGGATCGAACTCCCGTCTTACGGTTGGGTATGGCAACCTGCTTGCGCCGTGGTTGTCGCTGACTGGCAACCTTATTGCCACGGCGGTTATTGGGTTTACACCGACGCCGGATGGTACTGGCACTCAATGTACTCATGGGGCTGGGCACCGTTCCATTACGGTCGTTGGTACCGGCATCATCACGTAGGATGGGTTTGGGTTCCGGGATATGAATGGGCACCAGCATGGGTTACGTGGCGATACTCGGACATGTACTGCGGTTGGGCGCCTCTGCCGCCAGGGTGCGGATGGTCAGCCGGCATCGGGCTTACTTGGTACGGCAGCAACGTCAGCTTCGGTTTCAGCTTCGGCCTCGGCTGGGATTGCTTCACGTTCGTCAGTTATCACCATTTTTGCGATCGATATGTGCACCATCATCGCCTGCCAAGACATCAAACCACCGTCGTTTACAACAATTCCACCGTCATCAACAATTACGTCGTCGGAAACAACAACACCATCGTGAACGAAGGTATCCCGCCCAAGCGCATCAGCGCGGTCACACGCCGTGAAATCCCAAAAGTCCAACTCCGCGATGTCACCTCTGCGCCTGACGGAATGCGCCGCGCCGGTCGTTTCGAGCCCAGAGACAAGCAGCTCGCAGTGTACAGGCCAAAAGCTGCCCCGGACGCCGCGCCACCGCAACCACGACCCATCAGAACCAGCACCGTCAATCGTACATCGCCCGCGGCTTCGCTGCCGACGACTGCCGGTTTCAGCGAGCGACGCTCTCCGTCCAGCACATCGAGCGGCCAGCCTGTCCGCTCCAGTGCCGCAGGCATGTCGCCCACCAAACCAGTAGCAGAACGCACTACAACCACAACGCGACAGCCAGTGCGCACCTCGGCGGAAACCACTGTTAACAATTCACGGCCCGGCCTATCATCGCCAACTGCGAAACCCGGCGCGCTGGCGCCCCGCCAAGCGAGCGACGGGTCTGCGGCGCCTGCCACCCCGCCGACAAACCAGCGCTCGACTGTCGTTCGATCCGAAAATGCGCCCCTTACGCGCAAGCCCGCTGGTCAATCGGTCGAAACTGCCAAGCCGCCGGTCACAAGAACCGAACCTCGCAGAATAGGAACATCTTCCCCAGCCCCGGTCACAACGCCTGCTCAAACGGACAACCGCGTTTCTGTTCCTCGATCAACAGTTTCGCCTTCTTCAACTACAACTCCTCCGAGGCCGACGCCGCCAGCTCCCGTCAGCAGGCCGTTCAACCAAAGCTCGATCACAGCTCCCGCCGGTTCGCCGAGTGTTACATCGAGGCCCAAGACTTCCGCTCCTTCGACCCCGGTGCCGGCGTCGTCAATACAGCCAACAAGCCGTTCTTCGGCTCCGGCTGTTACAATGCCCGGACCAATCAGTTCACAGCCGCCAGTCACGCGTGCCTATTCGCAGCCGGTATCGGTTCCGCCAGCAAGCGCACCCCGTTTTTCATCGCCAATGAATACACCCTCGATGCCGACCGTTGCTGTGCCTTCTGTGTCAGTGCCGCGCGCGTCGGCCACGCCGATGTCGGGAACATCGCCGTCGCTTGGTTCACAGCCAAAGTTTGCACCTGCAGCTCCGGCTGCTCCTTCGAGCCCGGCCAGCGGCCCCAGCAGGTCCGGTCCCAGCAGCTATGGGCGATCCAAACCACAGTGACTCAGCACGGCGTAGCCGCAGCCAATTCTCAAAGAGAATATCCCCACGAGAAGCTGAGAACCGCGGACCATAGATCATACACCAAAGACCAGAGACGCTGGACCATGGACCATGGCCAGCAGCCAGGAAACAGGTTTCAGGAGTCAGCAGACGAATCGGCTCACGGCGTCCCAAACAGAAGCGACACCAAAACGCCCTGTGCCGCGCTGAAATCCAGTAACTCCAAAACTCCGGTCTGGGCCGACCTGGCCGGTGCAAATTCGCAGCCCAGTGTCGCAGCCCAGTGTATGAGCGAATTGGGATCGCTGACTGAACAAATTTAATGCAAAGGTCTTGAATGACCTGATAAGCTGGGACTGCTGCGCAGATGCTCCAAGAAATGAGTATGAAAGTGTGCTTGTCAATCATGCTCCGTCGTGTCAGAACTCTGAAAATTACTTTGTGTTTGATTGCCTTGGTGCTCCTAACCGCAACAGCCATGTCACAATCCAAAACGCCCCCAACCTGGCAGAAGTGGCTTGCAGCCGCTCCACCCACCCCCGATTTTCAGCCTGCTGACACGCTCGACGCATGGCTCAAACAACGAGAGCAAGTCCGCGCCAAACTCTGGGACCTTCTCGGCAAACTGCCGCCGCGTCCCAACCCGGTCAGCGTTTGCGTCGTGTCCCGCACCGAACACGCCGATTTCACCCTGGAAAAACTCGAGCTCGACAATGGCGCTGGTGATCTGGTCCCTTGCTATCTCTTACTGCCAAAGAACGGCCAGGAGAAATCGCCAGCCATACTGTACTGCCATTGGCATGGGGGCCAATACGACGTCGGTAAAGAAGAGCTCTTCGGCACAAACGCGACGCCTGTCCCCCCGGGACCCGCACTCGCAAAACTCGGGTTCGCGGTCATCGCCGTTGACGCCTGCTGCTTCGGCGAAAGAAACGGCAAAGGCCCGGGCGGCCCACGGGAAAAAGGGAGCGCAGGCGAAATGACCGCCAGCAAGTTCAACCTGTGGTTCGGGCGCACTTTGTGGGGCATGATACTCCGTGACGATCTGATCGCACTCGACTATTTGCGTTCACGGCCGGAGATCGACGGCAACCGCATCGGTGTCACTGGCATCAGCATGGGGGCCACAAGAACATGGTGGCTGATGGCACTCGACGACCGCCTGAAAGTCGGCGCAGCCGTCTGTTGCCTGACCCGGTATCAGAACTTGATCGCCTCGGAGAGCCTGCGCGAGCACGGCATCTATTACTTCGTCCCGGGCATGTTAAACCACTTTGATACAGAAGCGGTGGTAGCCATGGCAGCGCCCCGGCCGTTGCTCTTCCAAAGCGGAGAAAAAGACCCTGGATCGCCCGTGGACGGAATTCACATAATCGAGTCAAAGGTCTCAAAACTCTACAAATTGTTCGGCGCACCCGACAATTTCCAAAGCATCATCTACCCGAACGTGGGACATGTCTATACCCCCGAGATGTGGAGTAAGACAACCAACTGGTTGACAAAGCATCTGTCGTTGCGCTGAACCACATGTGCAATTGTTTAGCCAGGACCAACATGCTGGTCTTGGTTGACAATCGCAAACCAGAGCAACTGAAATGCACACGCAGGTTACCGAATTCCGCAGAACGGCTCTCACAGCCCTGCTCGACAGGGTCGTCTGGAACACACCCGTAATCGATATCCACACACACCTCTATGATCCTCTCATGGGCGGACTATTGTTGTGGGGAATCGACGAGTTGCTGGTCTATCACTACCTCGTTGCCGAAGCGTTCCGCCGCATCGAAACGCCGTACGAGAATTTCTGGCGTCTTACCAAGACCGAACAAGCTGACATCGTTTGGAATGAACTGTTCGTCAAACACTCCCCCATTTCCGAGGCTTGCCGCGGAGTTCTCACCACATTGCACCGACTCGGGCTTGATCCCAGACAACGCGACCTCGCATTACTCCGCAAGTGGTTTGCACAGTGGGACCAGGAACGCTACGTCAATCGTTGCCTTGAACTGGCCAACGTCCGAACCGTTTACATGACAAACTCGCCGTTCGATGACGCAGAACACAGTGTGTGGCAAAAAGGGTTTCTGCGCGACGAACGTTTCGTGGCCGCGCTACGTGTGGACCCGATCCTCGTCAATTGGCCCGAGGCCGGCGCCAAATTGCGCCAGTGGGGATACGAGGTCAGCGAGGGTTTCTCAAGACATACAATCAGCGAAATTCGCCGGTTCCTAGCCGACTGGTCACATCGCATCAAGGCCAGGTACATGATGGTCTCACTGCCGCCAGAATTCACCTGCGACGAAACCTCAGACTGCGCCTCGCTGATTCGCGGCGCTGTGCTACCACACTGCCGTGATTTCAACATGCCTTTCGCACTCATGCTCGGTGTCAAACGCGCCGTTAACCCAGGCCTCCAACTCGCAGGCGACGCCATGGGTCGCAGCGACCTTTCAACGCTCGCCCACCTCTGCGCCAATTACCCCGAAAACCGTTTCCTCGTCACCGTCCTCTCACGCGAGAACCAGCACGAACTCTGCGTGCTTGCCCGGAAGTTTCGCAATCTGCATGTCTTCGGCTGTTGGTGGTTCACAAATGTGCCCGTGTTAATCGAAGAAACAACCCGCATGCGGCTCGAACTTATCGGCACAAGCTTCACCGCACAACATTCCGACGCCCGCGTCATTGATCAGTTGATCTACAAGTGGGAACACAGCCGCAAAGTCCTCGCCAAAGTGCTGCTGGACAAATACTCCGATATCGCCGCTGCCGGCTGGGAACCAACCGCAGCAGAAGTCGAGCGCGACGTCAAACAACTCCTCGGCGGCGCGTTCGAGGAATTCCTTAAGACTGCGACCGAATGACGCTTACCAACGTCCAACCCGTCACTGAAACTCAAAGACCGGCATATTCTGGACCCGGATCATAGCTGGTCGAGCGTTGAACCGGCGCATTCCGCCCACGCCCATCCAACAAAGACGCAAATAGAGTGCCAGGCTCGTTGTCCAGGGTTTGATTTGGGAGTGACTTTGGCAGGAGAATCCATATAACACAGACCAAAAGCACCGAACTGTAGTCGTGCCATGAACGTATCGATTATTCTGGCTCACCCCTCACCGGGCAGTTTCAATCACGCGATTGCGGCAATCGCGCGCGCAAGGCTTATGGCACTTGGCTGCAATGTCTGGTGGCATGACCTGTACGCCGAAGGATTCGATCCATGCCTTCCAGCAAGCGAGATTCCGCGGGAAGCGCCCCTCCCACATAACATTGCCAGACACATCGAGGAAATTACCACAGCAGACGGCATCGTCATCGTGCATCCGAATTACTGGAGCCGGCCGCCGGCGATCCTGTGCGGCTGGGTTGACCGCGTTTTGCGAGCCGGCCGGGCTTACACATTTGTGCCTGATGGGAAAGGCGGCGGCAAACCGGTCGGCCTTCTCAAGGCGCGTGCGGCTTTGGTAATCAACACTGCGAACACGCCACAGGAAAAGGAGGTCGAACTGTATGGTGATCCGCTGGACATTTTGTGGCGCAAGGTCGTGTTCGGTCTGTGCGGCGTGTCGGTTGTCGAGCGGCTTGTTTTTACCCCTGTTATAACGAGCACATTGGCGCAGCGTCAGACATGGCTCAGCATGGTAAACGAGGCTGTTGATCGGTGTTTCAACACTGTGACCAGGTGATGCAGCGTAGCCCGGAAATCTGACCGGAATGAAGCTTTGGGTGTCGTGGTCTGGTAAGGCGGTGAGATTTGCGGGCTGGGAATGAGTTGCATCACCGAGCCGTCTTTTGAATTAGCGATCCTTGATTCGAGGATTCCCTCCGATTGGAATGCGGCCACGGTGTTTGAGTCAGGATTAGGAGAGCGATGCAGCGCATCGGCCGGGCTGGCGCAAACAAGTATGCTGGCTAAACCGACGCCGTCCATCCCCGCAGCAGTTCAAGGTCTGCAGCCAGGCGCGCACTGTCGTATTCGGTTTCGGTCGCATTCGCTTGCTTCTCCAACTGCGGCCGTAGCAGACCGGCTCGTGCATGGAACGCGGCGCGTAATTCGGTCAGAGCATCAGCATGCCATTGACGCAAGCGCAACCGGTAGCTGGGCGATCTCTGATTGACGGCCCACAAATGGCAACGGCGGCTGTTGGTGTGCTGGTGGCCAGTCGCGAGGACCACTTGAAATTCTCGTTTCCATGACTTACTGCCGGTGTCAAAGTTTACTTCGGCAGGAGTCATCAGCCCTGAAAAAAGAGTTCAGGCGGTTTACCGCGGGGCGCTGCCCGAGGATGGCAAACTCCATTGCCAAGCGCTCAGCGTATCACCTTTTTCTCGCGAAGCAAGGCTCGGC
Source organism: Verrucomicrobiota bacterium (assembly GCA_012517065.1). GTDB lineage: Bacteria > Verrucomicrobiota > Verrucomicrobiia > Limisphaerales > J093 > JAAYVR01. Next base: position 26,888 of record JAAYVR010000090.1, on the reverse strand, counting down.
CCGCACCGAAATTGTCTGCGTTGTGTGTGCGAGGCATGTTGCATGTCCGTGAGCCGTGAAGTTATTGTTTCCGCATGTCGATCGAACAAATAGTGGGTTTGTCGATTGCCATCGTGGTGATGCTGGTTGGGCTTGCGGGCAGCGTTTTGCCGGGGATTCCCGGGGCGCCGCTGATTCTCGCCGCGGCGGTTGGGCATCGGCTTTACTTCGGCCATGCTGGACCGAGCACGCTTGTTCTGGGACTTTTGGCGGGGCTTACACTGCTTTCGATCGGGCTTGATTATTTGGCCACCGTGATCGGCGCCAAGAAACTCGGCGCAACATGGCGTGGAATGGTGGGCGCCGCCATTGGAACACTGGTCGGGCTAGTATTCGGTCCGGCTGGTTTATTGGTGGGGCCTTTTGTGGGTGCGACAGCGCTCGAAATGCTCAGTGGCCGAGACATTGAGTCTGCCAGCCGAGCCGGCGCGGGTGCGTTTATTGGGCTGCTGGCTGGGGCAGTGGGCAAAGTGGCCTGTTGCCTGTCGATGATTGGGTTGTTTCTCTTTGACGTTCTGAGAAGGACATACGCGGGTTGAGGATCCGGTTCGTCCCCGGTTTGGGCTTGAACAGTGCTGTGCCATTTCCGCACCCTTTCGGCCATGCGTTTTTCCCTGAAGCAGAATATTTCGTGCCGCCTTGAATTTCTCCGCGGGATTCTTTTATCGCTGTCCGTTGTTGTCGGAAGCGGTCTGTTGGGTGAAACAGGTTGTGCAGCAGCGGGTTCTCCCCTCAAGCCGGGAGACATCGATGTTTCTGTTGCCTTGGACGAAACTCCCGTTTTTGCCATGCCGTCAGAGCGTGTCACCGCTACGGCAAGTATAACCCTCACAAGGAAGACCTCGACGCCAGTGAATGGCGTAATTCGGATTGGCAGTCCGGCGGATCAGACTAAACCCCGCGCGGGTTTCCAAGAGCTCGGATTCGATTTGACGAAGACCAACTCTGCCACTGTCCACGCCCGTCTCACCGTTCCGCCCATGGAGCGCAACGGGCGCGTTGTGTATCCGGTTAACATTGTTGTGGGTTCCGAAAACTACGTGACGATGGACGTGCGCGTTACACGCGCGCCAGTCTGGCATCTCATCGGGCCGTTTGAGGGCGGTCCCGACACCGCGCACAACGCAGTCTTTCCGCCCGAACAGGGCATAGACTTGGCGGCCACACATCCCGGCAAAGGCGGTGCGTCCGTCCGGTGGCAGCGGTTCCCGGCAACGGCGCAGCAGGAAAATGGCTTTTTCAATCTCGATGAAGCTCTCGGAAAACCCGATGAAGCAACGGCGTACGCCTCTTGCGAAGTCCTTGCCATGGACGACATGCCCGCGCGGCTCGCATTGGGCAGTGACGATTCCATCAAAGTCTGGCACAACGGCAAGCTTGTTCACGATAAGGTGGTTACGCGGTCCGCAGAACCTGGCCAAGACATTGTCAATGTCACCTTGACAAAAGGAACAAACACATTCCTTGTCAAAGTCTGCGATGGCGGCGGTGATTGGGGCTTTTTCTTCGATATTCAAAATCGCGACGGGGCACCTTTGCAGAATCTGCGCCAATGGACCGGCATCTCGCAGGTCACTATTACGGACCCGGTGTTGCGACTCACTGAGGTAGCCAGGACTAGCGCGTCTTTGAGATGGGAGAGTGATGTGCCCAATGTGCCACGTGTGATTGTCCGCAAGGCGCTCCAAGGCAGAGCATTGCCGGTCTGGGGCGATGTCCCCAAGAGTGAAATGGTGAAATCAGACCCGGCCGCTGCACCCATCATTATCCAAACCACCGACTACACAACCCGGCACAAAGCAACAGTCACCGGCCTTCAACCCGGCACGCGGTATCTGGTCAGTGTTGATCCTGCATGCGGAGGCACCGAGAGCGAAAGATTGAGCTTTTACACGGCGCCACCGGAAGGTCTTACGCAGTTCCTGAAACTGCGGCTGATCTGCATCATATTCTCGAATGTGACCAGGGACGACAGCCTGACTGCACCGGGCGCGCGGGAACCTGCGCCCACTTCTGAAATTGAGAAGATCAAATGGGAAATGCGCCTGACCCGGCTTTTTTACTGGGTGAACAGCGGAATGCGATTGGACCTTGAAGTTGACTACATAGTTGACGACCGGTTCTACGCGATTGACGACGCTGTTTATGCCATTGGGTACAGCGGCAAAGACGAGGCGGCTCTGGAAGAACTGCTGCCACGCAACGGACACAAGGTCAGCGACTACGACGGCCGAATCTTCATCTCGATAGTGAAGCAATGGGATCCGAACGCCGGGTCCGGGGCGGGCGCATGGCATTATCCGTTCGGCGGCGGTGGAACTATTGGCCCCGAAGAATATCCAGGTTATGGCAAAAGCGCATGGCGCGGAGGCAGCACTTCGAACAGCGCATGGTTGTTCTGCCACGAGTTTCAGCACCAGCTCGATGCCCTTTACCATTGGTCGATGGGCCCCGAGCACCTGTTCAATCATTTTCAATCGTGGGACGACACCGCCCACAGGCACGGCGAACATTGGGATGGCAACGGCTGGATTTTCTGGGAATGGGCCGGCTACGTGACCCGCGACCATCAGTGGTATCCGCTGCTCGAACCCAAACTCGGGTTCAGGTACTTCACGTGTCGCTGGGGCGAAGTCATCCAAACAACCGACGCCGACAACGACGGTATTCCAGATGACGCACCAGAGGTGCCTTTGGATGAAAAGCGGTTTGGCAGCGACCCGACCAAGGTTGATACTGACAACGATGGGCTCAGTGACATGATGGAAGTAATGGCATGCCGGTGGCTCGAGTTCGGCTTGGACGAGATCTGGGGCGGTGACAAACGCGCACATTACTGCAATCCACGCGACCCTGATTCTGACAAAGACGGCGTGCTGGACGGCGCCGATCCCTACCCTGTTTACCCTGTTAACCCGCTCGTCAAGAAAGCCGACAATCCGTCCGGGCCAATCCCGCAAACCAGTTTCCGGCCGTTCGTGAAATTCCGCGACTTCGCGTACGAGGCGGACTTCCGACTAGCGTGGAACGACGACTACTTTGTCATCGAAATGTCTGCTCGAACACCTCCGGCCAACATGCGCATTTATCTCGATGCCAATGACAACGGTTGGTATGTTGGCGGTGACAACTACGACCTGCGTCTCCATCCAAACGGCGATGCTCCTGCAGGCGGAGAATGGCACGCCAACGCCAAAAAAACATTCGCAGTCGCATTCCACAATTGCAGTGTCAAAGGGAAATGGCCGTTCTACGACCCGGATTGGCAGCCTGATTCGGGCTTCGATGCCGTTGAAACCAACACCCATGCGAAGTACTCGGTCGAAATCCGCATTCCAAAGAACCCTTCGCGCGGACTGGACCTGCGCGAAGGCAAGAAAATTGGCATTCTCATCGCAATTAATCCGGAAGGCGGCAACGGTCGGCCAAACGAACACGGTGCCTTGACGGTGTTCGAGCCTCACACGTTTTTCACTGTCGAGCTTGGGAATTGATGGTGCAGGAGAATAGACGCCGGCATTGGGATGAACGTTTTAGGCGCAAGAATTGCTGTTGACCCTATACCCTTTATTTACAGGGGGTTATGTTTGGGCTTGCAACTGGGGGTTTATTCAGCCTGTGAACAATGTGTTAATTAGCTGTTGGTAGGCCGGTGAATAAAAAGCGAAAAGTGAAGATTTTTCTGGAAATCTGTCCAACAAACTGGCTAAATCTGGCCACATTCGAGCGCGGCGCCTGTTAGATTGACAGCATGTGTCGGCGGAGATACCAGTTTTTCGGTGAACGGTCATGACTGGACGGGAACGAGTTTTGGGGCATTTAGAGGGCCAGCCGGTTGACAGCCTGCCCTTGATGCCGATTACGATGATGTTTGCCGCCGACCGTGCCGGGGTGAAATACCGGGATTATGTTACGGATTATCGGGTGTTGGTTGACACCCAAATACGGGTCGCCGAGGAGTTCGACTTCGATTACGTCTCGTGCATATCCGATCCGGCTCGCGAAGCCGCGGATTGCGGAGCTCACATCGAGTTTTTCGAGAACCAACCGCCTGCCATTGTCGAGGAGGACGCCCGTTTGGCCGACAAAACAGAGCTTCTCCGGCTAAGAATTCCCGATCCGCTCGGCGGCGGGCGAATGACGGACCGGGTGCATGCGGCAGCGCTTTTCAGACAGAAGGTCGGATCAAGCAAGCTAATTGAAGGTTGGATCGAGGGCCCGTGCGCTGAGGCTGCCGATCTCCGCGGCATAAATACCTTGATGACCGACCTGGTAGATGATACGAGTTTCGTCCGCGACCTTTTCGAGTTTGTGGTCGAGATGGAATTGCGTTTTGCGCGCGCTCAGGTTGAAGCGGGCGTTGACATTATTGGCGTCGGTGACGCCGCCGCATCGCTTGTTGGGCCGCGGATTTACGAAGAACTGGTGTGGCCTTACGAGCAGAAGCTGGTGGAAGGTTTGCGCGCGTTGGGAACACGCGTAAGGCTCCACATCTGCGGCAACACAAACAAGATTCTGCATGGCATGGGCCGTCTGGGATGTGACATTGTGGACCTGGATTATCCCGTGTCACTGGCCGACGGCAGGGCCAAAATGGGAACGTCTCAGATGTTGCTTGGCAATCTTAACCCGGTAAAACTGTTGAAAGATGGCACGCCCGAAATGGTTTGGGGCGCCCTTGAACAATGCCATCGTGAAGCCGCTCCCCGCTACATTGTGGGTGCGGGCTGTGAAGTCGCGCGTGGGACGCCGATTGAGAATGTCCGCGTGCTGACCCAATACGCCCGGTCACACAAGCCTCAGTTGCATTCATCATGAAAACTACAAGAATGCATATCGCATCGAGCGTTTCCACCGATGGCTCGCAACACGGAGCTGGCTTGAAAGCCGGCCATGATAGCGTCGATTTAACGCCGTTGATTAGTACCGGCTCGACGTTGCAACAAGAGGTGTTGTTTGCGCTCACAGAGGGGTCGCCGGACATTGTTTTTGTGGTCGGGCGAGATGGCATCATCAAATACATGAACAAAGCGGGAGCGGCACAGATTCAGCAGGAGGGAGCTAATCTCGTTGGCTCTCCGCTGGCGGCTTTCTTTCCACCGGACGGGGCAGGCGAACAAGTCGGCCATCTTGCTCATGTTGTTGCCACGGGACAGGCGGGGTACCACGAGAGCATGTGGCGGTTTGCGCACGGAGACCGATGGATCGGTACGTGGTTTGCGCCTTTGCGCGACGAGCACGGGAACATTGTTGCAGTGCTGGGCGTTGCGCGTGATTTGACGGTTCGCAAGCACACTGAACGCGCACTGCGCGAGAGCGAGGAGCGATATCGTCAGTTGGTCGAGCTATTGCCGTATGGCGTGTTCGTTCACGAGGGGGGGCGCATAGTATTTGCGAACACATCGGGCGTTGAGTTGCTTGGTGCACGCAGGCGGGAAGAACTCATCGGGATGTCGTATTTGGATTTTGTTCCGGCAGAATTCCTTAAGACTGCGAAGGAGCGCATTAGCGAGGTGCTCGAACTGGGTGCACGCACACCGTTTCACGAGTCACAGTTTGTGCGTTTGGATGGGACCAAGGTGGACGTCGAGGAAATCTCGATTCCGTTCGAGTTTGACGGGAAACCTGCAGTGCAGGTCATAGCGCGGGACATCACGGTAACCAAGAAGTTGTCCAACGCACTGGAGCAGTCGAGAGCCCGATTCGAAAAGATTTTCCGTTCCGGGCCGGCAGCGATGTGGCTTGCGACGGTTGGCGAGGGCAGGTTCATCGACGTGAACGACGTCTTTCTGCAAATGCTCGGGTACGAGCAGGACGAAATCCTTGGGCGAACGACCAAGGACGTTGGGATATGGAGCAAGATCGAGGAATGGAAGAAGCTGTGCGACATGGTGAGCGAACAGGGGGCGGTCCACGGTTTCGAAGCACAGTTTGTGCACAAGACAGGCCGGGTCAGACATGTGATTTTGTCGGTTGAATCAGTGCGTTTCTCGGTGGGGCCGTGCTTGTTGTTTGCTGCGTTGGACATAACTGACCGCATACAATTGGAAGAGCAGCTTCGCGAGTCGCAGAAAGTCGAGGCTATCGGGTTGCTCGCCCGGGGCGTGGCGCATGATTTCAACAATATCCTGACCATAATTCACGGTCACACGCGCCTCATACGAATGCAGAACGGCGTCTCCCCAAGCGCTTTGGAATCCATCAAGCAAATCGAGGAAGCTGCACAACGCGCGGCCAATCTTACCAGACAGCTCCTTGCGTTTGGGCGCCGCCACCCAATGCAGCCGCAGCTTCTCAATCTTAACGAGACAATTCAGAGCGTGACACAAATGCTGCGCCGGTCGATTGGCGAAGATATCGCGCTCGAATTCAATTCGACGGAACCGCTCTTGCCGATAATGGCGGATGTGGCGATGATGGAACAGGTAATCGTCAATCTGGCAATAAATGCGCGCGATGCCATGCCAAAAGGCGGTCGGCTGGTGATCTCAACCTCGGCGCTGGACATTTCGGAAACGGCGCCAAACCGCCCGCGCGAATGTGCGCCCGGCATGTATGTGTGTTTGGCCGTGGAAGATTCTGGCGAGGGAATTCCGCCGGATGTTCTGCCGCGGATTTTCGAGCCATTTTTCACCACCAAAGAACCGGGCAAAGGAACCGGTCTGGGCCTTGCAACAGTTCGAAGCATCGTCAATCAACACAAGGGCTGGATTGATGTCACGAGTGAAATCGGCCGCGGCACCACGTTCCGAGTGTTCATACCGGCAGTCCGCAGCGCCTGCCCGCATGCAAACGACAAGGGACAATCAACGGTTATGCCCGCCGGGCATGAGACCGTCATGATCGTCGAAGACGAAGATGAACTGAGAGAGTTGTGTCGTGAAGTGTTGCAACGTTGCGGATACAAGGTGCTCACCGCGGCAAACGGCCAGGAAGCGCTTCGGATCTGGGAAAGGCGCGAAGGAAACATTGATTTGGTTGTTACCGACGTGATCATGCCCGGCGGGATGGACGGCTGGGAATTGGCGCAGTCCCTGGCCAGCAGATCTTCCAAACTCAAGATTGTTTTGACGAGCGGTTACAGATTTGATTGGGCAAAATCACGGTCCTCATGGTTCTTGCGGTGGCGGCTTTTGGAAAAGCCGTACGTTCCTGAAGCCCTTGCCCAGGCAGTCCGCGAAGCGCTCGACGCCCGGTAAAATCTTCCGCAAGCCGGCTGGTTATTCGCCCAGCCGGCCGACTCGAAGGTGGCAATTCAATCCCTCCAACAGATCGAGTCGCTCGATTTGCCTGAACTTGCTCCTTACCGCACGATGCGGTTGGAACACGAGCATCTTGCAAATCGGATTTTTGTCGCTGAGGGTGAAAAGGTCGTGCGTCGCCTGCTTGAAAGCACGCTCGAAGTTCTTTCAGTTGTTCTCCCAAGCAGGTGGCTTGATCAGTTCATTCCCTTGATCGAATCCAGGCCGGAACAAATCCGGGTTTTTACGGCAGACAAGAAGGTGCTGGAACGGCTGACTGGATTCACGATGTATCAAGGGCTGATGGCCGTGGCTCGGATGCCGGAACCATTGCCGCTCGAGGTGGCCCACCAGCGCAGTCCCCGTCCCAGACTCTGGGTGGCCATAGACGGGCTTGCGAACTCCGAGAATGTCGGTGCCATTGTGCGCAACTGCACAGCCTTCAATGTGCAAGCGCTCCTGGTGGGAGAAACCTCGGCTAGCCCATTCCTGCGGCGGGCGGTACGGAGTTCAATGGGAACCGTCCTGCGTCTTCAGGTTGTTGAAACGCATTGTCTTTCTGCCGCGCTTCGGCAGTTGGCCAGGATGGGTGTACGATGTATCGCGGCTCATCCGCATGCCAGCGGCACAACTCTTGCCCAGGCCGATCTGAGCGACGACTGTTGCATTGTGTTCGGCAGCGAGGGCCAGGGACTCGCAGAAACCACTCTGGCCGCGTGCAGTGAGCATGTGGCGATCCCCATGCCGGCTCATGTTGATTCGCTCAACGTCGCCAGTGCGGTTGCAGTTTTCCTGTTCGAAGCAAACCGCCAGCGGGGTTTTGTCTGACTTTTGACTTGGAATGCCGCCCGAAGAAACGTAGGTTGAATTCATGCCTCACCCCAAAGGCAACAGAAAACGGCGCGCGATATTGCTCGGCGTTGGTCTTGACTCTGACGGTCACAAGCGCATCACCACCGGGCCCAACTTCGCCCTCATCGGCGGGTCGGAGGAAACGCATCAGGAAATGACCGAGAAAGCCGTCAAGATAAACGAGCATCTTAACGCGCGCGGCAAGGCACTCGAAGATGTCAGCAGCGAAGAATTCGAGGAAATAGCACACAAAGTCGGACTCAAACGGTATCCGAGGGATTCAAATTAGCCAGCGCATGAGATGAAACCGAATACCCAAAACAACCGTGCCTTTAGCAGGCGCAAGTTTCTCGCAACCGCAGGTTCCGCGGCCGTCACCGTCACCGTCTTGCCAAGGCACGTGTTGGGTGGCGCCCGATTCGTGCCCCCAAGCGAAACGGTGAACATCGCAGTAATCGGATGCGGCGGCCAGGGACGAACCAATGTTCGCGCCCTCTTCAATGAGCCCGACGTTCGCATCATTGCCGTGGCAGACCCGATCGAACACCACAATCTTGACCGGTTCTATTACAAAGGCGTGGCGGGACGTAAACCCGTGAAGGCCGAAATCGAGAAACGTTATTCCTCTTCCAACCCCAACTACAAGTGCGCCGAGTACGAGGATTTTCGCGTCATGTTCGACAAGGAAAAGTCGATCGACGCCGTACTTTGCGCGACTCCGGATCATTTGCATGTGTGCGTGTGTGTGCGTGCGATGCGGCTTGGCAAACATGTTTATTGCGAAAAACCGCTCGCGCACTGTGTCGAAGAGGTGAGGCTCATGGCTCGTGTGGCGCGCGAGACAGGCGTCGCCACTCAAATGGGTAACCAGGGGCACTCCGGCGAGGGCATTCGTGCAACGGTGGAATGGATTCGTGCCGGGGCAATCGGCCCTGTGCGCGAGGTTCATGCATGGACAGGCGCGGGTTTGTGGGGCAGCCAATTGCGCGGTCGGCCACCGGAAGCGCCAGTGCCATCGGGTGTAAATTGGGATCTCTGGCTCGGTCCTCGAAACCCAAGACCTTACAGCCCCGCTTATACACCTGTTACGTGGCGAGATTTCTGGGCTTTTGGGACTGCACCGATTGGCGACATGGCCTGCCACAACCTCGATCCAGCATTTTGGGCGCTCGACCTTGCTGTTCCCGAAACCATCGAAGCCACCGCCGCCGGAGGCGTCGATTCCGAGGTCGTCCCTGTCGGCTCGCTTTACACCTACCGATATCCGGCGCGCGGTGACATGCCGCCCGTTACGGTGAAATGGTACGATGGCGGATTGCGCCCGCCACGCCCAGAAGACCTCGACCCGGATGTTCAATTCGGCGGAGGCGCGAACGGTATCCTGTTCATTGGCGACAAAGGCAAGATCATGTGCCCCGGCTGGGGGGGAGACCCAACGCTCGTGCCGCTCACTTTGATGGATTCTTACGAGCGCCCCCCGAAAACAATTCCGCGCGTCAAAGGGCATCACCGCGACTGGCTCGACGCATGCAAAGGTGGCAAGCCCGCCAGCGCCAACTTCGAGTACGGCGCTAAGTTGACCGAGGTAGTGTTGCTGGGAACCGTCGCTTTGCGAGTGGGCAAACCGATCCATTGGGATTCTGCAGCAATGAAAGTCACAAACGCGCCTGAAGCAGATCGGTTCTTGCACAACACGTACCGTGCCGGCTGGGAACCCGCCTGAACTCGTCGCGGCGCAGCCGAAATCAGCTTCGAACCTGTCGATTCGCCTTTACAACCGAGCGCCGACAGGAGTACGGATTTTGCCATGTTCGAGCGTTTCAGAATCTGTCTGTTTGGGCTGTTGCTTGCCGTGTTGGCTGGTGGCTGCACAACGACAATCACGAATCTAACCCCTAACGCAGCGCACCGCGCTCCGGATAACCGTTACACAATCGAGGCCAGATGGGACACCAACCAGCGCGCCATGATATGGGATTCACTGGAACCGTACGTCATCATCGATGGCAAACTGATCCCGATGGAGAAGTCGGACGTTTTGCCCAACCAGTGGCGCGCAACCATCGAGGTGCCGCAGCAGAAAAGTTTCGTAACCTATCAGTTCAAATTCAATTACTTGAAGCAGGGATTCGGAAACAAACAGCCCGACAGCCGGCTGTCGCGAACATATCAGTTGCGGATAGTCGAATAACCACGCGTCATGAAAGCAATCAACAGGCGTGCATTCGGAAAACAGATGGCTGTTATGTCAGCCACAGCCGCTTTGAGCTCCACGCGCATCCTGGGAGCAAACGAACGCGTGCGACTGGGATTTATTGGCGTCGGCAATCGCGGCGACCAGCTCATGGACGCGTTCCTGAAACAGCCGGATGCAGACATCGTCGCGGTGTGTGACATACACGAGCCCTACTGCGATTTCGCCGCGAACAAGGCAAGATCGAACCCGAAGAAACTCAAGGACTATCGGCAGGTGCTCGAGATGCGTGATCTGGATGCAGTGGTGATTGGAACACCGGATCATTGGCACGCGCTCCAAACCGTTCATGCCTGTGAAGCGGGCAAGGATGTTTACGTGGAAAAACCGCTTTCCCTTTGCGTGGCCGAGGGGCGCGCGATGGTCAATGCTGTCAGACACCACAAACGCGTTTGCCAGGTGGGCATCCACAGGCGTTCAGTGCCGTTTTGCCGCGAAGCAGCCGAGTTTGTCGCGGCGGGTGGAATTGGCAAGGTCGTTGCCGCGCGCGCATTTCACATTCAAAACGAATGGCCAAAAGGGATCGGAAACCCGCCCGACTCCGAACCGCCACCGGGGTTCGACTGGGAAGCATGGCTGGGGCCTGCACCGCGGGTGAAATACAACAAAAACCGCACCTTTTACAGGTTCAGGTGGTTTTACAATTACTCCGGCGGGCAGTTAACCAATTTTGGAGTCCATTACATCGATTTCATCCATCATGCCACCGGAAAAGACGCGCCACTGGCCGTCACAGCCCTCGGCGGCAGATTCGCAGGGATCGAAGACAACCGCGAAATTCCGGACACGCTCGAAGTTGTGTGGGAATATCCCTCCGGCATCCTGGTCACCTTCGCACAGATAAACGCCAACGCAGGTGTCTGGAGCCTGCCAGGCTGCGAAGTCGAATTGCGCGGAACCAAAGGCACGTTGTACCTCTTCGGGAACAGATACGAAGTCGTGCCGGATCAAATCACACAAAACGAGTTCCCAGCACGCACGCCGCTCGACAGAACAATAGAACGGCGTTGGCGCGAAGGACAAAAACCGTTGATCGAGCCGCGAAAGACTGTTGGCGATGGCGATACCGCGTATCACGCGCGCAATTTTCTCGACTGCGTCAAAAGCCGAAAACCCTGCAACTGCGATATCGAAATCGGACATCGCAGCACTGCCGCAACCCTCATTGGCAACATCGCACTCAAAACGCGCGCTTTGCTCGAGTGGGACGCAGCCGCGGAACGGTTCACCAACCACACCGCCGCGAATCGATATCTGAAATGCGAGTACCGTCCTCCTTACAAATTCCCCGAGTATTGAATTCGGAAACCATCGGTTCTTTGGAACCCGGGCTGACCCACTATGACAGGAGGGCACAACCTGAGTTGTCACGGCGCAGGCGGCCATCACCCCGGGGGTGTCTTGCCTCGGCAATGGCGGCAATTGCTTTTCTGACGTTGTTCGCCCATGAGTCCTTGCTCTGGCCCGCTCGTGGCGTTGAGTGCAGTCCATGGCCCGCAATTGACGCGCTCGGGCGCGTAGTGCCCACCGCCGAATCTACGGGTACGCCGAAAAAAGATCGGTTTGTTGGGATTTTCTATTTCGTTTGGCATGAGCATGCCAACACCAAAAGACACAACGGCGATGGCCCATACGATGTCTCGAAGATACTCGCGGCCGATCCGGACGCCCTTGCCAAACCCGACTCGCCCTTATGGGGGCCAATTGGCGCATACCATTACTGGGCGGAACCACTCTTCGGATATTACCAGAGCGATGATCCATGGGTTCTGCGGCGCCACATCATAATGTTGGCTGACGCCGGCATCGACGTCCTGATCATCGACGCAACCAATGCACTGACGTACCGCGACAAGTACGAAGCTCTTTGCGAGGTCATACAAAAGGTCCGCGCCAGTGGTGGTCAAACGCCCCAGATCGCGTTCATGCTTAATACGCAGGCGCGTCAGACGGCGCGAAAACTCTTCGATGACCTGTACAAGCCCGGGCGGTATCGTGACTGTTGGTTCTTCTGGCGGGGAAAACCGCTCATGATCTGCGATCCCGAACAGGCGGAACCGGAATTGCGAGAGTTCTTCACACTGCGGCGCGCGCACTGGCCGTTTGAAATGGTCAACACCCGCAATGCGTGGCATTGGGAGGCGACGTACCCGCAACCCTACAGTTACACCGATGACCCGGCCGTGCCTGAGCAGGTTAACGTGTCCGTTGCCCAAAACCTCCGACAGGCCGACGGCAAAGTCACAAACATGAGCAGCGGCCAGGCGCGAGGCCGTAGCTTTCACGATGGTCGCCAGGACACTTCAAAAGACGCAGTATTGTGGGGGCACAATTTCAAGGAACAATGGCGTCGCGCCTTTGACCTCAACCCGCCATTTGTCATGGTGACAGGTTGGAATGAGTGGATTGCAGGGCGTTGGGGTCAACCCGGCGGCCCGATCGTCTTTGTTGACCAGTACGATCAGGAGTTCAGCCGCGATATCGAACCGATGAAGGGCGGTCACGCTGACAATTATTATTATCAATTGGTGGCCAACGTCCGGAAGTTCAAAGGCACCCCGCCTGTCCCACAGGCCAGCCCGCCCGTCCACATCACAATCAACGCCAGCTTCGAGCAATGGACGGGTATCGAACCGGTTTACAAGGATCATGTGGGCGAAACTGAACCGCGCGATCACGCCGGCGCCGCCGGTCTCCGATATGTCAACCGCACTGGCCGCAACGATATCGTGTTTGCGCAAGTGGCCAGAGACGATGCCAACATTTATTTTCGAGTGCATACGCGCGAGCCAATTTCACCGCCAACCGGCGAAAACTGGATATGGCTGCTCATTGACAGCGACCATAACAAGTCCACCGGCTGGGAAGGGTATGATTTCATCGTGAACAGAACAATCGAACCAGGTGCAACATGGCTCGAACGCAACACCGGCGCATGGAGCTGGACACGCGTGCAGAAACTGCCATTTCGAGTTGATGGCCCCGATCTCCACATTGCCATCCCGCGCGAAGCAATCGGCCTCGCAGGCCGCACCTCCGGGGTATCCATCGACTTTAAGTGGGTGGACAATTCCCAGCGGCCGGGCGAGATCATGGATTTCTACCTTGACGGCGATGTTGCCCCCGAAGGGCGATTCGCTTTTCGGTATTCTTTTTGATCAGCTTGTTCTCCGCTATCCTACAGAGCCGCCAGGTTGGAATCCTCTTGACGGACTCGGCGGCCATGCAATCCTCGGGGAGGATTGGTTAAGAGGTTTGTATTATGATGAGACTGGCAACAGCTTCGTTGGTTGTAGTGCTGTCTTTCAAGATTTGCGCGGCCATCGCAACAGCCGCCGCTTCACAACAAATCAAGCCTATGAATATCAAAGTCACAAGTTCCGCCTTTGCCGAGGGCGGTATGATCCCGAAACAGTACACCTGCGACGGCAAGGACGTATCCCCGCCGTTGGCATGGGAAGGTGTGCCGGCAACGGCAAAAACCATCGCCGTGATTTGTGATGATCCGGATGCGCCAATGGGCACGTGGGTGCACTGGGTCTTGTTCAATCTTCCCGCGAGCACAAAGGAACTCGCCGAAAACGTTCCCCCGAAAAAGGTGCTGCCCAACGGCGCCAAACAGGGCACAAACGATTTCGGCCGGATCGGGTACGGCGGCCCATGCCCGCCCGGCGGCACTCACAGGTACTACTTCAAAGTCTATGCTCTCGATTGTGAGCTGAAATTGGACCCGGGCGCAACCAAAGCGCAGTTGCTCAAGGCAATGGAAGGTCATGTCCTTGCCGAGGGCCAGTTGATGGGCAAGTACAAGAGGTAGCAACGGTTCCCGGCGGTCATCCGCGGAACCATCGCGCCAGATCGAAATTGAAGACCAATTGCGCGCCCGTCAGGAAAGTCAGCAGATAAATAATCTTGAGAAATCCTTCCTCGGAGAATTTTCGGTTCAACCAGACGCCCAGCCAGACGCCCGCCGGAACTGCCGGGAGCAAACGCAGGCTCGATAACAGTGTGTGCCGATTTATTATCGCCTCGGGAGGAACCCACGACCAATCAACAACGTGGCGGTCCAGACAGTAAAAAGGAACCTTTATCCAGTTTATCCAGGTAAAGATCAGCACCGTGGTCCCAACATAGACGACCTTGGACAAACGCTGCGGGATCAGGAACATGCTCACAAGCGGTCCTGCGCCATGCGCGAAAGTCGAGGTTATGCCCGCACCCAAGCCGAACGGCAGCCCAATCCACCCGTTCGGCTTGAACGTACCCTCGGCACGAAAAATCAACTCCTTGCCCACTTGGAACACGACAAAGAACATCGCGAGCGAACCGATTGCAATATTCAATTCGCGCGCCGAGAACCTGCCAATGAGTTGCACACCAATCACAACCCCCACCACAACCCCGGGCAACAGATAAACCAGATTCTTCCGTTCCCACTTTCCCCAATAGTGCAGCAGTGAAAACACGTCGCCCGCACACAATAACGGCAACAGAATACCAATCGCGTCCCGCGGGCCAAAAGCCAGCACGCACAGCGGTGTGCTCAGTAATCCAAGCCCACCGCCAAATCCGGCCTTGGAAACGCCGATGAACAGCGCCGCAAGCAAGCCAACTGCCAAATCGGTTATGTTCTGCACCCGGCTGATTTACGTGGCGCGCTCGAACCTGTCGAGATTTCCTTGGCGACGTGAAGCCAAGATCAAATGCAAACCAGCCGTTGCAAATCCGGTCGTCAAGGTCCTGGCCTCAAGCCCCAGATTAACCCGAAAACCTCCCCGGCCACTTCCTCCCTTGGCAACCGAATGCCCAGGCGACTGAATTTGGTCAGTACATATCGCCTGCCACCCGCGCAAATCCCAAAAGGGCAAATAGAGTGCCAGGCACGTTGTATGGGTGTGGGCCAAGACAGGGTGACAGGCTCGTTGTTTGGGTTTTTGCCCCCTGATTGCCGGCATGGCCCGCAAATTGCCCCTTGTTCCAGTCCGTGGCAACCGAGGTCTGCGGGCGAACCCGTTGCATGCTGTATGGGGACAGGCACTTTGTTTCCGATAAAGTGCCAGGGACGCCATTTACCGAGGTCTGCGGGGAACACCGTGCGCGCCGATATGGGGACAGGCACGTTGTTTGGGCGTTGCGCCGATATGGGGACAGGCACGTTATTTGTAGCATGCGCGGAGCGCGGGCCTCGGCTTGCCCAAGACTCTATGAAGGGTAGGGCGCGCCGTCCTTGGCGGGCACACGCAAAGTGCCGGGTTGCGAGCCCTACCTCATGCGAGCGTTTTCGATCAAATACACCGTGAGGATTGATGCTCAATCACCCCACCGAAAACTCGACGCAAATACTCACGATTCTGATCTTCGGGCTAGCCTTCTGGAGAAAGCTGCTTTACAGAACTTCGCGGGCTGTGAAATATGCGGGCCAAACAGCTATGCCGATGGCAAACGCTCAGAAACATCCCTGCCCTGAGTGGGCGGTCGCACCGGCTGGTAGCTGTGCGAACCGGACCGATATATCCAATTAGATGGATGAAATCGATGGGCTACATGGTCCCGCTTGCGCCAGCCAGGCGATTACAATTCTTTCGGATGCATAAACCTTGACAAGTGGAACCGGTTTTTTCGCCACGACCCGCCCATCGTGCCCGCGGGCGCATGGCGGGATGCAGGTGTGGTAAAGCAAACCTGACAACCTGAACAAGACGCAAAACCAACATGAGACTAATCACAACATACTTCATCGCCCTCGCGTTGACGCTGCCCACGGCAGGTGCGTTGGCCCAAGCGACAAACAAAGTCACTGTCACCGCCGGGATGCTCTCCGCCTCCAGCGTGTATAACGGTTACACACCGTTCACCGCATTCGATGGCGACATGTCCCAGAATTCCGGGTGGACCGCGATGGGCGGTGTCCGCCAGGCATGGCTGGCGGTGGACTTCGGCGCGCTCAAACACATAGCCTACGTACAGGTCTTTCCGGACCGTTACATTGCCGGGAACACGGCTTATTCCTACCTCGATCGCTTCCAAGTGGAGGTCTTGACCAACGGCGCATGGCAGGCTGTCACGCCCCTGATCAGTACGCTGCAAGAACAGTGGTATGTGGCGGAGGTTAATCTGCCAGTCACCCAACTGCGCTTCTGGTGCGAATCCGACGGCAACGGCCCGCAAGTGAAAGAGATTGAGATTTACGAAATCGTGACACCTCCGCGCCTGACAATCACCGTCACGCCAACCCATGCTGTGGTGGTGTCGTGGCCTCTGGCTGGATCAGAAGGTTGGGTGTTGGAAGCGACCAACTCGCTGTCAAATGTCGTCGCGCCATGGCCGGTAATCCCACCGCCCTATCAAACCAACGGCATGAACTTGCAGTTGATCGAACCCGCGCCGGTTGCGGACAAGTTCTATCGCTTGCACAAACTTTGAACGTGATGTCAATCGTTCAAGTGCACGTCGGCCACACGCCGCAAAGCGGCTGCATCGCGTTTCATAAATCATGACAATCGCGATAGCCGACAAGCTCTACGGGCGGCGCGCGGCAGAGGTTGGAACGAAAAGAACCGTGACCATTGAACACGGGTCACGGAGAACATGCCGCGAAACTTCGAGCTTGGCAGTGATTGAGAAGTGGTTTGGCACCGTGCATCGGGCGCCGGCCAAGATGTGTCATCCGGAGTTTTCCGCCAAAAAACAAAGTGTGTTATGGACCTGAGCGCTCTGGAGAGAATGGATCGGAACAGGTTGCTCCAATACCTTGAGTTCTTGCTGTGGCACTACCGCGTCGTGGATTCGTTTTGGTTCATTAGCGTGGCTGAACATCATGGGCAGGCCGAGGCAGAGAAACTGAACGAACTTGTCTGGGGGCGGGCTGCCGAAATGGCCGCTAAAGACCTTGTCAAACGGTTCAACCTCACAAACCGCGGCTTGGACGGTTTTGTCGAGCTGTTGAGTCTTTATCCGTGGAGTGTGTTGATCGGGTACAAAGTCGAGCGGTTTCCTGATGAAGTGATACTGTCTGTTCCGTGTTGTCCAACCCAGGCGGCGCGTTTGCGGCGCGGGCTTGGCGAATACAATTGCAAGGAGATGCACCGTGCCGAGTTCGCCGCAATAGCGCGTGTCGTTGATCCCCGAATCCGGATCGAATGCAAGTTTGCTCCGCCGGACCCGCACCCTGCTGACATGCACTGTCAGTGGCGGTTTTGGTGCGACATAGCTGGCGCAGGCACGGCTTAGCCCGGAAATCTGACGGGGGTGAAGGCATGCGTGAATCCGGCGGGGTAGCCGGTGAGATTTCCGGGCTAGCGATACAAGGTCGGCGATTTCCGCCAGTCCTTGTCGCGGTCGTGGCCCATCGCTTCAACCCGTGGACGGCGCTCGCGGAGCCTGACCGATTCCAATCCGCAGTACCAGCCGCTCGACAGCGGGTTTTTTCCCGTGCACTCGAGCCGGACCAGATGGCGGCCCGGGTCGGGCCAGAAATCGAGCAAATGGACTTCTTCGTTGACGACTTTCGGACTGTAGCAGTCGAACGGCTCTCCAAGTTTCACCCCGTCGAGATATGCTTGGTAAACGCCGAAGTCGTAGGACTTGGTCACATTGAGAAGCAGCCGCAGTGGTTCTTTCCTTTTGACGTCGAATGGGATCTCGAGCCATGCGTTCTCGGGGTTTGTGGGTTTGTACAGGAGTTGCGGGCCCTCGTAAAGGTCCAGTTGCTGCATTGCAACCGAGCCGTTGCCGTGGTGCTGTGCGTCTGCGAAGTCACGCGCGTAGGCGATCACTCTCTCGAGGCTGGGCAGGCGCCGCTCGCGTGCATGAGGCGCGCGGGCGTCAAAGGTGCTCTGGCCTGTCTGATACCAGAAAGCGACACTGGCGTAATCGTCTTCGCGCTCGTTCCAGCTCATCGACCTGCCTTCGGGGTTTTCATCCGGAGAAATCCATCCAAAGTGTTCAAAGGTGACCTTGATGCCTTTGTTGAAGACTATTGGGTCATTCAGATGCCATCGATACGCGGCGGTGTGGCCGCCGACGATGCCCCATTGGTCGAAGCACGGGACGCCGAAGTACGGTGTGCTGGTCGTCTTCAAGCCCCATGCTGAGAGGAAATAATCTTCGGTGCCTGTGCCCCAAATGGACGGCTTAAGCTCGCCGTCGATGTAGATTTTTTCGTCTCCTTCACCGAACCACGACGGGCTGCGGGTGCGGACAGCCAAGACTGTCCCAACGTAATGTCCTTTGCCGGTGGTTTCGAGCACGACGTAGTCCTGCCCCGACCTGACCGGGTACTCCTGCCGGTACTGGGCATGGAAATAGGGCGTATCTTCAGGCAGAGTGTCGAGCTGAATCCAGTCAATGTTGTAGTAGAGCAGGCTGATCGGTTTATCGCTCTGATTCTCGATCTCGATCCGCGCTGATTCCCGGAATGGCATTCGCCAAAAACAGTTGTACGAGTCTGCATCTTCAACAATCACTGGCAGACTAATCACCTCGCGCCGCAACCCGAAACAGTTCGCAAAAAAATCGCCCAAGGGCGCTTCAACAGCCGGCCGTGGATTGCCGTCCCAGAACATCCGCAACAGCATTTCCTGATGATTGGCGGAGCCTTGCTTTGCCCAATCTTGCGGTTCCGGTCCAAGGAACGTTATCCAGATATGCGTGATCACGCCCGGACCACGCTCGTCCATAAGAACATGAGTTGTGCCGGGTGGCACCCTGAAGTTGTCCCAGTTGCTTGATTCTTCACGGTCACCGCGCGGCTCGGCTTTCGGATTCAGTTTCACCTCGCCGCCGCCTCGGCGCACTTCACCAACGCGCATGGTCGAAGTGACACGGCGCGACCTTCCGTTTTGTGGTTTGGCCAGATCATCAAGCAGGCCTGCGCTGGCGGCTTGAGAAATCGCGACTAGCGCTGCGACACAAGCGGCCTTTTGCATCCCAACGACCAGCGCATGCGGGAATCGCCATGGACGGGTAGTCATGCCCGGCAGAATCGTCCAACCCGAATGCGCCTGCAAGCTCATTCATGGCATATTGCAACTGTTTGGCGGAATCGCAGAAGCAAAACGCAAGTTGCCAGCGAAGCATTCACATTGCTGTTTCTTTCAGGCAATCGCGCTAAATCAAGTGCATGTTTGTTCAGAAAGACATTGCGCGCCAAGATCATACATCATCAAGATGCGGGGCTCGGTCCGCGACATTAAGTCCGCGGTCTGCCGGTTGGCATGGGTCTTGCCCAATAAACTGGCGTGACGATTGCCCTGCCAGTCTCGAACGGCCGCATCTCGCCGGTGCTCGATACCGCGGTGCGTCTGCTGGTCGTTACCCGCCGCCGCGGGGAAGAGATCGGGCGAACCGAGCTTTTGCTGGGCCAGCTTTCGACTGGCGAGCTGGCACGCAAAATCGCCGAGCTGGGAGTGGACGTGCTTCTCTGCGCTGCGGTGTCTGAACCCCTGCTGCGGGAGCTGGAAGCGAATGGTGTGCGGGTTGAGCGGCACTTGTGCGGGGATATCGATGAAGTATTGAAAGCGTTTTCCTGTGGCAGGCTCTGGCAATCCGAGTTTCGCATGCCTGGTTGTTGGAGCGGGATGGGTGGCCGTGGTTGTTGTCGGCGGCACCGCCTGCGTCGGGGTCATGTAAATCCGGAGGGAGCCGAGAGAGTGTTGAGTAAACATAACGAGCTGAAGCAAGACAGTTTGATTTGATCATGAAAATCGCCATTCCGTTGACTGGGGGACGCCTGTCGGGGCACTTTGGCCACTGCGAGGAATTCGCCCTTATATTAGCTGACCCTGTATCGAAGCAAATCCTTAGCCAAACCAAGGTTGTTCCTCCACCGCATGCGCCAGGAGTCTTGCCTCGTTGGCTTCATGAACAGGGTGTCGAAGTTGTCATTGCTGGCGGCATGGGACCGCGTGCGCTCGACCTGTTCGCACAACAAGGCATTGCAGTTCACGTGGGCTCCGCAGATGAGACTGCCGAAAACCTTGCGCAAGCATTTCTTGATGGAAAGCTGGCTGGCGGAACTCCGAAGTGCGACCACGGGAGCGGCCAGACACACGGCCATGGTTGTCATCACCAGGGGCAATGAACCATTCCACATGAGAATTGCGCCGGCAAGCCGGATTCCTTGAACGGATGCTGCGCGCAATTCGGCAACGCATAGATCAATTGACGCCACAAGAAGCATCAAATCAAACCGACAAACCCGGTGACGCCCGATAAGACTCGCCGTTCCGGGCGGGCCTGAAAAACCTGGCCGTTGTTGAAAAGGCTGCTTCCACAATGCAGCCCGAGCACGTCAGCGAACCCACCGCGAATTAAATGTTCTGTAACTTCTTCGCGGCTTGTGACACTATAATTGCAAAGCAAGGCAATGCCAAAACCAGTCAACCTAATAGCAAATAGAACAACATGAACACGACACAACCTACTCCCGAAACAACTCCGGCAGCGCGGATCCCGTTGATCGGCGAACCCGCGCCGGCTTTCAAAGCAAACACAACCCAGGGCCCAATCGATTTCCCAAAGGATTACAAGGGGAAATGGGTCATTCTGTTCAGTCACCCGGCAGACTTCACTCCGGTATGCACGACCGAATTCATGACGTTCGCCAAAATGCAGCCGGAATTCAAAGCACTGAATTGCGAGCTGGTTGGCCTCTCCATTGACAGCCATTACGCGCACATCGCATGGCTCCGGACCATCAAGGAAAAAATCAAATACAAGGGCATGTCCAACGTCGAGGTTACGTTCCCGGTCATTGCCGACATCAAGATGGATGTGGCAAAGACGTACGGCATGCTGCAGCCGGGCGCAAGCGATACCCAGGCGGTCCGCGCCGTGTTTGTCATCGATCCCAAATCCACAATTCGTGCCATTCTCTATTACCCGCTCTCGAACGGCCGGAATTTCCAGGAACTCAAGCGGTTGCTCGTCGCGATGCAAACAAGCGACAGGTTCGGAGTTGCAACGCCCGCTGATTGGCAGCCCGGTGACGATGTTATTGTCCCGCCCCCTGGCTCATGTGGCACAGCCAAGGAACGAATGGAAAAACCAGATCCGGATGCCTATGCCATGGATTGGTTCATCACGTTCAAGAAACTCCCGAAGGAAAAGCTCAACATACCGCCCGCGGCAAATATCTGATCAATCTGATCTGCCCGCGGATTCCGTGAGTGCAAAGCCGTGACGGCGAAAGGGTGTTGCATTGTCCCGTGGAGCTTGACGCCGAAGAACACGAAAACAACCAATGAACGTCGCAGTATTGGGCGCCAGCAACAAACCAGACCGTTACAGCTTCAAAGCGGTGCAATTGCTGCGCCAAAAAGGACATGCGGTTTATCCGGTGCATCCGGCCCTGGCCGAGGTGGACGGTTTGCGCGTGTGGCCTTCGTTAAGTGCAATCCCGGTGCCGCTGGACACGGTCACGGTTTATCTATCACCAAAAAACCAAAAGCATATCGCCGATGAGTTGTTGAGTAGCAGTGCGCGTCGGGTGATTTTCAATCCCGGCACTGAGAATTCCGACCTCGCCACTCAACTCCGCCAGCGGGGAAAGGAAGTCCAGCACGCCTGTACTCTGGTGCTGTTAACAACAGGACAATTCGCGAAAGGCGCCGATACCCCAGGGGCTAAGACGGGGCCGGGCGGCGCCAAGGCTCCGCAGAATTCCGTCTGAGTGCGGATGCCAGCCCGCATATTCCTCAGCCCGGCGTAGCCGACAGCTTTCACCAGGGAGCGGAGGAGCCAGGGCAGCGCCCTCTTGGCAGCTTTGGTTCCGGCTACGCCGGGCCGCATTGTTATATTGAGAAGTCATTCATATTCGCGAAGATTTTCGCGCCGCGAGGTCCGTCAGTTTTTCTGTGTCTTATTCTATGACAGCAAGTAAGGCAGTCACAACAGGACCGCCTTCTGGCGAGAGTAGGATAAGGTGACAGGCACGTTGTTTGCGCATCCCCAGCCGGTGAATGTTCGGGCGCCGTATTTGCGTGATCCAAACGGGTCGCAGGGTCGGTCGTCTCGTTGATGCGGCCGAGGACGGCCGCGCTCCCAGCCGTCGGTGTTTCTTCTAACGCGCTGGCAGGAGCGCGGCGATTCTTCGCCGCATCCAGCCGGTGTATGTTCGGTGGCCCGATTTGCGGGATCGAAACGGGTCGTATGACCGGTCATCGGACTGATGGGGAATATGCGATATGGGGACAGACACGTTGTTTGTGCAGAAGAACAAAGCGGCAGCAAGCTGCCGCACTCCAAGCGCTTCGCGCCTGCCAACGCTCACGGCACCTGCAGCAGCGCGTGAGAAACCGTTGGGATCAGCGGCGCGATCGAATGGGGCCATTATGGGGACAGGCACGCTGTTTGTGCATAAGAACAAAGCGGCGGCAAGCCGCCGCACTCCAAACGCTTCGCGCCTACCAACGCTCACTGCATCCGCGGCAGCGCGTAGGAAACCATTGGGATCAGCGGCACGATCGAATGGGGCGAAATGGGGACAGACACGTAATTGGTTCGGAGGGCCACAACTCGTCCCTTGGCGCAGGCGGAAAGCGCTGGGGTACCACAATCAGGACAAGAAAGCTTTCGGTTTTCAGCGTAAACGCGGAAGTCTGGCAGCGATGGGTTGTTCCGCACGTTGCACGATGCCACGCCCACGGCCGTTAGAGTCCCGCCTTTAGGCGGAACAGTTTCATGAAACTGAGCATGAGCACTGTTCGGTGAACTGCCTGTGTTCCGCGTAAACGCGGAGCTCTAACGGCGATGGGTTGTTCGGTGCGTCGGGCGAAGCCAACACCGCGGCTATTAGAGTCCCGGGTTGGGGCGGAAGAGTTTCATGTAGTTGGGAGTTAAGCTGGCAGCGCCGCGTCCAGTGGAGGCTTGATCAACGTGCTTTTCCCGGCGATGGAGTCGCAGGCCATATTTCCCAGCCCGGCGTGGCCTGTGGCCACAGGGGGGCGCAGGAGCCGGGGCAGTGCCCGGCAGGTAACTTTGGTTCCGGCTACGCCGGGCTGGGGAATATGCGGGCTAAACCTTGGTCTTTATTCCACAGGCTCTGGCGAAACACCACCCACGCGCAGCTTGGAACAGCGAGAACCCCCCAGACAATACGAGCGCCAGACAGACCCACACTGAGTATCCGTGCACCGACAGGCCCGCCGCGACAAGCAACACACCCAACACACCGCGGATGATCCTGCCTTTACGATCAAGATTGGGCGCGAAAAACTGCATTCTGCCTCAGTATAGCTCGTTCCCGGACTGTTGCAAACCCGGTCGCCACGCACGCTGTTGAGCGGCTGTTGCCCTGTCATTGGCCCGGTTCGAGTTTTGTTGAGTCGGCGCTTGCGCGTGAATCCCTCCGCGTCCACATTTAAGGCATGCGCTTCCGACATTTGCACGCCGAGGTTTGGCTGCCACGACCGCTTGAAGAGGTCTTTGCATTTTTTGCCGACGCGCGGAACCTCGAAGTGCTCACGCCTTCATGGTTGAAGTTCGAGATCCTCACATCTTTGCCCATCGAAATGAAAGTCGGACGTCTGATTGATTATCGCCTTCGGCTTCACGGCGTGCCATTTCGTTGGCGAAGCGAAATTACCGTGTGGGAGCCGCCATCGCGCTTTGTCGATGAGCAGCGACGCGGCCCGTACAGAGCATGGATTCACGACCATCGCTTTGCCGAGCAACAAGGGCATACCCAAGTGGTGGACCATGTGCAATACGCCGTCTGGGGCGGAGCTTTGATTGACAACCTGTTTGTGCGCAGGGACCTCGACCGCATATTTGCGTTCCGGCGCGACAAGCTTCTCGAATTGTTCAAGGCAAACGCCCCGGCAAGTTCAACCGCGCAACGCGTTGCAGCCGCAAGCTGATTTGGAAATCCGTTTACGTTCGGAAGAGGGTGACAGACACGGTATTCAGGCTGGGCCAATAGGGTGACAGACACAATATTCTCTGGCCGACTTTCCTGATGCACACCTGCGTTCAAGCCGGTGAGGTTTCGGGGCCAACACTCTGTTCGCGGGGAGAACTTGCAAGTGGCGATTCTCCATGTTTAAGTGCGCCTGTGGAA
Source organism: Verrucomicrobiota bacterium (assembly GCA_012517065.1). GTDB lineage: Bacteria > Verrucomicrobiota > Verrucomicrobiia > Limisphaerales > J093 > JAAYVR01. Next base: position 2,443 of record JAAYVR010000090.1, on the reverse strand, counting down.
GTTATCATCAGACCAAATGCGGGCGCTGCTGCTGATCTGGTGGCGCAGATCATAGCGCAGGAGATTCGAGCCAATCCGCATATTGTGCTTGGCCTTGCTACGGGGCGGACGATGGAGACGGTGTACGCGCGGCTTGTCGAGATGCATCGGCGCGCAGAAGACCCATTGGATTTCTCTTTGTGCCGCACTTTTAACCTCGACGAGTACGTCGGGCTTGGTCCTGATGATCCCTGTTCTTACCGCTACTACATGAATTATCACCTGTTCAGCAAGGTCAACATCGACAGGCGAAACACGCATCTTCCAAACGGTCTTGCGGCGGATCTAGACGCCGAGTGTCAACGATACGAGGACCGAATCCGGCAATGTAATGGCATTGACCTTCAGTTGCTGGGCATCGGCAGCGCGGGTCATATCGGATTCAATGAACCGCTCTCAGCGCTGAGGTCGAGAACGCGGGTCAAAGCGTTGTCGCCAGTCACGCTTGCACAGAACGCGCCGTTGTTTCCGGACCCTAGCAAAATGCCGCGTCGGGCAATCACGATGGGGGTTGGGACGATACTTGAATGCCGGCGATGCCTTGTGTTGGCGACCGGCAGTCACAAGGCAGACATTGTGTCGAAGGCCGTCGAAGGACCAATCACGGCCATGATTTCGGCAACAGCACTTCAGTTGCATCCGCGATGCACGGTTGTGGTGGACGAAGAAGCCGCTGCCAAACTGCAGGGCACCGACTATTACCGCTGGATGTTCGAAAACGAACCCGAGTGGGAACCGTTCCGGACCGGCCGGGAATCGAGAGGTGAGAGTTAACCTGACAAAACCATGCAAGACAACTCGGACAAGCCTTTTACCGAGCGGGTGATCGACTCACTCGAAATCAGAATACATCCCACGGAAGACTCGATGGCGGCAGACGCCGCAAGAGCAGCCCGGGAGTGTTTGGTTACCGTGCTGGCGAATCAGGCGACCGCGGCGGTCATCCTGGCATCAGCGACGTCACAGGTTCGGTTCCTTGATTGTTTGACGTCGTTTCGCGACATCGAATGGTCGCGCGTGATTCTGTTCCATATGGATGAATACCTTGGGATAAGTGCGGATCACCCTGCGAGCTTCCGTCGGTTTCTCCGAGAGCGCGTTGAGGCCAAGGTGTCTCCACTTGCTTTCCATTACATTCAGGGGGACGCGGACGAACCGTTGAAAGAATGCCAGAGATACGGAGACCTTTTGTCGCGTCAACCGATCGATCTTTGCTGTCTGGGAATTGGCGAGAACGGTCACGTAGCTTTCAATGATCCGCCTGTGGCCGATTTCAATGACCCGTTCAAGATCAAGCTGGTTAAGCTTGACGAAGCCTGCCGCCGCCAACAAGTGGGCGAGGGTTGTTTCCCCAAGCTGGCCGACGTCCCGCAGTATGCTTACACGCTGACCATTCCGACGTTGTGTTCGGCGAAGAAGATGATTTGTGTTGTGCCGGAACGCCGCAAAGCAGAGGCAGTTCAAAAAGCCTTGAAAGGCCCCATAACAACTCTTTGTCCCGCATCCATTTTGCGACGGCAAAGTCATTGCACACTTTACCTTGACGCTGAATCAGCGTCGTTGCTGCAGGCCCAATAACCCGCATTGTCCGCAGCCCGGCGTAGCCGGAACCAAAGTTGCCTGACGGGCAACGCCCCCGGCTCTTAACCCCCCCGGACCTTCAGCCACGCCGGGCTGGAAAATGTGCCCTGCGACTCCGTCGCAAGGAAGGGCGCGTTGATCCCGATGGTTTCCCACGCGCTGCTGCGGATGCAGTGAGCGTTGGTAGGCGCGAAGCGCTTGGAGTGCGGCAGCTTGCTGCCGCTTTGTTTTATGCGCAACCAACGTGCCTGGAACCATATAGGCATGACGTAGAAAACAACGTGTCTGTCCCCATATGGCATCAGTCGATCGCGCCGCTGATCCCAATGGTTTCCTACGCGCTGCCGCGGATGCAGTGGGCGTTGGAAGGCGCGAAGCGCTTGGAGTGCGGCAGCTTGCTGCCGCTTTGCCTTATGCACAAACAACGTGTCTGTCCCCATATCGGCACCTACGCCAAGGGGCGACCCGCGCCGCTCCGAACCAACAACGTGTCTGTCCCCACATTTCGGCCGCCAGCCTGACGATCGATCATAGGACACGTTTCGATCACGCAAATCGGACCACCGAACATACACCGGCTGGGTCCGGCGAAGAATCGCCGCGCTCCTGCCGGCGCGTTGGAGCAAACACCGACGGTCGGGCGCGCGGCCGTCCTCGGCCGCATCAACCCGACGACCGACCGTATGCCCAGTTTAGATCACTCATATCCGCCGCCCGAACATTCACCGGCTGGGATGCGCAAACTGTGTGTCTGTCCCCGTATAGCCTCATTCGATCCCGCCGCTGATGCCACTGGTTTCTGACGCACCGCCGCGGATGCAGT